>NZ_CP047135.1:3640000-3992500 GCF_009832905.1 Stenotrophomonas sp. 364
CTGGCCGGCTCGTTGGCATCCGGCGGCTTCGGCCGCCCGTGGGCCACGTCGCAGAACGAACAGCGCCGCGTGCACACCTCGCCCAGGATCATGAACGTCGCCGTGCCATGGCTGAAGCACTCGTGGATGTTCGGGCAGCTGGCTTCTTCGCAGACCGTCACCAGACGGTTCTCGCGCAGCTTGGCCTTCAGCGTCTGCACCGCGTTTCCCGACGGAATCCGCACCCGGATCCACGACGGCTTGCGCAGCACCGGCGCATCGGCGAACTGCACCGGCGAGCGGCCGATCTTGTCCCCGCCCAGCTGTTTGACGCCCGTCTGCAGCGGCGCAACGGACGGCGTGTCGCCCTGCACGATCTGCAGGGGAATGAGGCGAGCGGTGGTTTCAGTCATGGCCTTGGTCGGCGGCGTTACGCCGCCTCTGTCAGATCGGGCAAATCAGTGGTCGGCTGGAGGTCCAGGCCGAACTGGCGGGCCAGATGGCCCAGCAGCACCGGCGTCACGGCCGCCATGCCGGACGGTCCCCCCAAGTCTACCACCGAGGTCACCTGCAGCCCTTGGTAGCCACAGGGGTTGATGCGGTGGAACGGCTCCAGGTCCATGGCCACATTGAAGGCCAGCCCGTGGAAGGTGCAGCCGCGGCGGACCCGGATGCCCAGCGCGGCGACCTTCGCGCCGCCCACGTAGACCCCGGGCGCACCGTCCAGCCGTTCAGCGCCGATATTCCATTCGTCGAGCGTATCAATGATCGCCTGCTCGATCCGGCACACGTAGTCGCGCACCCCGATTCCCAGCCGGCGCAGCTGCAGCAGCGGGTAGACCACGATCTGGCCCGGCCCGTGGTAGGTCACCTGGCCGCCGCGGTCCACGTGCAGCACCGGGATGTCGCCCGGCGCCAGCACGTGCTCGTCCTTGCCGGCCTGGCCCAGGGTGAACACCGGGTCGTGCTCGACCACCCACAGCTCGTCGGCCGTGCTGTCGTCGCGGTTGTCGGTGAACCGCTGCATGGCATGCCAGACCGGCGCATACGGCTGCCGGCCCAGCTGGCGCACCCGCGCCGGCTGCGGCGGACGGGCACCCGGGCTGGGAACGCTGTCGCAGGCGGCTACAGCGTCCACTTCACTTCCGGGTGGTCACGCAGCGCGGCGTGGGCGGCGTCGTACTGTTCGCGGCTGTCGGCCTTGAACACCAGCCGCACCGACACATATTTGCCGTTGGACGAGTGTTTCCAGCTGACCCGCTCGGTCAGTACTTCAACGCCGGCCTGCTCAAGCAGGCGCGGCAATTCGCGTTCAAGCTCCTGGCCGGCCGCGCCCATGGCGCTGAGTTCGAACTGGCCGGGGAACTGGAAGCCGTGGTCGGGGTTGTCAGACGTGATCTCCATGACCGCGATTATGGGGACGCCAGCGGCCGAACCCAAGCGCTGCATGATCGTGCCCATAGCTGCACCCAACGCTACGTGAAAATCGGCCTTCACCAGCAAAACGCTCCAGTGCGTGCGCGGGTATGGTCAGTACATCACGCGTTCACTACGCTGCATGCGCTTAAAAACAAAACAAATCCTGAGCGGGAATTCCATGTCGTTGAAGCCCTATGCGTTGTCGGCCGCACTTGCCGGCGCCCTGGCGTTCGTCGCCCCCGCGGTACAGGCCGCCAACCAGTGCGGCCCCGACGCGATGCGCGAGCACCCTCCGCAGGTCAACTTCCGCGTCGACAACGACCTGTTCGGCGGGGCCGACCAGGACCAGGGCTACACCAACGGCGCCCAGCTCACCCTGGTCTCGCCCAATCTGGTGGACTACACCGACGACGCCTGCCTGCCGCGCCTGGCGCGCTGGGTCAACCGGCACCTGGAAAAGCTGCACCCGGGCGAATTCGAGCAGCAGAACATGATCTTCAGCCTGGCCCAGGGCATCTTCACCCCCACCGATTTCACCCGGAAGGACCTGATCGAGGACGACCGGCCCTACGCCGGCGTGCTGATCGGCAGCTTCGGCTACAACGCCCGCCGGGGCGACCGCCTGCAGACCACCCAGCTCGCCGTGGGCGTGGTGGGCCCGTGGGCGCAGGGCAAGCAGGTGCAGAACGCGGTGCACGAACTGCTGGGCGACGAGAAGTTCCAGGGCTGGGACAACCAGTTGCACAACGAACCGGTGTTCATGCTCACCCACGAGCGCATGCGCCGCTGGCCGGCCGATGCCACCGACAACGCGACCGGCTGGGGCTGGGATGCGATCAGCCATTACGGCGGCGCGGTGGGCAACCTGGCCACCCACGTCAATGCGGGCGGTGAAGTGCGCTTCGGCTGGAAGCTGCCCGACGACTTCGGCAGCACCCCGCTGCGGCCGGCCGGCGAGAACACCGCCCCCACCCGCGGCGGCAAGCCGGCCGGTTGGTCCTGGCACCTGTTTGCCACCACCGACGCCGCCTGGGTGATCCGCGACATCACCCTGGACGGCAACACCTTCCGCAACAGCCACAGCGTGGACAAGCGCCACGTGGTGGGCCAGGCCGGCTACGGCGTGGCGGTCATGCGCGGCCGCTGGAAGTTCGCCGTGGCCCGCTACCACAGCACCCGCGAGTTCGACGGCCAGCGCCAGTCGCCGGTATTTGGCAGCTTCACCATCAGTCGCTCGCTGTAGTTGCCGACCGTTGGTCGGCACACCGACAGGGTAGCTGCCGACCGTTGGTCGGCACACCGACAGGGTAGCTGCCGACCGTTGGTCGGCACACCAAAGAGAAAAAGACCGGCACCCGCCGGTCTTTTTTTGCCTCGGCTGTCCGCCGGCTCGGTAGTGCCGGCCGCTGGCCGGCTCCCCATGACCCATCCAAACACCGGTAGGCGCCGACCGTTGGTCGGCGCCCCCATGACCCCAGCAGGGTGTGCGAGGAGCCGGCCAGCGGCCGGCACTACCCGGAATCGCACCGTTTCGCCCGGGATTCGCAGCGGTTCACGCAGATTCCCAGCGGTTCGGCCGGATAAACGCACCGGTTCACCCTGTAGCTGCCGACCGTTGGTCGGCACACCATCAATCGGCCCATCGCAGCCCCAAAAAAAAGACCGGCATGCGCCGGTCTTTCTTCACTACGGTCGGGCAGGCATCACTCCGATTCCCACCACATCCAGAAGCTGTCCCACAGGCGCTTGAAGAAGCCGGCTTCTTCCACGGCGGCCACGGCCACCAGCGGGGCTTCGGCCACCACCTTGCCATCCAGCGTCACCTTCAGCGAGCCGATCTGCTGGCCCGCGGTGAACGGCGCCTCCAGGGTCTTGGGCACGTCGATGGTCGGCTTGAGGTCGTTGTAGCGGCCACGCGGCACGCTCACCAGCAGCGGCTGGGCCACGCCCAGCTGCACGGTGTCGGTCTTGCCCTTCCACACCTTGTGCTCGGCCACGGCCTTGCCGGGTTCGTACATGCGGTGGGTTTCGAAGAAGCGGAAGCCCCAGTTGAGCAGCGCCAGGCTGTCATCGGCACGCTGCTTTTCCGAGCTGCCGCCCAGCACCACCGCGATCAGGCGCTGGTCGCCGCGCTGCGCCGAGCTCATCAGGCAGTAGCCGGCTTCGGAGGTGTGGCCGGTCTTGATGCCGTCCACGCTGCCGTCGCGCCACAACAGCAGGTTGCGGTTGGGCTGCTTGATGGTGCCCACGGTGAATTCCTTCACCTTGTTGTAGGCGTAGGTCTCCGGGTAGTCGCGCACCATCGCCCGGCCCAGCAGCGCCAGGTCGAAGGCGGTGCTGTGGTGGCCCGGCGCGGTCAGGCCGTGCGCGTTGACGAAGTGCGAGTTCTTCATGCCGATCTTGGCGGCGTAGCTGTTCATCAGCGAAGCGAAGGCCTCTTCGCTGCCGGCCACGTGCTCGGCCAAGGCAATCGCGGCATCGTTGCCGGACTGGATCGCCATGCCCTTCTCCATGTCTTCCAGGCGCGCGGTCTGGTTCACCGGGAAGCCGCTGTAGCTGCCGTCGGTACCGGCGCCACCTTCGCGCCAGGCGCGCTCGCTCATCATCACCTGGTCGTCGGGACGGACCTTGCCGTTCTTGACCTCAGCGGCGACCACGTAGGAGGTCATCACCTTGGTGATGCTGGCCGGGGCCAGCTGTTCATGTTCATTCTCGCCGGCCAGCACCTGGCCGGTGGCGTAATCCATCAGCACCCAGGCCTTGGACACGCTGGGCTTGGGCGCCGGCGGGGTGGCAACGGTGATCGGGGCGGCGGCAGGAGCAGGCGTCGGCTGCGGGGCCGGCTGCGGGGTCTGGGCAGAAACCACGCCCACCAACAGGGTCGTGGCCATGGCAGCAGCGGCAAAGCGGAATTTCATCGGACAGCAAGCTCCTGGAGGGCGCCAAGGTGGAAAGAGGGGTGGGCCATTGTAGGCCCATGCAACGGTGCGGCGTGTGGCGGCCGGCGGCGGCGGCCGTGCCGGTCAATCCTTCACGATCTGCGGCGATCCAAAGCCCAGACCCACGATGCGGCCGGCAAGTTCCGATGCACTGGCGTGGTCGGCGGCCGGAACCCGCAGGCGCCACAGGGTGCGGCCCCCGCTGACGATGTCGCTGATGCTGGCCCCGACAATGCCGGCCGAGGACAACTGCCCCAGCGCGCGGGTGGCGTTGTCGCGGCTGGCGAAGCTGGCCACCTGCAGGAACACGTTGCCCACCTGCTGTTGCAGGGTACTTGCCGGGACAGGCGCGGCGGCCGGTGCCGGGCGCGGCGCCGGGCGGGCGGCAGCGGCAACGGCCACCGGGGCGGCGGGCAGCGCGCTCACCGTGACCGGGGCATCGTCGATCTGTGCGGCCTGGGTGGCGGCCGGACGGCCCGCGCTGGGCGAGGGCGGCGACGGCAGCCGGCCCACCAGTTTGTCCATGTCGCTGGGCGTGCGCGCCGGCGCGGCGCTGGCCACGCTGGCGGCGGCCACGGCACGGCGTTCGCGGCGCGAGGGCTTGTCAGCCAGCAGGTTGTCGTCGCCCGGGCTGAGCGCACGTACTTCCACGTTGCCGGTGCCGCGCTGGGTGATGCCAAGGCGCACGGCGGCGGCATAGCTCAGGTCGACCACGCGGCCATCATGGAACGGCCCGCGGTCGTTGACCCGCACGATCACCGATTCGCCGTTGTCCAGGTTGGTCACCCGGGCGAAGCTGGGCAGCGGCAGGGTCTTGTGCGCGGCGGTGAAGGCGTACATGTCGTACACCTCGCGGTTGGAGGTCAGCCGGCCGTGGAACTTGGCGCCGTAATACGAGGCGGTGCCCTTCTCGGCATAGCCGCTGGTCTTGTCCAGCACCTGGTACTGCTTGCCCAGCACGACATACGGCGATTTGTTGCCCACCGGCGAGCGCGGCAGGTCGACCACGTCCGGCTCGGGAATGCAGGCCACGTTCGGAACATAGGTGGGCGTGCTGTCGTTGACGCCCGGCTTGTACAGCCCGCCGGCGCGGTAGTCGCCGCGGGTGCTGGGATCTTCGGTGGCCGCCTTGTACGGCGAGCCGTCCGGGCAATGGGCCGGGCGTCCGCCCTTGCCCTTGCCCTGCACCAGGGTGCCGCCGGGCTTGGCGGTAACGGCGCTGGCCGGCTTCTTGGGCGCGCTGCTGCAGGCGGCAAGCGCCAGGATCAGCAGACCGGGAACCAGCCATCTGCAGCGTGCGCGTGCGTTCATGCCGGGGGCAGCTCCTGTCCGGCGATGGCCTGGGACAACTGGAACACGGCCATCGCGTACATCTTGGAGAGGTTGTAACGGGTGATTGCGTAGTAGTTCTGGAAGCCCAGCCAGTACTGCTTGCCGGCGCTGCCTTCCAGCGTGATCGGGGTGGCGGTGAGCCCGGCCGGCACGCTCACGCTGGGCTGGTAACCGCGCTGGGCCAACGCGGACAGGGTCCAGGTGGGCGCCCAGTCGGTGGGATTGAATTCCTCGCGTCCCGCGGCCAGCGTGGCCGGTACCGCCACCGGGCCGCCGCGCACCCAGCCGCCCTTCTTGACGAAGTAGTTGGCGATCGAAGAGAACACGTCGTCGTAGCTGTTGAACAGGTCACGGCGGCCATCGCCGTTGCCGTCCACCGCGAAGTCCTGGTAGCTGGACGGCATGAACTGGCCCATGCCCATCGCACCGGCGTAGCTGCCCTTGATCGCAGTGATGTCCAGCTTCTCGTCGCGGGTCAGCGCGAACAGGCGCGCCAGCTCATCGCGGAAATACAGTTCGCGGCGCACTTCGCGCTCCAGCTTGGCCGGATCGCCGCTGCGCGGGTACTTGAAGGCCAGCGTATACAGCGCGTCGAGCACGCGGTAACTGCCGGTATTGCGGCCATAGCTGGTTTCAACGCCGATGATGGCCACGATCACTTCGGCCGGCACGCCCGTGCGCTGCTGTACGCGGGTGAGTTCGTCGCGGTGTTCGGCCAGGAACTTGCGGCCGCCGTCGATCCGCGACTGGCTGATGAACATCGGCCGGTACTCGTTCCACGGTTTGACCCGCTCGGCCGGACGCGACATCGCGGCGATGATCGGGTCGCGGATCTGCGCCTGGGCCAGCGTCGCTTCGATCTGCGCGGCCGGAATGCCGTAGCGCTGGGCGGTATCACGCACGAAGTTGGCGCGGGCCACCTCGAACGGCACCGGGGTCAGGTCGACCGGCGCGGCGGTGGCCGCAGCGGCCTCCGGCGCAGCTTCCGCCGGGCCCTTCTGCCCGGGCACCGGCTTGTTCGGTGCACCCGATGCCTGCGGTGACGGTGACGGAGAGGGCGGTTGGGTCGCGCAGGCGACCAAACCGAGCGTAAGCATGCAGGCCAGAGTGCGTCGAATCATCGCGGCAGGTTAGCAGGTCAAGGATGAATTAAAACCCCTAAGACCATGAATCACAACGAATTGCGTCAGCCAGCGCCGACTCGTTAAGCCCGTGTGTATTTCGACCGTGATCGCAGCCCCATTCAGATAAAGCCGGGAAGCACCTGGCGCCAGCGGCGGTCGAGGTTGAACGCGCGCGTCGGCTGCGGGGGAACCGAACACCCCGATAGGATCGCGCAGGCCGATGGCCAAAAAGGTCGTGCCGGCTGCGCCCCCATCCCCATGGACGCAACCGGCCAAACCGACCAGGTCGGTACCAGCGCGGCGCGCAACTCCCCAGCGCGCGCCTCGCTCCTTGTACCCGTAAGGTCAACTACTCCCCGTCAAGCTCCCCAGATGCAGCGCTTGGCTCACTGCACCCTGCTGACGGGCCGCCATTGTGCAGGCCGTTTACGACAAGTCCATTGATCAGGATCAAGCGACGTCATATGTGTGCGCCACATCCCACTTTTGCGCCACTTTCTTGACGAAACCTGCACCAAACACGACAGCAGATGACGCGCATTCCGCAATTCTGCGGATGGCGTGCGCTGGGCGGGTGCCGTGCGTCGGCAATGGTCGCCACGTTTTTGGGCCATCCCTTCCGAACAATGTTCAGAGCGGCCGACCAACGGTCGGCTCTACCTCCGGGGGCGCTTCTGTGTTGGTGCAGCCGACCAACGGTCGGCTCTACCTCCGGCCGGGTGTGGCAGCCGCCGGCCAGCGGCCGGCCTTACCGTCAGGTGCCGGCCGTCAGTGGCCCGTGGCGCTGCCGGCCGTGGATGGGCTTTCTGCCCTGCACCGCCATGACCAGCCCGAAGCCGGCCAGCAGCGACACCGCCGACGTGCCGCCATAACTGATCAGCGGCATCGGCACCCCCACCACCGGCAGCAGGCCGGAGATCATCCCGCCGTTGACGAGCACGTAGACGAAGAACACCAGACCGGTGGTCCCGGCCAGCAGCCGGGCGTAGCCGCAGCGCGTGCCCGCCGCGATCCACAGGCAGCGCGCGATGACGAACGGGAACAGCCCCAGTACCGCCAGCACCCCGACCCAGCCGAACTCCTCGGCCAGCACCGAGAACGCGAAATCGGTGGTGTACTCCGGCAGGAAATCCAGCGCGGCCTGGGTGCCCTGCCCCCAGCCTTTGCCGTGCATGCCACCGGAGCCAATGGCGATGCGCGACTGGATGATGTTCCAGCCGGTCCCGAGCGGATCGTTCTCCGGGTACAGGAACGTCAGCACACGGTCCTTCTGGTACTGCCGCAGCAGCCCGAACCACGCCAGCGGTGCTGCAACCGACACCCCGCCCAGCGCCAGCGCCACCCAGCCCCAGTGCAGACCCGCCAACAGCAGCGCGAACATCCCACTGGCCGTCACCAGCGTGGCCGTGCCCAGGTTCGGTTGCAGCAGGATCAACACCGCCGGCACTCCGATCAACAGCGCGGCCACCAGCACCACCTTCGGCCGCGGCGGTAGCGTCTGCCGGTGCAGATACCAGGCCATCATCATCGGCAGACTGAGCTTGAGCAGTTCCGACGGCTGCAGGTAGAACGCCCCCAGGTTCAACCAGCGCTGCCCGTATTTCCCCGTACCCACCACATACACCGCCAGCAGCGGCAGCAGCGACACCGCATAGATCCAGGGCGACCACGCACGCAATTGCAGCACCGGCAGCCGCGACAACCCCCACATCGCCGCCAGCCCCGCCGCAAAACGCATGGCCTGCGCCTGCACCGGCCCTTCCACGCTGTGCAACACCGCCAGGCTGGCCAGCATCAACAGGCACAACGCGACCAGCAGCGGAAGATCCAGCGAATGCAGGAAAAAATGAAACGCGGCGCGTACGCGCTGCAGGTGTTCGACCATAGGGGCGACTCCTGGAAATGCGCGACGCACAGCAAACGGCGACACGGCAACAAAAAGCGGACCCGAGCGGCCCGGCGCAAGCGGACGACCCTAGCATGCAGTCCGTTGGGCAACCTGAGTCACGCCCAACCTACGGCTGGCGTGCGGTGGGTCATGTTGTCGCCGAATACAGAAGAGCAGCCGGGCAGAGCCCGGCGCTACGGGCTAGCCGTAGCCGCCGTGCACCGGCTGGTGGCTGCGTGCGGCCATCACCAGCCCGAAGCCGGCCAGCAGCGACACCGCCGACGTGCCGCCGTAGCTGATCAGCGGCATCGGCACGCCCACCACCGGCAGCAGCCCGGAAATCATGCCGCCGTTCACCAGCACGTAGACGAAGAAGGCCAATCCCGTCGCGCCCGCCAACAAGCGCGAATACGAATCCCGCGACTGCGACGCGATCCACAGGCAACGCCCGATCACCACCAGATACAGCACCAGCACCGTGGCCACGCCGATCCAGCCAAATTCCTCGCTCAGCACCGAGAACGCAAAGTCCGTCGTCTGCTCGGGAATGAAGTTCAGGTGCGACTGCGACCCCTGGCCCCAGCCCTTCCCGTCGAACCCGCCCGACCCGATCGCGATCTTGGACTGGATGATGTTCCAGCCCGCGCCCAGCGCGTCCATCTCCGGGTCCAGGAACATCATGATCCGGTCCTTCTGGTAGGGACGCAGCAGCCAGATCCACGCCACCGGCGCCGCTGCCGCCACACCGCCCACCGCCACCCCTACCCACCACCACGGCAGGCCGCCCAGCAGCAGCACGAACGCACCGCTCGCCGCGATCAGCACCCCGGTCCCGAAGTCCGGCTGCAGCATCACCAGCCCGGTCGGCACCCCGATGATCACCGCACTCACCATCACCGTGGAAAAACGCGGCGGCAGCGGCATCTTGTGCAGGTACCAGGCCACCATCATCGGCAGGCTCACCTTCAACAGCTCGGCCGGCTGCAGGTAAAACAGCTTCAGATCCAGCCACTGCCGCCCGTACTTGCCCGTGCCCAGCACGAACACCGCCAGCAGCGGGATCATCGAAATCGCATAGATCAGCGGCGTGGCCGAGCGGATGCGCAGGATCGAAGCACGCGAGATGGCCCACATCGCCCCCAGCCCGACCACGAAACGCGCGCCCTGGGCGAACACCAGCCCGTCGCCGCCGGCGCTCTTCAGCACCGCCAGCCCGATCAGCATCAGCGCCCCCAGCGCCAGGCACAGCACCCAGTCCAGCGAACTGCTGAAACGCACGACCATGTCGGTCGCCCAACGCAGGAACACCTTCATCGTGAGCGCTCCGGCGCAGTAGGCGGGGCCGTGGCGGCAGGCACCGGTGTGCCGGGCACCGGCGATGGCACCGGGGCTACCGGCAGGCCGACCTGGACCGGCAGCGACTCCAGCGCCGCCGCCGCCGCATCGCCGGCCGCACGCGCGCTGTTGTCGCTGCTCTCGAAGCCGGTGATGCCGATCGCCGTCGTGCCGCGCTCGCTGTCCAGCGGCTCCAGCCCGTCGGGCATCTTGCCCAGCAGCCACGCATCGAACAGCTTGCGCGCGATCGGCGCGGCCGCCGAGCCACCGTAACCGCCGCCCTCGACCGCGATCGCCACGGCGATCACCGGGTTCTCGGCCGGCGCGAAGCCGACGAACAGCGAACGGTGGCGCAGGTGCATGGGCAGGCTCTTGGGGTTCACTGCGGCGGTACCGCGGCGGCTGATCACCTGTGCCGTACCGGTCTTGCCGGCAATGGTGTACGGCGCGCCGGCCGCGGCGCGCGCGCCACTGCCGCCCGGGCGCATCGTCCCCATCATGCCTTCGCGCACCGCCTGCAGGTTGCCGGGGCTGGGACTGACCGGCTTGGTCTCGCCGGCCGGCATCGCGGTCCAGTCGGCGTCGAAGCCGGCACGCTGCTGCATCACCAGGTGTGGCGTGCGCAGCTGGCCGTTGCCGATGCCGCTCACGCCATGCACCAGCTGCAGCGGGGTCACTTTCCAGTCGCCCTGGCCGATGCTCACGTTGACCGTGTCGCCGGGGTACCAGCGTTCCTTGCGCGTTTTGTACTTGTGCTGGGGCGAGGGCAGGATGCCGCCGATCTCGCCGGTGAGATCGATGCCCGTGGGCGCGCCGAACCCGTAGTAGCCCATGTACTGGTCGAAGCGCTCGATGCCCATGTCCAGCGCCAGCTTGTAGTAATACGTGTTCACCGACTGGGTGATCGACTTGCGCAGGTCGGTCCAGCCGTGGCCGCCGCGGTTGGCATCGCCCCAGCCGCGCGAGGTGCCCGGCAGGTAGAACATGCCGGTGGACAGGATCTTGTCTTCCGGCTTGCGCGTGCCGCTGTCCAGGCCGGCCAGGCCGATCAGCGGCTTGATCGTCGAACCAGGGGCCACGCCGCCCAGCACCAGCCGGTTGAACTGCGGCCGCGACGGGTTGCTGTTGAGGGCCTGGAAATCGGCATGCGAGATGCCGTTGACGAACAGGTTCGGGTCATACGACGGCAGGCTGACCATCGCCAGCACTTCGCCGGTGCGCGGGTCCATCGCCACGGCCGCGCCTTCGAACTCGCCGAACGCGGCCACCATCGCCCGTTGCAGGTCGGCGTCGATGGACAGCCGCAGGTCGCTGCCGGATTGGGCGGCCACCCGGCCGATGGTGCGGATGGCGCGGCCCTGCACGTTGGTCTCGACCTGCTCATAGCCGACCTTGCCGCGCAGCTGCGACTCGTAATACCGCTCCAGGCCGGACTTGCCGATATGGGTCAGCGCGGCATTGCCCTCGCCCAGGACCTCCAGGTCCTTGTCGTCCACCCGGCCCACGTAGCCGATGATGTGCGCGAACAGGTCGCCATAGGGATAGCGACGGGTCAGGTAGGGCTCCAGCTCCACGCCGGGATAGCGCCAGCGGTCCACCGCGAAGCGCGCCATTTCCTCATCGGTGACCCGCAGCTTGAGCGTGACCGGCAGGAACTTGCGGCGCGCCTTGCGCGACTTGTTGAAGGTTTCGATGTCCTCCGGACTCAGCGCGAGGATCTTGGCCAGCCCGGCCAGGGTGGCGTCCATGTCCTTGACCTTGTCCGGGGTGATGTCCAGCCGGAACGCAGGCACGTTCTCGGCGAGCAGGCGCCCGTTGCGGTCGTAGATCATGCCGCGGCCGGGCACCACCGGACGTGGCTTGATCCGGTTGGCTTCCGAGCGCGTGGCGTAGATGTCATGGTCCAGCACCTGCAGCTTGAAGTACCAGCCGCCCAAGCCCAGCAGGCAGACCAGCACGCCCAGGAAGCCCAGCGCGGCGCGACGCCGGAACTGTTCGCCCTCGGCGTGGGGATTCTTGGCCTGGCGGCGCACGTACATGTCAGCGCCCGCGACGCCCGAAGCGGACCGCGTCGAGCAGGATGAACAGCAGCGGCCACAGGCCCATGCCCAGCAGCGGGGCCCACCAGTACGACCACGGCAGGGTCGGTTCGCCCACCACGATGTGCACCACCGAACTGACGATGCGGTCGTTGAACAGCAAGCCGCCAATGGCGAGCATCTGCTGGGACATCGGGAAGAAGCGGATGCGCGCGCGGAAGCGCTGCAGGATGAAGGTGAGCATGACCAGGCGCAGCGCCTGTTCGCCCAGCACCCCGCCGTACAGCAGGTCGGCGACCACGCCGCTGGCGAACGCGATGCCCAGCCCGACCCGGTCCGGGGCCTCGATCACCCAGTAGGCCAGCACCAGCGCCAGCCAGTACGGCCGCAGCGGCTGCAGCAGCGCCGGCAGCGGCAGCAGGCCGAGCAGCAGCGCCAGCACCACGCTGAGCGGCAGCACCCACGGTTTGTCGCGCAGGCGGCTCATTCGCGATTCTCCACGGGCGGGGCTTGCCGGGCGGAGCCCGGCGCTACCGGCTGCGGCTGCCGGGCAGAGCCCGGCACTACCGGTTGCGGCTGCCGGGCAGAGCCCGGCACTACCGGTTGCGGCTGCCGGGCAGAGCCCGGCACTACCGGTTGCGGCTGCCGGGCAGAGCCCGGCACTACCGGTTGCGGCTGCCGGGCAGAGCCCGGCACTACGGCAGCGTCGGCTGGGGCAGAGCCCCCTTGTTGTTCAAGGGGGCGCGCCGACGGCGCGGGGTTAAGGGGGGATGCCCCCCCGGCAGCCTGATTCGTCTCAGACGGATCTGGCTGAGGCAATTCGTGCGTCGCAGGCACACGAATCGCCGCGCCGGGGCGCAGCAGCAGGACGTCGCGGCCGCGGTCGAGCTGGGCGGCGGGCTTCAGTTCGCCGACCAGGAAGGCGTGGGTATCATCGGGGCGCAGCGCGGTGATCTTCCCCACCGGGAACCCGGCCGGGAAACGCCCGCCCAGGCCGGAGGTGACGATCTCATCGCCCACTTCCACGCCCGCGCTGAGCGGAATGTCGCGCAGCTCCAGGGTGTCGCCCCGGCCGTACACGATCAGGCGCACGCCGTTGCGGGCCACGGTCACCGGTACCGCGTGGTCCGGGTCGGTGAGCAGCAGCACCGTGGCATTGCTGCCGGTGGTGGCGATCACCTGGCCCATCAGGCCACCGGCATCGATCACGGCCTGGCCAAGGTGCACGCCGTCGCGACTGCCGGCGGCCAGCACCAGGCGCTGCCGGACCGGATCCAGGTCGATGTCCAGGATCGGCGCCAGCTGCACGTCCAGCCCGCTGCGCTCGGCCACGTTGAGCAGCTCGCGCAGCTGCGCGTTGTCCAGCGCGGCGGTCTGCAGCCGGGTCAGGCGAGCGTTGGCGATCAGCAGCTTGTTGCGCAGCGCGCGGTTCTCTTCCACCAGCTGGCCATGGCTGGCGGCATTGTCCTTGACCTGGGTGCCCAGCTTGCCGGGCAGCCCGGCCAGCGCCCACACCGGCTGCACCAGCACGTTGGCCTGCGCGCGCAGGCGCGCCAGCCAGCCGGCCTGGTCATCGAGCACGATCAGGGTGATGGCCAGGGCCAGGTAAGCGAGCAGCCGCAGTGGACTGGCGGCGTCGCCCTGGCGGGAGGCTACGGGGGGACCGGCGTAGGGCGGCACGACTGGCTTCGACTGGAGGAAAACGAAAGAAGGATGCGACAACGCCCCGGCGTTGCGATACCCGGCGTGGCAGGCACGCAGCGGGCATCACGCCGCAGGGGCGCGTGCAGGGAGCACAGCCGGTACGGCTTACTCCGGCGCAAAGAACTCGTTGCCGTGCATGTCCACCAGCTCCAGCGCACGCCCACCGCCGCGGGCCACGCAGGTCAGCGGGTCATCGGCCACCTGCACGTGCAGGCCGGTTTCTTCGGAGATCAGGCGGTCCAGGTCGCGCAGCAGCGCGCCACCGCCGGTGAGCACGATGCCGCGCTCGGCGACGTCGGCACACAGTTCCGGCGGGGTCTGTTCCAGCGCCAGCTTGACCGCGCTGACGATGCCCGACAGCGGCTCGTGCAGGGCTTCCAGCACTTCGTTGGAGTTGATCTTGATCATCTTCGGCACGCCCTCGGCGAGGTTGCGGCCGGAGATTTCCATCTCGATCACTTCCGCCTGCGGGTAGGCGCAGCCCAGCTCCACCTTGATGCGCTCGGCGGTGGCTTCACCGATCAGCATGCCGTGGTTGCGGCGCACGTAGTTGGTGATGGACTCGTCGAAGCGGTCGCCGCCGATGCGTACCGAGGCCGAATAGACGATGCCGTTCAGCGAGATCACGGCCACTTCGGTGGTGCCGCCGCCGATGTCGATGACCATCGAGCCACGGGCTTCAGTCACCGGCATCCCGGCGCCGATCGCCGCGGCCATGGGTTCTTCAATCAGGAACACGTCACGCGCACCGGCCTCCTCGGCCGATTCCTTGATGGCGCGGCGCTCGACCTGGGTCGAGCCGGCCGGCACGCAGACCAGCACGCGCGGGCTTGGGCGCAGGAAGCGCGACTTGTGCACCTTCTTGATGAAGTGCTTGAGCATCGCCTCGGTGTAGGTGAAATCGGCGATGACGCCGTCCTTCATCGGGCGGATGGTGGTGATATGGCCCGGGGTACGGCCCAGCATCTGCTTGGCTTCGGCGCCTACGGCAGCCACGGAACGGGTACCACCGATGGCACGGTCCTGGCGCACGGCGACCACGGACGGCTCGTTCAGCACGATTCCCTGCCCACGCACATAGATGAGGGTGTTGGCCGTGCCCAGGTCGATGGACAGGTCATTGGAGAACATGCCGCGCAGTTTCTTGAACATCTGGGAGTTGATCCTGAGGGGTGTCGCGCCCAACGCGGGATGGCGAAAAAATGGGCAGAATTCGAGGTCGACAAGCCTAGCAATCCCCCTGTGCGCGAGCAAGGACAAATCTGGTGCAAAGCCAGCCTTCACGGCCATTCAGCCGAATTTGGCCAGGGTCGGACAGCACCGGTTCTGGCCCAAAGCCGCCTCACCCGTTAACCTTTGCGCCGCAGGGCGCCTCGAGGCGCCGTTTCGTTGCCCGCCTGGCGGGCCTCAAACTCCTTCCCGCATAGGCCTTAATCGATGTCCGCTTTGATCTGTGGTTCTCTTGCCTTCGACACCATCATGGTGTTCCCGGACCAGTTCAAGAATCACATCCTGCCGGACAAGGTGCACATCCTGAACGTGTCGTTCCTGGTGCCGCGCATGCGACGTGAATTCGGCGGTTGCGCAGGCAACATCGCCTACAACCTGCACCTGCTGGGCGGCGACCCGATCCCGATGGGCACCGTGGGCTCGGACTTCGGCCCCTACCGCGAGTACTTCCAGGGCCTGGGCATCGACCTGGCCCGGGTCAAGGTGATCGACGAGCTGTTCACGCCCCAGGCGTTCATCACCACCGACCACGACAACAACCAGATCACCGCCTTCCACCCGGGCGCGATGATGCGGTCCTACGAGAACCACGTGAAGGACGTGCCGGGCGTGACCCTGGGCCTGGTCGGCCCGGACGGGCGCGAGGGCATGATCCAGAACTCGCAGGAGTTCTTCGAGGGCGGCGTGCCGTTCATCTTCGACCCGGGCCAGGCCATGCCGCTGTTCAACGGCCCGGAACTGCGCACCTTCATCGAGCAGGCCGACTACGTGGTGGTCAACGACTACGAGTCCAACCTGCTGCAGGAGCGCACCGGCTGGGACGAAAAGGCCATCGTGAGCCGGGTCAAGGCCTACATCACCACCCGTGGCCCGAAGGGCGCGGTGATCCACACCCCGGAAAAGACCTATGACATCCCGCCGGCGCACGAGCGTCGCGTGGTGGACCCGACCGGCTGCGGCGACGCGTTCCGCGCCGGCCTGATCTACGGCATCGAGAAGGGCTTCGACTGGCTCACCATCGGTCGCATGGGCAACCTGATGGGCGCGCTGAAGGTGGAACACCCGGGCACGCAGAACCAGCGCTTCACGTTTGAAGAGTTCAACGAGCAGTTCAAGCAGCAGTTCGGTTACGCGCTGAACGTTTGATCGCGCTGCGATCAGACACCGCCGTGGATCAGCGTCACCACCAACGGTGGTGACCTACCGCTGCATCAGGTCGTGGCCGCAGGCGTCGGCCGGGGACATTTGCGAGAGGGCCTGCCGGCTGCCAAGCGGCCCCGGACGCGCGCATCACGCCCAAACCAGGACGCGCAGCTGCGCCCGCTCCGGCGCAGCAATCCCCAGGCTCCCCGCCCCGCTGCCCGCCTCAGGACTCCGGGCTCGGACTCAAGGCTTGGGCCTAGGCGTGGACGTAAGCGTCGGCTTGGCCTTCTCCGGCAACCGGTACAGCTCTTTTTCGTAGGCCAGCGTGCCCCACATGGCATAGGCGTGGGCGCGCCGTGCCAGCGCCGGGTTCAGCGGCTGCGGGTGCAGCTGGTCGCTGGCCGGGTCGTAGCGGTAGCCCTGTGCCGGTTTGTCCGGCTGCAGGATGGCCACGTCGTTGCCCTCCATCCACGCCAGGTTGCGGTCGTACTGCATCAGCGCGCGCCCAGGCTGCAGCCGGCGCGCGTCGGTCAGGTCCTGCCCCACCAGCGGCGTGGGATCGGCAATGCCCAGCAGCGACAACAGCGTCGGCGGCAGATCGATCTGGCTGACGATGCGGGCGTCCCGGCGGGGCGCGATGCCACCGCCCAGGATCAACCCGGGGATATGGAAGTTGCCGATGGGCACCATGTCCTTGCCGAACACCCGCGAATCATGGTCTGCCACGACCAGGAACACGGTATTTTCCCAGTACGGTGATGCCATCGCCTTGCGGAAGAATTCGCCCAGCGCGTAGTCGGCGTACTTGGCGGCATTGTCGCGGGTCTGCTTGGGCTGCTCGTACAGGTCGATGCGGCCGTCGGGGAACTCGAACGGATCGTGGTTGCTGGAGGTGAACACCAGCCCGAAGAATGGCTTGCCCTGCGCATTCAACTCGCGGAACTGCTGGTCGGCACGGACGAACAGGTCCTCGTCCGACGCCCCCCACGACCCGACGAACGCCGGCGTGCGGTAGTCCTTGCGGTCCACGATGCGGGTGAAGCCGTTGGCGAGGAAGAACTCGCGCATGTTGTCGAAATGGCTTTCGCCGCCGTAGTAGAAGCCGGTGTCGTAGCCATGCCGGCCCAGCACGTCGGCCAGGGTGAAGAAGCGCTCGCGGGAGGCGGGCAGCTTGACCACCGATTCGGCCGGGGTGGGCGGGAAGCCGGTCAGCACCGCCTCGATCCCGCGCACCGAGCGCGTGCCGGTCGCATACAGCCGCTCGAACGCCCAGCCCTGCGTGCTCAAGCGGTCGTAGTTGGGCGACAGCGGCCGTCCCCCCAGGCTGCCGATGAACTGCGCCCCCAGGCTTTCTTCCAGCACGATCACCAGGTTGCGCGGCGTGCCCGCGTGCACCGGCGGCCGCACGGCCAGGCTCGGCAGGTCATCGGACACGTACGCCGATGCCGGCAGGCCACTGGTGGCGCGCAGTTCGCTGAGCACCTCGGCCAGCGGCATGTCGCCATACACGCGCGAGGTTTCGCTGCGGGTTGCCAGCTGCCGCGCGGCAAAGCCGACGGTGTACAGCGAGTTCAGCGGCAGCGCGTTGACGGTGGGGTCAGTGGAGAACGCCACAAGCGCCGGGTTCAGGGGGCGATGCCCCAGGCTCGAGCGCACGCCCATGGCGGCCAGCAGCAGCACCAGCAGCGCCAACGGCAGCCGCCATAGCCAGCCGGCCTCGACCGGGACCGTCGGCGCAGGCAGTACCCAGCGGCGCGAGCCGCGCAGCAACACCCAGAACAGCACGATCACCGCCGTCACCTCGATCACCACGGCCAGCAGGTGCCCGCGCAGCAGGGTCATCCCGACTTCCTCGGGATAGATCAGGTATTCCAGGAACAGGCGGTTCGGGCGCAGCCCGTATTCGGCCATGAAGCTGGGCGTGGCCAGCTCCATGAACACCAGCAGCACGCTCGCCACGATCAGCCAGCCGCGCAGCAGGTGGCGCCAGGCGCGGCCCAGCCGCCCGTCCACCGGCAGCAGCAGCGCCAGCACCGCAGGAATGCCATGGAGCAGGCAGAGCGTGGAGACATCCACCCGTATTCCCTGCAGGAACACCGTGGCCCAGCCGTCGGCGGCGCTGACCCGGGAGGCATGCCACAGCGCCAGCCCCAGCCGGGACACCGACAGGACCACCAGGCCGAACAGAAAGAAGGCGGCAATCGGAGACAGACGCCGGTACAGCGACACCCATACAGCTCGGAGCATGAAAGGAATCCAGAAAGGGAACGACGAACAGCCCGTGCCCATCCCTGGCAGCGGGCCACACCTGACCACGTGTTAACCGACACACACCCGCCAGCGCAGCGCACCTGCCGCCGCCACGGTTCTACGCCTATCGCTGCCTGGATCAGGCCGCTCCGGTCGGCGGCGGCGGTTCCCCAACCGCGCCCCGCCCCACGCCAGACCCGTCCGTCATCTATCCGACACACGGCCGGTTCCGAACAATACAGGGAATAACGCTGGCGTCGACCGGAAACGTGATCGCCCGTTTGCCGGCGTTGGGCGGCGGTTTCCACCGGCCGCCCGCCCTGCACTAGCGCTGGCAGTGCGCCAGCACCGCGCGGCAGTCGTCCAGGTGCCAGCAGGCCAGGCCCGGCCACGGGTTGTCCGGTGCATTGACCAACAGCGTGCGGGTGCCGGCCGCGCGGCCGCATTCCAGGTCGAAGCGGTAGTCGCCCACCATCACCACCTGCGCCGGGTCCACCTGCCAGCGCCGCAGGAAGTACTGCAGCCCGGCCGGGGAGGGCTTCGGCTCGGCCTCGTCGCGGCCAATGATGTCCTGTTCGGCAAACACGTCGCCCAGCCCGATGGCCTGCAGGGTGACCTGGGCCAGGCTGCGGACGTTGCGGGTCAGGATGCCCAGCCGGCAGCCGGCCCCCTGCAGCGCGCGCACCAGCGCCACCGCGCCGGGCGCGGGCCGGGAGGCTGCGGCGAGGTCGCGCTCGTGCCGGAGCAGCCAGGCGTGTTTGGCGGCTGCCTCCTCGGCGGGCAGGCTGGCCAGGTGCACGAGGATGTCGTCCTGCACCGGGACGCCAGTTCGCGCTTGATCCGTTCGAAATCGTGCACCGCCACGGTCAGGGTGCCGTCCATGTCGAACACCCAGTGGCGGATCGCCGACAGCGGCAACGCCGCTGCCGGGTCGCCCGCCGCCGTCATTCCCACCACTTCGGCATGCGGTTGGCGTCCACCCCGCCGGTTTCGAACACCGCGGTGCGGGTGCCGCCGGCCTTGACCGGGAATTCGATGCTGATCACCTTGGCCTTGCGCGCCAGTTTCCACAGCGCCTTCTGGTCGGTGATGAACATCGCGATCGCCTCGTCGGTCTTGGGACGCCAGGCGGCCATCGCGATCGGCTTGCCGCCGTCCACGCTGACCTGCACCTTGCACTGCGGGCAGCGGAAGTCGCCGGCCTGCAGCACCAGGTAGGCATGCCGCTTCCATTCGGGGTGGTCGCGGAACACCAGCTGCACCGGCTTGGCGCCACTGCCGTCCACGTCCACGCGCTCCTTGCTGAAGATCTGCGCCGAGACCTGGCTGCCCTTGCCGCCCACCGGGATCTGGTTGTACTGCCACAAGCCCTGCATGCGGCGCAGGTCGCGTGCCGCATCACCCTTGGCCTTGACCTCGGCAAAGCCAGGCTCGATGCGCGCGGCCACGTCGGTGTCCTTGTACTGGTCCAGCAGCGCGCCGCCATGGATGCGCGCGCGCTCCCAGTCCTGCGCCGCCACGGCCATCTCGTACTCCTTGGCCACGCCTTCGGCCTTCTGTTCCTGCTGTGCCTTCGCGGCGGCGGCGGCGGCTTCCTGCGCCCTGCGTTCTTCCTCGGGGTTGCTGCAGGCCACCAGCGCGAAGGCACAGGCGGCGGCCAGGATCAGTCGTTTCATTGCGTGCTCCGTGATTGGAAAGGCGCCCACTGGCGTCACCCGGCTACTGTAACGGGGGAGCAGGCGCGGCCGCATCTTCATCGAACGCGTTCATCGGGTCCACCCTGCGGGGGGACACGACCCGGGGCGGAGCAAACGCCCTCTGCGTTGATGGTCATGCCGATACCGAACGTGGGCGATGCAACGGCAGTCGATCGGGATGCGACCCTGCCTCGGTAGCGCGACGTCGATCTGACGGAACGCCGCTGCGCAGGTGCGGCGCATAAAAAAAACGGCGGGTTTCCCCGCCGTTTTTTCAGGCATTGCATTGCATGGTGCGCACCGGCCGGGATTGCCGGCCAGCGACCAAGGTTACCTGCTCGCCTTGTCCAGCATGTCCTGCACCGACGCGGTGGTGATCGGGTGGTAACCCGGCTTGGCCTTCTCGAAGGCCGCCTTGGCGAATGCCAGGCCTTCGGGGGTCTTCACCAGTTCGGCGTAGATCGGCAGGATCAGCTTGCGACGGCCCACGCGCTCGATGAAGGCCGCGGCCGGCTCATTGGCCTCGGTGTACCCGCTGCGGATGGCCAGCGGGTACCAGCGCATCGCGATTTCGCCATTGGCGGTGCCGGTGAAGTGGTACGCCTTGTCCAGCGCGGCCAGCTTCTCCAGCGGCAGGGTCTTGCCCAGGCCGTCGATGAAGTGCACCCACTCCTGGGTACCCCATTCGCCGGTGATCTGCACGTTCGGCAGGGTGTTGCTGCCCTGCCAGGCAATGCGCGCGGTGTCGACGATGGAGAAGTTGCGCGAGCGTGCCTTGGTCGCGAACGCCGGGATGCCCGGCTCGTCCAGCCAAGCCTTCAGTTCGGCGTCGGTGACCGCACCGGGCTTCTTGGTCAGCAGGTTCTTCTTCATGTAGGCAACGAACTGGTCGGTGTTCGCGCTCTGGAAGGCGTGGTCATCGAACCAGCCACGCAGGAACGGATCGAAGGTGTCGCGACCGAAACGCTGCTCCAGGAACTGCAGGAACCACGCGCCCTTGACGTAGGCCACCTGGCTCAACGCATCGTCCGGATCACGCTCGGTCAGCGGCGGCAGCGCCAGCGCCTGGTCGGCCGGGCTCTTGTCCTTGATCTCGGCCAGCAGGTCGTTCTGGTCGATCTCGCGCTCCATCTCGGCCATTTCCTGGCCATACAGCGCTTCGGTGATGCGGCCCTGCACGTAGGTCGTGAAGCCTTCGTTGAGCCAGATGTCCTTCCAGCTGGCGTTGGTCACCAGGTTGCCCGACCAGCTGTGCGCCAGTTCATGGGCCACCAGCGACACCAGCGACTTGTCGCCGACGATCACGGTCGGCGTGGCGAAGGTCAGGCGCGGGTTTTCCATGCCACCGAACGGGAACGACGGCGGCAGCACCAGCATGTCGTAACGGCCCCAGCGGTACTGGCCGTACAGTTTCTCGGCGGCACCGATCATCTTCTCGGTGTCTTCGAATTCCTTGGCGGCCTTGCCGACCATGGTCGGTTCGGCCCACACGCCGGAGCGGCCGGAGATCGGCTCGAACACCAGGTCGCCGGCGGCGATGGCCAGCAGGTAGGACGGGATCGGCTGCGGCATCTTGAAGGTGTAATCACCGTCACGCGCGGCCTTGGGATCGTTGTCGGCGCTCATCAGCACCATCACGTCCGGGCGCGAGGTGACATGCGCGGTATAGGTGAAGCGCACGCTCGGCGTGTCCTGCAGCGGCACCCACGAACGGGCGTGGATGGCCTGGGACTGGCTGAACATGAAGGGCAGCTTCTTGCCCTCGGTCATCGACGGCTCCAGCCACTGCAGGCCCGACGCGGTCGGGGCGGTGTGGTAGGTGATCTGCACCTTGGCCGGCTGCGCAGGCGCGTCGATGCTCAGCTTGCTGCCGAACACCTTGTCGGCCGGAGCCAGCACGAACTGCAGCGGCGATGCCGTGCCGTCGGCGCCGATCGCCTCGACCTTCTCCACGCTCAGCTCGCGGGTGTCGAGCACCAGCTGCTTGGCTGCCTTGTCCTTCCACTGCAGGGTGTAGGTGGCGGTGCCACCGATCTGCTTGGCGTCAAAATCCAGCTTCAGGTCCAGCGCCACGTCCTTGACCACGACCTTGTCCGGCTCGGCGTAGGAGCTTTCATCGTGGCTGCGGCTGTCGGCTTTCATGGCAGTGCTCGCCGGTGCGGTGGCAGTGGACGCGGCAGCGGGGGCTGCAGCTTCTTTGGAACAGCCGGCGGCCAGCGCCACGGCAAGGGGAATGAGCAGGAACGGAGATCGCATGGACATCGGGACCGATCAGGGTGAAACCACCAGTTTACCCCCTGTCCGCCCTACCCCACAGCGCTGGCACCCCGGGCTGCGCATTCAGTCTGGCTCGCACAGCAGCCGGGCGCCGCCGGCGTATTTGGCACGGTACATCGCCGAGTCCGCGCGGCGGTAGACCTCGCGCAGGTCTTCGCCCGGTCGATAGGCCGCGCCGCCGGCACTGGCCTTGAGCGGGGTCTGCTCACCGCCCTCGGCGGCCAGCGACGCCAGCCAGTGGCGCAGCCGCACGCAGGCCACCGCATGGCTGGCATGCACGCCCAGCACGAACTCATCCCCGCCCCAACGCCCGATCCAGTCGCCGGGCTGCAGCCACTGCCGCGCCGACTCCACCAGCCGGACCAGCACCTGATCGCCGGCCAGGTGGCCGTACGCGTCATTGATCGGCTTCAGGTTGTCCAGGTCCACCACGAACAGGCTCAACGGCTGCCGCCGCGACTGTGCCAGCCGCGCCGAGTCGGCCAGGGCCTGCTCGCAGCCGCGGCGGTTGAGTGCCTGGGTGAGCGGATCGAGCAGCACGCTGCGGCGCAGGTCGCGCAGGCCGGCATCGACGCCGTGCAGGTTGCGGTTGATGCTGCGCAACAGCCGCCCGATCTCGTCATGGCCGAGGTCGGGCAGGTGCGGCAGGCGCTGTTCGTCGTAGTAGGCCTCCAACGCATCGGCGGCCTGGCGCAGCGGCGCCATCAGCCGGTACAGCGCCATCATCGCCATCGCGGTGCCCACCAGGGTGGCGCCCAGCACCACGCCCACCACGGTCCACATCGTGTCGCGCTGGTAGTGGCCGCTTATCGCCATCCACCCCAGCAGTACCAGCAGCGGCACGTGCACGCCGATGAACACCACGGTCATCAGCTTGGCGCTGAACGACCGGGGAAACGCGCGGGCCAGGCCGCGGTACAGACGCATGGCAGGCCCTCTCTGACAGCCTGCCCGCAGTGTGGACCAGCTCCCTCAGCGGGAACTGGACCGGTGTCTCAAACCTTGTAGCCGGAGTGGATCGAAACGATGCCGCCGGTCAGGTTCTTGTAATGGCAGCGCGCAAAGCCCGCCTCGCCCATCATGGTCTTGAGCTGTTCCTGCGGCGGGTGCTTGCGGATGCTCTCGGCCAGGTACTGGTAGCTGTCGCCGTCACGCGCGAACAGCTGCCCCAGCTTGGGCAGGATCTTGAACGAGTGGAAGTCGTAGATCGGCTTGAACCAGTCCGCGGTGACTTCGGAGAACTCCAGCACGCGCGCCTGGCCGCCCACCTTGAGCACGCGGTACATCTCGCGCAGGCCGGCGTCCTTGTCGGTTACGTTGCGCAGGCCGAAGGCGATGGTCACCAAGTCGAAGCTGGCGTCCGGGAACGGCAGCGCCTCGGCGTTGCACTGCACGTACTCCAGGCCCTTGACCAGGCCACGGTTCATCAGCCGGTCGCGTCCCACCGACAGCATGCCGGCGTTGATGTCGCCCAGCACCACCTCGCCTTCGTCACCCACCCGCTCCTTGATCAGCGCGGCGATGTCACCGGTGCCGCCAGCCAGGTCGAGCACGCGGTCGCCCGGCTTCACCTGCGCGGTGGCCACGTAGTAGCGCTTCCAGGCCCGGTGGATGCCGAGGCTCATCAGGTCGTTCATCAGGTCGTAGCTGCGCGCGACCGAGGTGAACACTTCGCCCACCAGCTTCTGCTTGTCCTTGGCTGCGACATCGCGGAAGCCGAAATGGGTGGTGCCAGTCTTGTAGGGGGATTCGCTCATGGCTGGATTATCGCACCGCTCGGCGCGCTGCGGCACCCGCCCCCTGCGACCGGGCGCCGCAGGGGGGCCGCGCCAGCCGGTGCCGAAGCCGCTGGCGGCCACTATCATGGCGGTCCAGATGCTTACGGACCGCCCATGATCACCACCCCCGACTACGCCGCCCTGCTTGAAACCGCCATCGCCGAGGCCCGCCAGGGCCTGGCCGAAGGCGGCATCCCGATCGGCGCTGCCCTGTACCACAACGACGGCCGCCTGCTGGGCTGCGGCCACAACCGCCGCGTGCAGGAAGGCGACCCGTCGGTACACGGGGAAACCGATGCGTTCCGCAAGGCCGGCCGCCAGCGCCGCTACCAGGACACCATCATGGTCACCAGGCTGGCCCCGTGCTGGTACTGCAGCGGGCTGGTGCGCCAGTTCAACATCGGCACCGTGGTGGTGGGCGAGTCGGTCACCTTCCAGGGCGGCATCGAGTGGCTGCGCGAGAACGGGGTCAAGGTGATCGACATGCAGAGCCAGGCCTGCATCGATCTGCTGGGCGGCTTCATCTCGGCCCATCCAGAGGTCTGGAACGAAGACATCGGCGAGTAATCGACGGGTGTCGCGCCGTGGGTTGGCCCCTTCCACTGGGCCTGCAGCGTGCGCGGCACCCGGTCGCAGCACGTGCGGTTCTGAACGCTTCAGTTCCGGCGCGCCGGGTGAACACGCTGTGCCAGCAGCGTATGCGCGTCTTCATGCACCGCAGTGTCCACACCTGCGGCACCGCGCCACGACGCCGCACTAACAAACCGTGCACGGCGACCGCCTATGGTGGATGCACAGGGGGCAGCAGCGTCGAGGAGACGTCATGAATGCCCGAATACGCCGCACCGCCGCCATGGATCCCGCGCTGGCCACTGCCTGGGAACAACTGCAGGTGCATTACGCCGCCTACCAGAACACCGCGCCGTTCTGGACCGCCTACCAGGCCATCCAGGACGCACTGACCCACGCCCATCCACATCGGCGCATCGACGTCTGCAACCAGCTGGCCACGTTGGCCGAGCAGCTGGGCGTGGTCGATCATGCGCAATTGCTGGGCGACCGCTGCGCTGACAATGTCAGCCAGGGTCGCCACGCGGAGTCGACGCCACAATGACATCGCATGCACTGCGCTTTACGCACTCTTGTAAAACTCCCTCCCTGCATATCGATGCCACCATGTCTTCCGCCCAGCTTTCCATCCCTGCCGTGATCGACGTAGACGCCGAAGTGGCGTACTGGCGCCAGCGCCACGCCGACGGCAACCTTGGCACGGGCACCGGGTCGTTCGGCCACTACGTGCCGTGGATCAAGTTCGCCTGCGATTCGCTCATCACCCAGCCGCGTGCGAGCGACGAGCAGCGCGATGAAGCGTTCCAGACCCAGTACGCGCTGCAGATCATGCCGCGCCTGAGCGAAGAACAGGCCCGCGCTTTCGTCGAATCCTGCTGGGAGCATGTGTACCTGACCAGCCGCCACGACGTGGCCACGCGCCCACGCCTGGGTGCCGCACGCGCCTGAGCACGCTGCACTGCGCGTACACGGCGCGGCGCCAATGATGGGGTACCGTCGCTACCCTGCCGTGCCGCATGAGCCTTCGAAGTGTGTTCAACCTGGTCGCCAAAAAGGCGGCCTATGCAGCGGGAACGCCTTGGACGTTCCTTGCCGCCGTGTCCATCGTGGTGCTGTGGGCACTCAGCGGCCCCATCTTCAAATTCAACGATACGTGGCAGCTGGTGATCAACACCGGGACCACCATCATCACCTTCCTGATGGTGTTCCTGATCCAGCACAGCCAGAACGCCGACGCGGCGGCGGTGCAGATCAAGCTCGATGAGCTGATCCGGGCCACGGCCGAGGCCAACAACGAACTGCTCGACCTGGAAGAGCTCGATGAAGAGCGACTGGAAGAGATCCGCCGCGAATACGAGCGCATGGCACGCGAAGCCGGCGATGCGCTGGAACGTGCGCGCCGCTGCCATGGCGACGGGCGCAAGGACGACCAACCTCATGACCGGGCGGATGAACCGCGGTCATGAGCGCATTGATGACCACGACGATGACCGGTAGAGCCGAATGGTAGAGCCGACTGTTAGTCGGCTGCCCTTACCGACCACCGGAAAGAAATCACGCCCGGTAGAGCCGACTGTTAGTCGGCTGCCCTTGCCGACCACCGGAAAGAAATCACGCCCGGTAGAGCCGACTGTTAGTCGGCTGCCCTTGCCCGCCGCCGGAAAGCAGCCGACTAACAGTCGGCTCTACCGGTCGGCTGTATCTACCGGTCGGCTCTACGCCTCGGGGCTACCGGCTCAGCCGCGCTCGTGCCAGCCGCCACCCAGCACCTTGTACAGCGCGACCTGGTTGGACTGCTGCGCCAGCTGCGTGCTGACCAGCGACTTGCGCGCGCTATAGGCCGTGCGCCGCGCATCCAGCAGGGTCACGAAGCTGTCCAGCCCCGCGTCATAACGGGCCTGCGACAACGTCTGCGCCTGCGTGGCCGCCGCCATCAGGGCCTGCTGCGAGGCCAGCTGCGCATCCAGGCTGTCGCTGAGGGCCAGTGCATCCGCCGCCTCGCGGAAGCCGGACTGGATGGCCTTCTCGTATTGCGCCAGCGCGATATCGCGGTTGGCGGTGGCCACGCCCAGGTTCGCGCGCAGCTTGCCGCCCTGGAAGATCGGCAGGTTCAGCGTGGGCACGAAGCTCCACGCACGGGTGCCGCTGTCGAACAGGTTGGACAGCTCCGACGACGCCGACCCGATGCTGCCGGTCAGGCTGATCGACGGGAAGAACGCCGCGCGTGCCGCCCCGATGTTGGCATTGGCCGACAGCAGCGTGTGCTCGGCGGCCATCACGTCGGGACGGCGCAGCAGCACCTCGCCGGGCACGCCGGCCGGCAGCGGCCGCACCGCCGCGACCTCGGTCACTTCAGTGGCCGGCAACAGGGTGTCATCGACCGGACCACCGGCCAGCAGCACCAGCGCGTTGCGGTCCTGCGCCACCTGCCCGGCAAAACGGGCCACGTCGGTGCGCGCGGTTTCCACCAGGGTGCGGGTCTGGCTGAGTTCCAGCGACGATGCGCCGCCGAGCTGGTGGCGCGCCTCGGCCAGCCGCAGCGAGTCTTCGTAGCTGGCCAGGGTGGCCTGGGCGATGCGCAGCTGTTCGTTGTCCGCGCCCAGGGTCAGCCAGGCATTGGCCACTTCGGCCACCAGGCTGAGCTGCGCGCTGCGGCGGTTGGCCGCTTCGCTGAAGTACTGCTGCAACGCCGCTTGGCTCAGGTTGCGGACGCGGCCGAACAGGTCCAGCTCGAACTCGACCACACCCAGGTTCGCGCTGAACTGCTCGGTCACCGGGGCATCGCCGCCGGTGCGGGTCATCTGGCCCTGTACGCCAAGGGCGGGCACGCGGTCGGCGCGCTGGATGCGGTACTGCGCCCGCGCCTTTTCGACGTTGAGCACGGCCACGCGGAGGTCGCGGTTGTTGTCCAGCGACTGGGCGATCACCGCCTGCAGGCGGGGGTCGACGAAGAACTCGCGCCAGCCGATGTCGGCCACCTCGACGGTGGCCGCGGACGTGCCGCTGGTGCTGGCCGGCCACTGCGCCGGGATCGCCGGGGCGACCTCGGTGCTGGACGGCACCAGCGTGGCGCAGCCGGACAGCGCCGCGGCCACGGCGAGGGCCAGCAGGGAGGATGCCTTACTCATGATTGCCACCTTCCGGCGTATCGCCGTTGTGTTGCGTGCCGGCCTGCGGGGATGCCTCGGCCGCGCGCAGCTTGCGGTTGAACAGGCGCTGCACCACCACGAAGAACAGCGGGATGAAGAACACACCCAGCACGGTGCCCACCACCATGCCGCCGAGCACGCCGGTACCGATCGCGCGCTGCGCGCCCGAACCGGCACCGGAGGCGATCGCCAGCGGCAACACGCCCAGGCCGAAGGCCAGCGAGGTCATGATGATCGGGCGCAGACGGTCGCGCACGGCATGCATGGTGGCCTCGATCAGGCCAGCGCCCTTTTCCAGGTTTTCCTTGGCGAACTCCACGATCAGGATCGCGTTCTTGCTGGTCAGACCCACAGTGGTGAGCATGGCCACCTGGAAGTAGATGTCGCGTTCCATGCCGCGCATGGTGTTGGCCAGCACCGCGCCGAGGATGCCCAGCGGGGCCACCAGCAGCACCGAGGTCGGCACGCTCCAGCTTTCATACAACGCGGCCAGGCACAGGAACACGATCAGCAGCGACAGGGTGTACAGCAGCGGCGTCTGCGAACCGGCCTGGCGTTCCTGGTAGGACAACGCAGTCCATTCGATCTCGAAGCCCGGCGGCAGGTCCTTGGCGAGGCGCTCGATTTCCACCATGGCATCGCCCGAGGCCACGCCCGGGGCCGGTTCGCCCTGGATTTCCATGGCCGACACACCGTTGTAGCGCTCCAGGCGCGGCGAACCGTAGTCCCAGCGCTTGGAGGCGAAGGCACTGAACGGCACCATCTCGCCCTGGCTGTTCTTCACCGACCACACGTTGAAGTCGTCCGGGTTCATGCGGAAATCCGCATCGGACTGCACATACACGCGCTTGACCCGGCCACGGTCGATGAAGTCATCGATGTAGCTGCTGCCCCACGCGGTGGCGAGGGTGTTGTTGATCGAGGCCACCGACAGGCCCAGCGCATTGGCCTTCTCCACGTCCACGTCGATGCGCAGCTGCGGGGTGTCTTCCTGGCCGTTGGGACGCACGTTGGCCAGCAGCTTGCTGCCACCTGCGCCGCCCAACAGCTGGTTGCGTGCGTTGAGCAGTGCTTCGTGGCCCTGCCCGCTGGTGTCCTTCAGGAAGAAGGTGTAGCCCGAGCCGATGCCCAGCTCCGGCATGGCCGGCGGCGGGAAGGCAAAGATGAAGGCATCCTTGATCTGGCCCAGTGCGCCCATCGCACGGCCGGTGATCGGGCCCACGCCCTGGTCGGCGTCGCGCTCCTTCCAGTCCTTGAGCTTGATGAAGGACATGCCCGCGTTCTGTCCCATGCCGGCGAAGCTGAAGCCCTGCACCGAAAACACCGATTCGACCGCCTCGGTTTCATTCTTCAGGAAGTGCTCTTCCAGCTGGTGCATCGCTTCCAGGGTACGTTCCTGGGTAGCGCCGACCGGGGTCTGCACCAGTGCCATCAGGATGCCCTGGTCTTCGTTGGGCAGGAACGAGCTGGGCAGGCGCATGAACAGCAGGCCCATCACCAATGCCAGCACCGCGAAGATCGACATGAAGCGCCACGGCCGGGCCAGGATGCCCTTGACGCCGCGCTGGTAGGTTTCGCTGGAGCGGTCGAAGCCGCGGTTGAAGCCGCCGAAGAAGCGGCCCGACCAACCCTTGTGCGCCACGTGGTGCTCGCCCTTCTTCAGCGGCTTGAGCATGGTGGCGCACAGCGCCGGGGTGAGCACGATGGCCACCAGCACCGACAGCGCCATGGCCGACACGATGGTCGCCGAGAACTGCCGGTAGATGACGCCGGTGGCACCGCTCATGAAGGCCATCGGCACGAACACCGCCGACAGCACCAGGCCGATACCCACCAGCGCGCCGGTGATCTGGCCCATCGACTTGCGGGTGGCCTCCAGCGGCGACAGGCCCTCTTCGGACATGATGCGTTCGACGTTCTCCACCACCACGATGGCGTCATCGACCAGCAGGCCGATCGCCAGCACCATGGCGAACATGGTCAGCATGTTGATCGAGAAGCCCAGCGCGGCCAGGATGCCGAACGTGCCCAGCAGCACCACCGGTACCGCGATGGTGGGGATCAGGGTGGCGCGGAAGTTCTGCAGGAACAGGTACATCACCACGAACACCAGCACGATCGCTTCGATCAGGGTCTTGATGACGCCCTTGATCGAGACCTGCACGAACGGGGTGGTGTCATACGGCACCACCGATTCCAGCCCGGCCGGGAAGTTGGACTTCATGTCCTCCAGCGCGGCGCGCACGCCGTTGGCGGTGTCCAGCGCGTTGGCGCCGGTGGCCAGGGTGATGGCGATACCGGTGGACGGCTTGCCGTTGTAGCGGGTGACGAAGTCATAGCTTTCCGCGCCCAGTTCGACGCGGGCAACATCGCCCAAGCGCAGCTCGCTGCCGTCGGTGCCGCCGCGGACCAGGATGTTGCGGAACTGTTCGGGGGTCTGCAGGCGGTCCTGCGCGTTGATGGTGGCGTTGAGCTGCTGGCCCTTCACCGACGGCGCGCCGCCGAGCTGGCCGATGGCGACCTGCGCGTTCTGCGCGGTGATCGCCGCGGTCACTTCATCCACCGACAGCTTGTAGGTATGCAGCTTGTTGGGGTCCAGCCAGATGCGCATGGCGTACTTGCCACCGAACACCTGGATGTTGCCCACGCCCGGCACGCGGCTGAGCGGGTCCACGACATTGGAGCCGACGTAGTCGGAGATGTCGTTGGCGTCCATGCTGCCGTCGTTGGACACGAAGCCGATCACCTGCAGGAAGCCGCTGCTCGACTTGGCCACGTTGATGCCCTGCCGCTGCACTTCCTGCGGCAGCAGCGGCATGGCCAGCTGCAGCTTGTTCTGCACCTGCACCTGCGCGATGTCCGGGTTGGTCCCGCTCTCGAAGGTAAGGGTGATGGTGGCCTGGCCATTGGCCGAGCTGTTGGAGGAGAAGTAGATCAGGCCATCGATGCCCTTCATGTTCTGCTCGATGATCTGGGTCACCGAGTCTTCCACCACCTTGGCCGACGCACCCGGGTAGGTGGCGCTGATTTCGACCGCGGGCGGGGCCACTTCGGGGTACATCGACACGGGCAGCTTCACCACGGCCAGCGCACCGGCGAGCATGATGATGATCGCAATCACCCACGCGAAGATGGGGCGATCAATAAAATAACGAGCCATTGGATTCTCCGCTTACTGCTTGTCGGCCGGCGCCGCCGGTGCTGCCGGCGTAGCCGGCTTGGCCGGCGCGGCGCCCATCTCGGTGGCCTGCACGGGCATGCCCGGCTGGATCTTCTGCAGGCCTTCGACGATGACCTTGTCGCCTGGCTTCAAGCCATCCTCGACCAGCCACTTGCTGCCAACCGCGCGGCTGACCTTGACCGGGCGCACTTCGACTTTGTTGTCCTTGCCGACCACCATGGCGGTGGTGTCGCCCTTGGGATCGCGGGCGATGCCCTGCATGGGCACGAGGAGGCCGTTTTCGCGCACGCCGCTGCCGACCTGGGCGCGCACGTACATGCCGGGCATCAGCACCTGGTCGGGGTTGTCGACCTTGACCCGCAGTGCGTAGCTGCCGGTGGTGGGATCGACGCTGACTTCGGAAAACTCCAGCGTGCCCTTGTGGGCGAACTCGGTGCCGTCGTCGAGCAGGATGGTGACCGGCAGGGTCTGGTTGTCCTGCAGGCGGCCGCTGGCCAGTTCGCGGCGCATCTGCAGCAGTTCGCTGGCCGACTGGGTGAGGTCGACATAGATCGGGTCGAGCTGCTGCACGGTGGCGAGCGCGTCGGCCTGGCCGGCGCTGACCAGCGCGCCCTGGGTGACCGAGGACTTGCCGATGCGGCCGCTGATCGGTGCGGTAATGCGGGCGTAGCCCAGGGTGACGTTGGCGGCATCCAGCGCGGCCTTGGCGGCGCCGACATCGGCTTCAGCCTGTTTCTGCGCGGCCACGGCGTTTTCCAGGTCCTGCTTGCTGACCGCGTCGACCTTGGCCAGCTCGGTGATGCGCTTGGCGCTCAGGCGCGCGGCGTTGGCGGTGGCCTCGGCGCGGGCGAGCTGGGCGCGGGCGCTGTTGGCCTGGGCGCGGTAGCTGGCGTCGTCCACCTGGTACAGGGGCTGGCCGGCGGTGACCAGGCCGCCTTCGGTGAACAGGCGCTTGGCGACGATGCCGCTGACCTGGGGGCGTACTTCGGCGACCAGGAAGGCATTGGTGCGACCGGGCAGTTCGCGGGTAAGGCTGACCTGTTCGCCCTTGAGGGTGGCAACAGTGACCTGGCCCGGGCCGCCTTGTGGCCCCTCCTGCTCACCGCCGCCACAGGCGGACACGGTCAAGGCGATCGCGAGGGACAGCGCGAGAAGACGGTACGGGGTTCGGGACATGGTGGGGGCTCACAGGAAACGAAAAAGGGTCGCCTGCAGCACTACCCCGCCTTTAAAAGCGACGAATGACAGCCAACAGGTCGGCAAATACGGCAAATCTGACGGTTTCGGCAGGGGCGCGGGTACGCGCGGTCCTCGCCGAGGATCAGTGGGACGGAAATATACATACATGCATGTTTGTTTGTAAAGCGGTACAATTCAGGTCGGTTTCATCCAGCAACTGCATAACGCAATGGCCAGAAAGACCAAAGAAGAGGCGCAGGCCACCCGCGCGGGGATCCTCGACGCGGCCCAGGCCTGTTTCCATGAATTCGGGGTGGCGGGGACGAGCCTGGCGATGATCGGTGCGCGCGCGGGGTATACGCGCGGGGCGGTGTACTGGCACTTCAAGAACAAGACGGAGGTGCTGACGGCGATGATCGACCGGGAGCGCATTCCGTTCATCGAGCGGTTGCGGCGGACGACGTCGTCCAGGCGCACGACGCCGGTGCTGGATCTGCGGTCGGCGTTGCTGGTGTCGTTCCAGGAGCTGGCCGATGACGAGCGGTTGCGCAACATGATGGAGATCATGCTGCGCAACGATCTGTCGGTGGAGAGCCAGGCGATGCAGGAGCTGCAGTTGGAGGCATCGCGGGAGGAGCTGGCCATTTTCGCGGCAGCCTTCCAGCGCGCGCGCGAGTTGGGGCAGTTGCGCGAGGGGGTGGATGTGGACACGGTGGCCCGGATCGTGAGCACGAGTCTGACGGGGGTGCTGTACAGCGCGATGCTGGAGCCGGAGCTGTTCGAGATCAAACGCGACGGCGCGCAGACGCTGGACGCGATTCTGAGTGCGTTCGTGAAGCCAGGTGTGTTCACCCCGGGGGCGGCGCCGACGGCGTTGCCTACTGAGGATGAGGTTTGAGGCTTAAGGCTTAAGGCGTAAGGCGTAAGGCCGAAGCCGAGCAGATTCCGCTTGTCCAGGGCTGGGCGGGGCGGTGTGGATTCACGGGACACGCCGTGAATCCATCCCTGGAGGCTCGTGGGCGCCATCCATGGCGCCCAACGGTCCCGCGAACCCACACCGCCCCACCCTCGACAGTGGGCTGGTGGCCATGGGAAAGCCGCTCTTCATCTGAATCGACTTGCTTCCGCTACGTTGTGTGTGCAGAAGATCCCGGACTGGGTTGAAGAGAAGTTGCTTTAGGCAAACGTAGGCAAAAGGTAGCTGAAGCTGTCGCCTTTTCTGTGCACGACAGGAATGTGTCGAGGGTGGGGGCGTGGGAGTTTGCGGGACCGTTGGGCGCCATGGATGGCGCCCACGAGCCTCCAGGGATGGATTTACGGCGTGTCCCGCAAACTCCCACGCCCCCGCCCAACCAGCGCATGCTTCACATATAACGCTTTTGATCCACCTCAATCGAAATAAAAAAAACGGCGACGCTTTCGCGCCGCCGCTTCCCTACCACCCGACTGGTGTGATGCGTTACAGGATGTAGCGGCTCAGGTCCGGGTCCTGCACCAGCTCGCCCAAGTGCGCATCCACGTACGCCTTGTCGATGCTGATGGTCTCGCCGTCGCGGTCCGGGGCCTCATAGCTGAGCGTGTCCAGCAGGCGCTCCAGCACCGTGTGCAGGCGGCGGGCGCCGATGTTCTCCTGGCGCTCGTTGACCTGGAACGCGATCTCCGCGAGACGGTCCACCGCGTCGTCGGTGAACTTCATCGACACGCCTTCGGTCTGCAGCAGCGCTTCGTACTGCTTGGTCAGCGCCGCCTTCGGCTCGGTCAGGATGCGCACGAAATCGTTCTTGCTCAGCGCGCCCAGTTCCACCCGGATCGGGAAACGACCCTGCAACTCCGGAATCAGATCGCTCGGCTTGGCCAGGTGGAACGCGCCGGAGGCAATGAACAGAATGTGGTCGGTCTTGATCGTGCCGTACTTGGTCGACACGTTCGAGCCTTCCACCAGCGGCAGCAGGTCGCGCTGCACGCCCTCGCGCGACACATCGCCGCCGCCCACGTTGTCACCGCGCTTGGCCACCTTGTCGATCTCGTCGATGAACACGATCCCGTGCTGCTCGCAGGCCTCGATCGCCGCGCTGCGGATGTCGTCTTCGTTGACCAGCTTGCCCGCCTCTTCCTCCACCAGCAGCGGCCGTGCCGCCTTGATGCTCAGCGTGCGCTTCTGCGCCTTCGCCCCGCCCATGCTCGAGAACATCTGGCGCAACTGCTGGCCCATTTCCTCCATGCCCGGCGGGGTCATGATGTCCATGCTCACGTTGGCCGACACTTCCAGCTCGATCTCGCGCTCGTCCAGCTCGCCGTTGCGCAGCATGCGCCGGAACTTGATGCGGGTTTCGTTGTCCTGCGCCGACGGCTCGTTGCGCGCGGCCTCGGCATCGAACCCGATGCCGGCGCTGCGGCGTGGCAGCAGCGCGTCCAGGATGCGGTCTTCGGCGCGCTCTTCAGCCTGCGTGCGCACGCGCACCTTGGCCTGCTCGCGGTACAGCTTCACCGCCGTGTCGGCCAGGTCGCGGATGATCTGCTCCACGTCCTTGCCCACATAGCCGACCTCGGTGAAACGGGTGGCTTCTACCTTGACGAACGGCGCGTTGGCTAGCGTGGCCAGGCGACGCGCGATCTCGGTCTTGCCGACGCCGGTGGGGCCGATCATCAGGATGTTCTTGGGCATCACTTCATTGCGCAGCTCGACCGGCAGCTGCATGCGGCGCCAGCGGTTGCGCAGCGCGATGGCCACCGCGCGCTTGGCGTCGTGCTGGCCCACGATGTGCCGGTCCAGTTCCTGCACGATCTCGCGCGGGGTCATGGTGGCGGAAGAGACTTCGATCTTGTGCGGCATGGGTGTGCTCACATGGAAAACGAGGGGGGCAATCGCGTAGTGCCGGGCTCTGCCCGGCAGATGGGGTCACGGTGCCGGGCAGAGCCCGGCGCTACGCCATGTAACGGTGGGAAGGTCATGTTGCCGGGCAGAGCCCGGCACTACGCGTTACAGCTCTTCCACCACCACGTTGCGATTGGTGTAGATGCAGATGTCGCCGGCGATGTTGATCGACTCGGTGGCGATGGTGCGGGCGTCCAGTTCGGTGTGGGCCATCAGCGCGCGGGCGGCCGACAACGCATAGGAACCGCCGGAGCCGATCGCGATGATCCCGTCTTCCGGCTCGATCACATCACCGGTGCCACTGATGATCAGCGAGGTGTCCTTGTCGGCGACGGCGAGCAGCGCTTCGAGCTTGCCCAGGCGGCGCTCGGTGCGCCAATCCTTGGCCAGTTCCACTGCGGCGCGCTGCAGCTGGCCGTGCTTTTCCAGCTTGGCCTCGAACAGCTCGAACAGGGTGAAGGCATCGGCGGCGGCACCAGCGAAACCGGCCAGCACCTGGCCCTCGCGACCCAGACGGCGCACCTTGCGGGCGTTGCCCTTCATCACCGTGTGGCCGAGCGTGACCTGACCATCGCCAGCGACGGCGACATGTCCGTTGCGCCGCACCGAGATGATGGTGGTGGCATGAAAAACGTTGGGGTTCTGACTGGGGTCCATGGAGCCTCCGGGGTGACAAAGACTGAGGTGGGGTCTATGCCCGACGCTTCAAGCCGCCCTGCCCTGCGCCCGGATGCCGCAGCGGATCGATTCAGCTTTCGTTGCTGCTCTTGCGCCGTTTCGCGCGCGGGTGCGCGGCGTCGTAGACCTTGGCCAGGTGCTGGAAATCCAGATGGGTATAGATCTGCGTGGTGGCGATATCGGCATGCCCGAGCAGCTCCTGCACGCCGCGCAGGTCGCCGGAGGACTCCAGGATGTGGCTGGCAAAACTGTGCCGCAGCATGTGCGGGTGCACATGCTTGAACAGGCCCTGGCGCTGGGCCAGCTGGCGGATGCGGATCTGGATGGCGCGCGGGGTGATCGGCCCGCCCTTGCGCCCGGGGAACACCGGCGCGGTCGCCGCACCGCCGCCTTCGGCCCGCCAGCCCTCCAGCGCGGTGCGTGCGTGGGAGCCGAACGGCACGCGCCGCTCGCGGTTGCCCTTGCCCAGCACGTTGACCAACCCGGTGGCGAAATCCAGGTCCCGCCAGATCAGCGCGCACAGCTCGCTCAGGCGTAAACCGGAGGAATAGAACAGTTCCAGCAGCGCGCGGTCGCGCAGGCCCAGCGGTCCATCGGTGGGCAGTTCCACCAGCTGCACGGCTTCATCGGCATCGAGCACCTGCGGCAGCTTGCGTGGCGCCTTCGGAGCCTTGAGCCCCGCGGCGGGGCTGGCCTCGATGCGGCGGTGCTTGAGCAGCCACGCATAGAAACTTCGGCACGCCGACAGGCGGCGCTGCAGCGACGTGGGCGAAAGCCCACGGCGGTGTTCGGCGGCGATGAACTGGCGCAACTGCTCGCCATCGAGCGACTCGATACGGGCGTCGTGATCGTTGGCCCAGCCGGTCAGGGCCTCCAGGTCGCGGCGGTAGGCGTCCAGGGTGTGCACCGACATGCGCCGCTCCACCTCCAGGTGCGAGAGGAATTCCGCAGCGACCCCCATGCCAGCGCCCACGTCGGCGTCAGTCGTGGGTGAAGCGGGCCAGACCGACCGCCAGCGCTTCGCCCATCATGCGCAGGAACAGCGTGCCCATGCCCGGATAGAAGCGGTTGGGGTCGTGGCTGCCCACGGCGATCAGGCCGACACCCGGCAGCGGCAGCAATGCGCTGGACTGGACCGTGTCGGCGAGTGCACCGTACAGCACGGTGTTCTTCTCGGCCTGCAGGCGGCCGCAGATCGGCTCGCCGTCCTTGAGGCAATCGCGGAACGACGCCAGCAGCGGGCTGTCGGCCGGGATGACCTGCAGCCACGGCGCCTGCTCCAGCCCGGCCACCGGCTGCAGCATCACCAGCCGCACCTTGTCGCCGGCGAAGTCCTCTTCCAGTGACGCGGCCATGGCCCGCAGCGTGTCGGCGGCCGTGGTCTGCTTCATCAGCGCCAGGGTCAGCTGGTGGGTGCGGACGGCCAGGCGCTCGTTGACCTGCGCGTTGGCGGCCAGGTCAGCCAGCCGTCGCGACAGCTCGCGGTTCTTGTCGCGCAGCACGTCCAGCTGGTAGCTGGCCAGCGATGCGGTCGGGCCGTCATCGCGCGGCACCACCATCGTGAGCGCCAGGTCCGGGAACTGCTTGAGGAACGCCGGGTGCCGCCGCAGCCAGGCGGCGACCTCGTGCGCACCGATCTTCTCGACCGTCTCGTTCATGCGTGCCACTCCCCTTCAAAGACGAAGGCTGCCGGGCCGGACATCACCACCTGGGCGTCGTCGGCCGGCCAGCGCAGGCGCAGCTCGCCGCCGGGCAGCGACAGCGTGGCGTCGCGCTCCAGCCGGCCACGCTGCATCATCACCACCGCCGCCGCGCACGCGCCGCTGCCGCAGGCCAGGGTTTCGCCCACGCCGCGTTCGTACACGCGCAGGCGCGCATGGCGGGGATCGACGACCTGCACGAAGCCGACATTCACCGACTGCGGGAAGGTGGCGTGCTGCTGCAGCAGGTTGCCCAGGCGCTCGACGGGGGCGGCATCGATCAGGCCCACTTCGATCACCGCATGCGGGTTGCCCATCGACACCGCGCCGAAGCGCACCGTGTCGCCCTGCAACGGCAGCAGGTATTCATCGCGCGCGCGGGCAAAGCCCAGCAGCGGCACCTGCGCCGGCTCGAAGCGCGGCACGCCCATCGCCACCGCGTACTGGTCGTTGCCCAGGCGTTCGATGGTGTGGGTGGCCAGCGGGCTGTCGATGGCGAAGCGGTCGCCGTCGGCTGCGCCATCGCGCACCAGCCAGGCGGCCACGCAGCGGGCGCCGTTACCGCACTGCTCGGACTGCGAGCCGTCGGCGTTCCAGATGCGGTAGGACGCCACCGAGCCTTCCGCACGCGGAGGTTCGATGGTGAGGATCTGGTCGCAACCCACGCCGGTGTGGCGGTCGGCCAGGCGCGCGGCCAGGGCCGGGGTGGGCGCGGGTGTACCGTCACGCAGGTCCAGGACGACGAAATCATTGCCGGCGCCGTGCATCTTGCTGAAGCGCAGCGCCGGGGAGGCGGCCTTAGTCATTACCGTCTTCGGACTTCAGCGGCGCGTCGACCGGATCGGGGACCACCGGCGGGTTCTCGGTGTCATCCACGGCAGCCGGCGTGGTCTCATCGACAGCCGGCTCGGCGATTTCTTCGACCGGCACCGGCTTCTGCGGCAGCACCAGCGGGCCTTTGTTGCCGCAGGCGGCAAGGAGAAGCAGCGAGGCCGCTGCCAACGGAATCAGGATTCGGTTGCGATGGGGGATGCTCATGGCCCGAGTATAGCCGTGGGCTCTTTGACCGAGGGTATCGATTCGATGAACACGGCCATGGGGGTGCCGGCTGCGGGTCGGCTGACCACGATGCCAGGGGTATGCGATTGCCGGCCAGCGGCCGGCAGCCCGTGCGTCCTTCAGTGCATGCGTGGATGCCGGCCAGCGGCCGGCACTACCGGGGTGGCAGGGGACGGCTCCACAGCCAGATCGCCACCGCCGCCATGCTGCCGATGGAGAACCACTTCACCCACGCGATCGGCACGCACCAGAGCATGATGCCGGCGCAGACCGCCATGGTCAGGGTGGCCATCCACTTGGCGTAGCGGCTGACCGCGCCGTGGGCCTGCCAGTTGCGGATGGAGGGGCCAAAACGCGGATGCTGCAGCAGCCAGGTGTGCAGGCGCTCCGAGCCGCGCGAGGCGGCCCAGGCCGAGATCAGGATGAACACGGTGGTGGGCAGGCCCGGCACGAAGATGCCGACGATGCCGGTGGCCAGGCTGGCATAGGCCAGCAGCCACCATGCCCAGCGGAACCGCACCGGCGGCCGCGTGGCGGGGGCATCGGCAACGTCGGGGCGTTCGGGCACGGTCATGTGCCCAGCATAGCGAGGCCGGACGACGACCGCGATGGTCGCCGTCCGGCGTGCGGGTTGCGGGCCGGTGTTACGGGGCGGCGGTCACGCCCAGCTGGTCAAGCACGAACGCATACGATTCGGCCAGCTCGTGGTAGCGCTGGAACCGCCCGGACTTGCCGCCGTGCCCGGCCTCCATGTTGGTGCGGAACACGATCGGATGGGTACCGGTGTTGTCATCGCGCAGCTTGGCCACCCACTTGGCCGGCTCCCAGTACTGCACCTGCGAATCCCACAGCCCGGTACCGACGAACAGCGCCGGGTAGGCCTGCTTCTTGACGTTGTCGTAGGGCGAGTAGCCGAGCATGTAATCGTAGTAGGCGCGCTGCTCCGGGTTGCCCCACTCGTCGTACTCGTTGGTGGTCAGCGGAATGCTGGCGTCGAGCATGGTGGTGACCACGTCCACGAACGGCACCTGCGCCACCATCACCCGGTAGTCCTGCGGGGCCTGGTTGGCCACCGCGCCCATCAACAGGCCGCCGGCGCTGCCGCCGGACGCGGCCACGCGGTCCTTGGACGCATACCCCAGCCGCACCAGTTCGCGGGTGACGTCGACGAAGTCGTTGAAGGTGTTCTGCTTCTTCAGCAGCTTGCCGTCCTCGTACCACGCACGGCCCATTTCCTCGCCGCCGCGGATGTGCGCGATGGCATAGACAACGCCGCGGTCGAGCAGGCTCACCACGGTCTGGTTGAAACCGGGGTCCATCGACATGCCGTAGCTGCCGTAGGCGTACTGGTACAACGCCGCGGTGCCGTCCTTCTTGAAGCCGTTGCGGTACACCAGCGACACCGGCACCCTGGCGCCGTCACGCGCGGTCACCCAGACCCGCTCGGTGGTGTACTTGGCCGGGTCGTAGCCGAGCACCGGCTGCTGCTTGAGCTGGCGGCGCTCACCGGTGACGGTGTTGAGCTCGTAGGTGGTGGTCGGGGTGGTCAGCGAGTTGTAGGCATAGCGCAGCCACGGGCTGTCCGGCTCGGGGTTGGCGGCCAGGCCCATGGAGTAGGCCGGCTCGTCGGCCTTGACGTAGTCCTGGCGGCCATCGGGGTACAGCAGGCGGATACGTTCCAGGCCATTGGAACGCTCGGCGATCGCACTGAAGCCGTCGAAAAGCTCGAACCCTTCCACCAGCACCGCATCGTCGTGCGCCACCCAGTCGGTCCACTGCGAGCGCGCGGTGGCATCGGTGGGCGCGGTGACGATCTTGAAGTTCTTCGCGCCCGCATCGTTGGTGCGGATCACCCAGCGGCCGTTGAAGTGGTCGGCGTCGTATTCCACATCGCGCGCACGCGGCGCCAGCAGGGTGAATGCCTGCGGATTGGCGGCCGGGGCGTAGCGGGTTTCCGAGCTGACCGTGCTGTGCAGTTCGATGGTGAGGAACTTGTCGTCGCGGGTGCGGCCGACGCCCATGTAGAAGCTGTCGTCCTTCTCTTCGTACACCAGCACGTCGCTGCTGGCCGGGGTGCCCAGCACGTGCTTCTTCACCCGCACGGTGAGCAGGGTGTCCGGATCGTTCTCGACGTAGAACAGCGTGCGGTTGTCGTCGGCCCAGACCACGTTGGGCGACACGTTCTCGATGCGGTCCGGCAGCACCTGGCCGGTCCGCAGGTCCTTGAAGCGGATCACGTACTGGCGGCGGCCGACATCGTCTTCGGCCCAGGCCAGCAGATGGTTGTCCTGGCTGACGTCGGCATCGCCGACATCGAAGAAGTTCTTGCCTTCGGCCATCACGTTGATGTCCAGCAGGATCTCTTCGGGCGCGTCCATGCTGCCCTTGCGGCGCGCCTGGATCGGGTAATCCTTGCCGGTTTCGTAGCGGGTGTAATACCAGTAGCCGCGATCACGCGCGGGCACGCTGGCGTCGTCCTGCTTGATGCGGGCGACGATTTCCTTGTACAGGGTGTCCTCGAGCGGCTTGAGCGGGGCCATCACCTGGTCGGTGTAGGCGTTTTCCGCATTCAGGTAGGCCAGCATCTTCGGATTTTCGCGCTTGTCGTCGCGCAGCCAGTAGTAGTCGTCGGTGCGGGTCGCACCGAACGGCGCCTTGACCGTGTGCGGCTGCTTCTCGGCGTCGGGCGGGGTGAGCGCGGGGGCGGCATGCACGTTGGAGGTCATCAGGCTGGCAACCAGTAAACAAAGGGCGGGTTTCACGAGATAAGGCTCCTTTCGGGGGAATGCAATGGCGTCCATGGTCGGCCCCAGTCTGGGCGGGCGTTGGGGCAGCGGCAAGCCTGCCGATGGTCACTGCACCTATCATCGGCAGCATGAGCCCCCCTACCCCCACGGCAGGCTACAGCCGCCGCAGCCAAGAAATCGAACCCTTCCACGTGATGTCGCTGCTGGCCCGCGCGCAGGCGCTGGAGCAGGCCGGGCATGACGTGATCCATCTGGAAATCGGCGAGCCGGACTTCACCACCGCCGCACCGATCGTGCAGGCCGGCCAGGCGGCCCTGGCCGCCGGCCACACCCGCTACACCGCCGCGCGCGGGCTGCCCGCGCTGCGCGAGGCCATCGCCGGGTTTTACCAGCAGCGTTACCAGCTGCAGATCGATCCCGAGCGCATCCTGGTCACGCCCGGCGGCTCGGGCGCGCTGCTGCTGGCCAGCAGCCTCCTCGTCGACCCGGCCAAGCACTGGCTGTTGGCCGACCCCGGCTACCCGTGCAACCGCCACTTCCTGCGCCTGGTCGAAGGCGCCGCGCAACTGGTGCCGGTGGGTCCGCAGACGGCCTACCAGCTCACCCCCGCGCTGATCGAGCGGCACTGGAACGCGGCCAGCGTGGGCGCGCTGGTGGCCTCGCCAGCCAACCCGACCGGCACGGTGCTCTCGGCGCCGCAGCTGGCCGGGTTGTCGCAGGCGCTGAAGGCGCGCGGGGGCCACCTGGTGGTGGATGAGATCTACCACGGCCTGACCTACGGCATGGACGCGGCCAGCGTGCTGCAGGTGGACGACGAGGCCTTCGTGCTCAACAGCTTCTCCAAGTACTACGGCATGACCGGTTGGCGGCTGGGCTGGCTGGTCGCCCCACCACAGGCGGTGCCGGACCTGGAGAAGCTGGCGCAGAACCTGTACATCAGCGCCTCCAGCATTGCCCAGCATGCCGCCCTGGCCTGCTTCACCCCGGAAAGCATGGCCATCTTCGAACACCGCCGCGCGGCCTTCCGCGAGCGCCGCGACTACCTGCTGCCGGCGCTGCGCGCCCTGGGCTTCCGCATCGAGGTGGAGCCCGAAGGCGCCTTCTACCTCTACTGCGACGTCAGCGCGTTCACCGATGACGCGCAGGCGTTCTGCGCGCACTTCCTGGAAACCCAGCACGTGGCCTTTACGCCGGGGCTGGATTTCGGACACTACCGCGCCAACGCGCACGTGCGACTGGCCTACACACAGGAAGTACCGCGCCTGGAAGAAGCGGTGGCTCGGATTGCGCGCGGGCTGGAGACGTGGGTGAGGTGAGGCGGTAGAAGCTTCAAAAGCTGCCTCGACTGCGGACGGTAGGGCTGGGTGGGGGTGTGTGGGTTCGCGGGGCACGCCGCAAGTACGTCCGTGTAGGCTCGTGCGCCGCATCCATGCGGCGCAACGGCCCCGTGAACCCACACACCCCCACCCCAGACAGTTGGCCGGTGCCCATGGAACAGCAACGCAACGCGGTAGAGCCGACCGTTGGTCGGCTGCTTCGCTGCTTTGCTGCGTTGCTTTCCGATGTCCGTTGCGAACCAGCGAACTGTCAGGGGTGGGCACGGGTGGGTTGGCGGTACCGTTGGGCGCCATGGGTCCGGCGCATGCGCCGGACGGGTTGGGCAGGACGCCCAACCCCGGTCTTGCCGTTTGTGCGGGACTGCACAAACGAGCAAGGCGCCCACGAGCCTCCATGCATGGATTCACGGCGTGTCCTGCCAACCCACCCGTGCCCGCCCCAGCCAGCAGACGCACGGACCCGCCGCCGTTGCAGTTGATCTGCAGTTGCGGTTGCCTTCCGCCTTGAAAACCCGCCGAAGGCGAAACAACCAAAAAAAACGCCACGCATTGCTGCGTGGCGCTGAAACTGGGGTGGAGCCAACCTGACGCCCCACCACCCGGAGGCGGACCGAAGATGCCTTCGGTATTTTCATGCGGCTACCGGGCCGATGGGCCATCCCAGCAGTCGAGCAACGCTCGACTCTACCGCAACTGCTCCCACAGGAAGCTGTAGGCCAATGCCGACATGTGCGCGGCCTGCGCATTGTTGGCCGCGCCGCCGTGCCCGCCTTCGATATTCTCGTAGTAGGTCACGTCCTTGCCGGCGTCGATCATCTTCGCAGCCATCTTCCGAGCATGGCCCGGATGCACCCGATCGTCACGCGTGGATGTCGTGAACAGCACCGGCGGGTAGGTCTTCTTCGCATCAAACAGGTGGTACGGCGAGAAGGTCTTGATGAACTCCCAATCGGCCGTGTCCGGGTTGCCGTATTCGGCCATCCAGGATGCGCCGGCCAACAGGTGGCTGTAGCGCTTCATGTCCAGCAGCGGCACCTGCACCACCACCGCCCCGAACAGCTCCGGGTACTGGGTGAGCATGTTGCCGGTGAGCAGGCCACCGTTGCTGCCGCCCTGCACGCCCAGGTGCTTGGCCGAGGTGATCTTGCGGCTGACCAGATCGCGGGCCACCGCCGCCATATCCTCATAGGCCTTGTGGCGGTTCTGCTTCAGCGCCGCCTGGTGCCAGCGCGGGCCGTACTCGCCACCGCCACGGATGTTGGCGACCACGTACACGCCGCCCTTCTCCAGCCAGGCGCGGCCCATGCCACCGGAGTAGCTCGGGGTCAGCGAGATCTCGAAGCCACCGTAGCCGTACAGCAGGGTCGGGTTGGAACCATCCCGCTTCATGTCCTTGGCATGCACCACGAAGTACGGCACGCGGGTGCCGTCCTTGCTGGTGGCGAAGTGCTGCTCGATCACCTTGCCCTCGGCATCGAAGAAGGCCGGCATGGTCTTGAGCACTTCCGGCTGCTTGCCGATCTCGGCAATGGCCAGCGTGGTCGGGGTGAGGTAATCGGTGACGGTCATCCACACCGCGTCGCTGTCATCGGCATCCACCGCACCTACGGCCACGGTGCCGAACGACGGCGCGCCGGTGAAGTCGCTCTTCTTCCAGCCGCTGTCGGTCGGGGTGAGTACGCTCAGGCGGCTCTTCACGTCGTCCAGCACGTTGAGCACCAGGTGGTTCTTCGTCCAGCTGCTGCCGGCCAGCGAGGTGGTCGCGGTGGGCGCGAACAGTACCTCGAAGTCACGCTTGCCGGCCAGGTAGTCGTCCAGCTTGGTGACCAGCAGCGAACCGGCGGTGTAGGTCTTGCCGCCCACCGTCCACGCATCGCGCAGCTCCAGGGTCAGCCACTGCTTGCGCAGACCCTTCTCGGCCGAGTTCGGCGCGTCGATCTTGGTCAGCGTGCCATCGTCGGCGCGCAGGTAGACCTCGTTGTTGTAGAAGGCCAACGTGCGGCTGACCAGGTTGCGCTCGTAGCCGGGTGTGTCGTCGTGCATGGCCGCGATGTACATGTCTTCGGGCTTGCCTTCGTACACCACGCTGGCACTCGCCATCGGCGTGCCGCGCTTCCACAGTTTGGCCACGCGCGGGTAGCCCGAGGTGGTCATCGTGCCGGTGCCGAAATCGGTGTAGACAAACACCGTGTCGCGGTCGATCCAGTTCAGCCCGCCCTTGGATTCGGGGCGGAAGAAACCGTCCTTGATCCATGTCTTGTTGGCCAGGTCGAATTCACGGGTGACATCGGCGTCGGCGCCGCCGCGCGACAGCGCGATCAGGCAACGCGAATAATCCGGGCGCAGGCAGTCAGCGCCGTGCCAGACCCAGTTCTCACCCTCGGCCTTGTTCAGGGCATCCAGGTCGAGCACGGTTTCCCAGGTCGGCGAGGCCTTGCGGTACTCGGCCAGCGTGGTGCGGCGCCACAGGCCGCGCTCGTGCTGCTTGTCCTTCCAGAAGTTGTAGTAGTAGTCACCGATCTTCTGCACGCCGGGAATCTTGGCGTCCGAATCGAGCACCTCGCGGATGCTGGCTTCCATCTGCTTGAAGGCCGGGGTCTGGGCCAGGCGGCCTTCCGACTTGGCGTTCTGCTGCTTGACCCAGTCCAGCGACTTCTCGCCGGTCACATCTTCGAGCCACGCGTACGGGTCGGCGGGGGTTTCAGCAGCCATGGCAGTACCTACCGCACCGGCGGTGATCAGGCCTGCCATCAGGCAGGCGGAAGCGATTTTGGACATTGCAGCTCCAGGCGGACATAAGCTCCGGACGCTATCACACCGCCCGGCCGGGGCTCCCGTGTCGAAGGTCAGGGCGCGCGACCCGGGCCGGAACGCGGGTGCGGCGGCGGGCCTGCGGGCCACGGCGACGGCCACTGCGGCGGCGCAGCAGTGCCTTCGGCAGGCGGAACCGGTACAGGCTCCACCAGGCCAGCCACGGCATGCCCACCAGCCACAGGGGCAGCCAGCCCAGCCATTCGCTGCTGCCGCGGGCCGCCGGCCACACCAGCACCAAGGCCAGCCCGGCCAGGGCGGCCTGCCGGACTCCGCGCAGTACCTGCGGATCGGGCGCGCTGGCCGGGGGCGCGGACGCCTGTGAACGCGGGGAATGACGCGACGACGACAAGGGCATGACATGACTCCGTGCGAAAGTGATGCGTCACCTTGCCGTGCCACCATCTCACCGGCTGCGACCTGTTGCCGCAACCGGCACGGCAAGCGTGAACGCCACCATTGACGTTCTCCGCCGTCCCACCCACCATGCCCGTGCCAGCCACTGGAGCCTTCTGCCGCATGTCTCTGAACCGCCCGCTTCGCGCTGTCCTGTTGCTGTCGACGCTGTCGCTGCTGTCCGCCTGCGCCTTCCGCCACGAGGCCAAGCCGAGCCCGGCACCGCTGGCCACCGAAGTGACGGGCGCGCCCATCGACCTGCAGAAGTTCATGGGCACCTGGTATGTCATAGGCCGGGTGCCCAACCCGATCGAACGCGGCCATGTGGCCAGCGTCAACGAGTTCAGCCTGCGCGGCGACCAGAAGGTGTCCATCACCTATCGATACCGCAACGGGTTCTCCGAACCGCTCCAGCAGCTGACCGTGCGCGCCTCGGTGGACGAGGAGAGCGGCAACCACAACTGGCGCACCTGGTTCTACAAGATCGTGCCGACGCACACCCGCGTGCTGGAAGTAGCGCCGGACTATTCGTGGGCGATGCTGGGCTATCCCGGCCGCGAGATGGCCTGGATCTTCGCGCGCCAGCCGGACATGGACAAAGAGCTCTACAAGGAACTGGCCACTCGCCTGCGCGACGAGTACGGGGTCAACACCGACAAGCTCAAGCGCGTGCCGCAGCATCCCGAGCAGGTGGACCGGCTGGGGTATGAGGTGCCGAACGTGCGGTAAGCGTGGTGTACCGACCAACGGTCGGTACCTACCGGTCATTTCCGGCTGTAGTGCGAGACCAGCCAGTCGCCCAGCATCTGCAGGATCTGCACCAGCACCAGCAGCAGCACCACGGTGACCAGGGCCACGTCGGTGTGCGAGCGCTGGTAGCCGTCGCGGAAGGCCAAATCGCCCAGGCCGCCGGAACCGATGGCACCGCCCATCGCGGTGAAGCCGATCAGCGCAATCACCGTGACCGTGGCACCGGCGATCAGACCCGGCCGCGCTTCGGGCAGCAACACCCGGGTGACCAGCTGCCAGGTGGTGGCACCCATCGACTGGCTGGCTTCGATCACACCCCGGTCCACTTCGCGCAGCGCGGTTTCCACCAGCCGCGCGTAGAACGGCGCCGCGCCGATCACCAGCGGCACGATCGCACCCCGCACGCCCAGGGAGGTGCCCATCATCCACAAGGTGAGCGGGATCAGCACGATCATCAGGATGATGAAAGGCACCGACCGCAGCAGGTTCACCAGCACCGCCAGCGCGCCGTACAGCACCGGCTTGCGGTGCAGCTGCGGCGAGCCGGTCAGGAACAGCAGCACGCCCAGCGGCAGGCCGATCAGCAGGGTCAGCGGCAGCGAGCCACCGAGCATCAACAGGGTATCCAGCGTGGCCTGGCCGATGTCGGCCCACTTGCCCGCGTCGAGGTGGCGGAAGAAACCGCCTGCGGTAGCCAGGATCATCGACGCAGCTCCTCAAGGTGGACACCGGCGGCCACGAAGCCGGCCTGCGCGGCCTGCACGTCGCCGCCCACCAGCGAGACCGTCAGCTGGCCGTAGGGGGTGTCCTTGATCCGGTCGATACGGCCGGACAGAATGTTGTAGTCCACGCCGGTTTCGCGCGCGATGCGGCCCAGCAGCGGTTCGTAGGTGTCGGCGCCGAGGAAGGTCAGGCGCACGATGCGCCCGGCGACCGCCTCGAAATCCTTGTGCAGTTCGCCCTCGTCCACCTGCTCCGATTCGCTCACGAAGCGGCGCGTGGTCGGGTGCTGCGGGTGCAGGAACACCTCGGTGACCGGGCCGGTTTCCACCAGGTGGCCGGCATCGAGCACGGCCACGCGGTCGCAGACCCGGCGGATCACGTCCATCTCGTGGGTGATCAGCACGATGGTCAGGCCAAGTTCGCGGTTGATCCTGCCCAGCAGCTTCAATACCGAGGCGGTGGTCTGCGGGTCCAGCGCGCTGGTGGCCTCGTCGCACAGCAGGATCTGCGGGCGGGTGGCCAGGGCGCGGGCGATACCGACGCGCTGCTTCTGGCCACCGGACAGCTGCGCCGGGTACTTGGTCGCGTGTGCTTCCAGGCCCACGGTATGCAGCAGTTCGTCCACGCGCGCGTCGATCTCGGCGCGCGGGGTGCCGGCCAGCTCCAGCGGGAAGGCGACGTTGGCCGCCACCGTGCGCGAGGACAGCAGGTTGAAGTGCTGGAAGATCATGCCAATCTTCCGGCGCAGCGCGCGCAGGCCGTCGGCATCGAGCGCGGTCACGTCTTCGCCGCCGATCAGCAGGCGGCCGCCGGTGGGCTCCTCGAGCCGGTTGATCAGGCGGATCAGGGTCGACTTGCCTGCCCCGGAGTGGCCGATGATGCCGAATACCTCGCCGGCCTCGATGGTCAGGTCCAGCGGCTGCAGCGCGGCGATCGCGCGGCCGCCGACGGCATAGGATTTGTGCAGGCGCTGGAACTCGATCACTTCGCGGTCAACCGGGCATCGACGGGAGGGGGCGTGCAGCCTACCAGCGCAGGGCGGCCCTGGCCCGCATGGCTGTGCGGAATGATATTCCGTTTGGTTCTAAGCCGGCGTGATCGGGCCCGCGACGGCCCTGCCCGGCTCAGGGATGGTCCAGCGGCGCGGGCGCCTGAACCTGGCGGACCCGCTCCCGGTGCAGCAGGTACAGGCCGGAGGCGACAATGATCGCCGCGCCCAGCCAGGTGAAACGGTCCGGCAGCGCGCCCCAGAACAGCAGGTCCCAGCCGATCACCCAGACCAGCCCGGTGTACTCCAGTGGCGCGATCAGCGAGGCCTCGCCCAGCTGGAACGCGCGGGTCAGGGCCACCTGCCCCCCGGCCCCGGCCAGGCCCATGCCGGCGATCAGCGCGGCGTGGCCCAGCTGCAGCGGCTGCCAGTCGGGGAGGGCCAGCAGGCCCGCGCCCACCGCCATGATCACCAGGAACCAGACCACCATCGACTGCGGGGTATCGGTGCGGGTGAGCATGCTGACCGTGATGGCGGCCACGGCATAGGCGGTGGCGGCCAACAGCACCATCAGGCCCGGCACCGAGATGAAGCCGCCCACACCGGGCCGCAACACCACCAGCACCCCGATCAGGCCGATGCCGATGGCGATCCAGCGGCGCGGGCCGACGTGTTCGCCCAGCAGCGGCACCGACAACGCGGCGATCAGCAGCGGGGCCACGAAGTAGATGGTGTAGGCGGTGGACAGCGGCAGGCTGCGCAGGGCATAGACGAAGCAGCCGATCATCGCCATGCCCAGCGCCCCGCGCAGCAGGTGCAGGGCCCAGCGTTTGGGCACCAGCGAGCGCGGGCCGGCGGTGGCCAGCACCCAGACCAGCACGAACGGCAGCGAGGCCGCGCCGCGCAGGAAGGTCACCTGCAGGGTGGGATAGCTGCTGGCGAGCTGCTTCATGCCGGCGTCCATCAGCGAGAAGCAGGCCACGGCCATCAGCATCCAGGCGACGGCGCGGGAGGGGGATTTCTGGGTGATCATGGCCCATTATCGCCGCGATGGGCGGGCCGTCCATGCCGGGGTGGTTAGAATGACGGCATTCACCCGTTGGAGTTTCCCCATGCCTTCCTTTGACGTCGTTTCCGAAGTCAACACCCACGAACTGACCAACGCGGTCGACCAGGCCAACCGCGAGCTGTCCACCCGCTTCGACTTCAAGGGCGTGGAGGCCAAGTTCGTGCTGGAAGACAGCGTGATCAGCCAGTCCGCGCCGAGCGATTTCCAGCTGCAGCAGATGACCGACATCCTGCGTGCGCGCCTGATCGCGCGCGGCATCGATGTGCGCTGCCTGGAGTTTGGCGACGTCGAGACCAACCTGGCCGGTGCACGCCAGAAGGTGACGGTCAAGCAGGGCATTGAACAGAAGGTCGCCAAGCAGATCGCGGCGAAGTTGAAGGAAGGCAAGTTGAAGGTGGACAGCCAGATCAACGGCGACAAGCTGCGCGTCAACGGCAAGAAGCGCGACGACCTGCAGGACGCGATCGCGCTGTTGAAGAAGGAGACCTTCGAGGTCCCGTTGCAGTTCGACAACTTCCGCGATTGATCGCACGCCGGTCGCCCACGTAACGCCGGACGGTACTGCCGGCCGCTGGCCGGCAACCACGCAAACCCCGAACGCGCACGGATACTGCCGGCCGCTGGCCGGCAACACCGCGTCCTTACCCGCGTAGGTGCCGGTACAACGTCGTCCGCGAAATCCCCAGCTGCCGCGCCGCCGCCGCAATATTGCCGTGGTGCGCGGCCACCGCCTCGCGCACGCCCTGCGCGTTGAGCGCACGCAGCGACGGCGCCCCCGCCTGGCCCGCCGCAGCCTCACTCCGCACGCCTGCGCGCGCCGCCAACGGCCCACGCAGGTACTGCACATACACCGCCGTGTCTTCGCCGATACGTACCCGGTGCGCAGGCCCGGTCTGCAGCAACCGTCGCCGCTGGTGCACGCTGGCGCCGGCGAACAGGCCCTCCAGTGCAATCAGCGGCAACGGCCCGCGCCGGGGCAGGCCGAACAAGCGGCGTGCCACCCGGTTGGCCGCACGTACCCGGCCGTCTTCCTCGACCGCCAGCAACCCCTGCAACGGCGACTGCAGCCAGCGCGCATCGTGCTGCACGGCCAGCAAGTGGCAGGGCCGGTGTTCGACCATCAGCCGGTTTTCGGTCGACAGCGCCGCCTGGCGGAAATACCCGTGCAGCAGTTCGGCATCGCGATCGCCGGTGCCGGTGATGTCCAGCGCGCCCAGCACTTCGCCATCGAGCCCATGCAGCGGCACGCTCAGGCAGAACACCGCGGCGAAACGGTCCAGATAGTGCTCGTTGCCGCGTACCAGCGCGGGCGCGTCGTCGGCCAGGCTGCAGGCCGGCGCGGTGGTGCCGATGTCGATCTCGCGCAGCCGCCGGCCCACCTGGATCGGTCGCAACACCGGCACATCGGCCAGACCATGCTCGCGCTGGGCCACGATCATGCCCTCGGCATTGACGCAGAACAGCGTCCACTGGCGGCCACCGAAGGCGGCCCAGAGATGGTCGAGGTCATCGCGCACGCAGCGCGCCAGCCGGCGGTCGGCCGGGTCGTCCAGGCGTGGCCCGGAGGCGGCCAACGGGGCGTAATGCGGTTCCTGGCGCGGCTGCACGCCGGCCAGCCGCGAGCGCTCCCAGGAGCGCTGCACGGATGGGGCCAGCAACGACTCGGCCAGCGCCCCGCCGTCGGCGAAACGCTGGCGCGCCGCTGCCAATGCCTGTTGCTGCTCCAGCTGCATGCCGCCCATGGGATCCTCCAAACCGGATCTGGAGCGTACACCCGCGAAGCTGACTGACTGCACTGTCGCAGGCCACACGACCTGCGACGGTGTGTTTCAGCGTGCTGCCGGCCAGCGGCCGGCACTACCACAGGGTCATCAACGGCCTTCGACGGTGCGTTTCATCGTGCTGCCGGCCAGCGGCCGGCACTACCCGATGGTCAGGATCGGCTTGAGCGTGATGCCGCGGGTGCTGTCTTCGGCGGCCTGGTTGATCTGGTCCAGCGGGTAGAACTTCACCAGCTTGTCGAACGGGAAGCGGCCCTGCTGGTACAGCTGCACCAGCTGCGGGATGAACACCTTGGGCACGCTGTCGCCTTCGACGATGCCGCGGATGCTACGCCCGCCCAGCAGCAGGTTGTTGACGTCAAACTCGGCCTTGGTGCCCAGCTTCGGCGCGCCCACCACGCCGATCACGCCACGCCCGCCCAGCGCCTCGATGCCCTGCGCGAGCACCTCGGGGCGGCCGGTGGATTCCAGTGCGAAGGTGGCCCCTCCCCCGGTGATCTCCCGCACCGCTTCGACCACATCAACGTCACGGCTGTTGATGACATGGGTGGCGCCCAGCTCCTTGGCCAGTTCCAGGCGCGACGGCACCACATCGATGGCAATGATGGTGGTGGCACCCGCCACACGCGCGGCCATCACCGCGCTCAGGCCCACCGCGCCCGCGCCGAAGCTGGCAAAGCTGCTGCCGGCAGTGACCTTGAGCGAGTTGATCACCGCACCGGCACCGGTCTGGATACCGCAGCCCAACGGACCCAGCAGTTCGATCGGGGCGTCGTCGGGCACCTTGATCGCGTTGTTCTCGCGGCTCAACGCATACGTGGCGAACGAAGACTGCGCGAAGAAATGATCGTGCAGCGGGTTGCCGTCCGGGTCCTGGATGGCGGTGCTGCCGTCCAGCGCACCGCCACCGAAGTTCAGGCCGAAGAAATCCTTGCAGTAGGCGCCATGCCCGCCGCTGCACGGATTGCAGTGGCCGCAGGCGCCGTAGGTGAGCACCACGTGGTCGCCCACCTTGAGGTCTTTCACGCCCGGGCCGAGCGCTTCGACAATGCCGGCACCCTCATGCCCGAGCACCGCCGGCAGCGGCACCGGATAGTACTGGTCACGCACGATCAGGTCGGTATGGCACAGGCCGGTGGCGATCACGCGCACCAGCACTTCGTCATCCTGCGGGGCGCGGATGCGCGCCGGTTCGATGGTGAAAGGCTGTTCTTTTTCGCGCACCACGGCCACGGTGATGTCGCGCAGTTCTGCTGTAGCGGTCATGCTCGTTTCCTTGTTCAGATCGGATAGGCGGGCGCTTCGCCCTTGACGGTCAGCCACTGCCACTGGGTGAACTCGTCGATGTTGGACGGCCCCCCGATACTGGTGCCGTTGCCGGACGCGCCCACCCCGCCGAACGGGTTGATCACTTCATCGTTCACGGTCTGGTCGTTGATGTGCAGCAGGCCGGTACGCAGGCGTTCGCCCAGCTTCAGCGCGCGGCCCACGTTGCTGGACACGATCGCCATCGACAGGCCGTACTCGCTGTCGTTGGCCAGCTCCACGGCCTCGTCGTCGGTGTCGAACGGCACCACCACCGCGACCGGCGCGAAGATTTCTTCGTGGAAGGCCGGGTTGTCGCGGCCCACGTCACTGAGCACGGTCGGCTCGAAGAACAGGTCCTGGTAGCTGCCGCCTGTGGCCAGCGTGGCACCGGCCGCCTGCGCATCGGCCACGATCTTCGCGGCATGGTCGCGCTGCTGGGCATTGATCAGCGGGCCGATCGCCACATCGCCGGTGGCCGGGTTGCCGACCTTCAGCGACTTCGCCTTGGCCACCAGCTTTTCCAGGAAGCGCGGGTAGAGGCTGCGCTGGACCAGCACGCGGCCGGTGGCCATGCAGATCTGGCCCTGGTGCAGGTACACGCCCCACGCGGTATTGGCGATGGCCAGGTCGATGTCGGCGTCGTCCAGGATGATCAGCGAGTTCTTGCCGCCCAGCTCCAGCGACACCTTCTTGAGGTGCTTGCCGGCCGCTTCACCCACCTTGCGCCCAGCACCGGTGGACCCGGTGAACTGGATCATCGCGATGTTGGGGTCGCTGGTCAGCGCGGCACCGGCCGCACCGTCACCGGGCAGCACGTGCAACAGACCGGCCGGCAACCCGGCCAGTTCGAACAGCCGTGCAATCACGAAGCCACCGCACACCGCAGTGCGCGGGTCGGGCTTGAGTACCACCGCGTTGCCCAGGGCCAGCGCCGGAGCGACCGCACGCATGGCCAGGTACAGCGGGAAATTGAAGGGGGCGATCACGCCGACAACGCCCAGCGGGCGACGGCGGGCCAGGTTCAGGCGGCCGGGCTCGGACGGCAGCACGTCGCCGATGCTGCGCGACGGCAGCGCCGCGGCTTCATGCAGCGCCTTGGTGTTCACCTTGGCCTCGAAGCCGGCCTTGAGCCGGGTTGAGCCGCTCTCGCGGACCAGCCATTCCACGATCTCATCGTTGTACTGCTCGGCCAACTGCGCAGCGCGGCGCAGCACCTGGGCGCGGGTTTCGTAGGGCGCGGCGGCCCAGTCGCGCTGAGCGGTGGCGGCGGTACTGGCACCGGCGGCGATGCCGGCCGGGTCGGTCATCGCGATCTGGCCCAGCGCGGTGCCGGTGGCCGGTTCGATCACATCCTGCGCGCTGGCGCCGGTCTGCCACTGGCCGTCGAACAGCTTGCCGGACCACAGCGCGGTGGGGAGAAATTCCGAGGTTGCATGCATCTGTTGGCTCCTTTGGACGAAGCGCGGCCGCGTGGCCGTCTTCTGCACATGGTTCACCCTGGCATTGGATACCTGCCGCGTCGCACTGCCTATTGGCCGTGCGCGGGAAACGCGCAAGCCCCTGCCGGTAAAGGGATTTCAAGCATGCCCGGTGTCCAGTTAATGGACAGTGGTGTGCATGACAACGCCGCCACCACGCGTGCGTGCGGCCATGCGCCGTACAATCGCCTGCCCAGCCCGCGATACCGCCCGCCATGAATGAGCACGCCTTCACCGACGACAGCGCCCCGGACGGCACCGACTTCATCGCCGAAACCCGGACTTGGCTGGAGCAGATCGTGATCGGGCTGAACCTGTGCCCGTTCGCCAAGGCGGTCTACGTGAAAAACCAGGTACGTTTCGTGCTCAGCGACGCGACCACGCCCGAAGCGCTGGTGGAAGAGCTGGCCGAGGAGTTGCTGCGACTGCGCGACACCTCGGCGGAGGAGACCGATACCACGCTGATCGTGCACCCGTACGTGCTGACCGACTTCCTGGACTACAACGATTTCCTCGACAACGCCGACGCGGCGATCGAGGCCCTGGACCTGCAGGGCATCCTGCAGGTGGCCAGCTTCCACCCGCACTACCAGTTCGAGGGCGTGGCGCCGGACGATGTAAGCAACTACACCAACCGCTCGCCCTACCCCACCCTGCACCTGCTGCGCGAAGACAGCGTGGAACGTGCGGTGGCGGCGTTCCCGGACCCGGACGTGATCGTGGAGCGCAACATCGAGACGCTGGACAAGCTGGGCGTGGAAGGCTGGACCCGGCTGCTGGGGCGCAAGGACAACGCACGATGCCACTGACGCCGCCGATCACCGACTGGGCCACGCAGCCGCTGCGCGACCGCGTGGTGATCGTCACCGGCGGCGCGCAGGGCGTGGGCCGCGGCATCGCGCAGGCGGTGCTGGGCGCCGGCGGCAGCGTGGTGATTGCCGACCTGGATACCGATGCCGGCAAGGCCTGCCTGAAAGAATGGGCGCTGCCCGAACGGGCGGCCTTCCAGCGCGCGGACGTAGCCAGCGAGCGCAGTGTGCAGGCGCTGGTGAACGCCGCGCTGAAGCGTTTCGGGCGCATCGACGGGCTGGTCAACAATGCCGGCATTGCCGCGGCGCATGGCACCCCGCTGGCGCAGATGCCATTGGCCGAATGGCAGCGCCGGTTGTCGAGCCTGCACGGGGCCTTCCTGTGCAGCAAGCACGCGCTGCCGGCCCTGCGCGAGCACGGCGGGGCCATACTGAACATCGCCTCCACCCGCGCCGGTCAGTCCGAAGCGGACAGCGAAGCCTATGCGGCGGCCAAGGGCGGGCTGGTGGCCTTCACCCATGCGCTGGCGATCAGCGAAGGCCCGGCCGTGCGGGTGAACTGCATCAGCCCCGGCTGGATCACCACCGACGCCTGGCAGGCCCCGGCGCGGCGACGCACACCGAAGCTGTCGCGCCGCGACCACGCCCAGCACCCGGTGGGCCGCGTGGGCCAGCCGGAGGACATCGGCGCGTTGGCGGTGTTCCTGCTGTCGGACCTGTCCGGCTTCATCACCGGCCAGGACCATGTGGTGGACGGCGGCATGACCCGGAAGATGATCTACGCCGAATGACGGCGGGGGGGCGAATCGACCAACGGTCGATTCCTGCCCCGGTAAGTACTGACCGTCGATCGGTACGCGTGCACGACACAGGACCACGACGCCCGGTGGTGCCGGCCGCTGGCCGGCTTTGAACCATGCCGCCGGCACACGGCGTCATGCATTCCGGGGAGCCGACCAGCAGCCGGCACTACCGGGATCGCGCCAGATGCAGTGCGATGACGACGGCCACCGGGCCCGATCACGCCATGCCGTTATGGCGCAGCAGCGCGTCCACGTTCGGTGCACGGCCGCGGAACGCGGCGAAGTTTTCCGCGGCACTGCGGCTGCCACCACGCGACAGTACTTCGTCGCGGAAGCGCCTGCCGGTGTCAGCCACCTGGTCCGGGGCCTCTTCAAACGCGGCGTAGGCGTCGGCACTGAGCACTTCGGCCCATTTGTAACTGTAGTAACCGGCAGCATACCCACTGGCGAAGATATGGCTGAACTGATGCGGGAAGCGGTTCCAGGCCGGCGGCCGGTTCACCGCTACTTCGTCGCGCACGCGTTCCAGCAGCTGCAGCACGGTGTCCTGCACCGGGTCGAAGCTGCTGTGCAGCTGCATGTCGAACAACGCGAACTCCAGCTGGCGCACGGTGAACATGCCGCTCTGGAAGTTGCGCGCGGCCAGCATGCGGTCGAACAACGCGCGCGGCAGCGGCTCGCCGCTGTCGACGTGCGCGGTCATCGCCTGCACGCGCGCCCATTCCCAGCAGAAGTTCTCCATGAACTGGCTGGGCAGCTCCACCGCGTCCCATTCCACGCCATTGATGCCGGCCACGCCGAGCTCGCCGATGCGGGTGAGCAGCTGGTGCAGGCCATGGCCCATTTCATGGAACAGGGTGGTCACATCGCTGTGGCTGAAGGTGGCGGGCGCGCCGTCAGCGCCCTTGCCGAAGTTGCACACCAGGTACACCAGCGGCGTCTGCACGCCGTGCGCGGTATCACGCCGGTTGCGGCAGTCATCCATCCACGCGCCGCCACGCTTGCCCTCGCGCGCGTACAGGTCCAGGTAGAACTGGCCGACCAGCGCGCCCAGGGCATCAACCAAGCGGAAGAAACGCACATCCGGGTGCCACACCGGCGCGCTGTCGGGCTGCACCTGCAGGCCGTACAGGCTTTCGATCACGCCGAACAGGCCGGCCAGCACCTTCGGTTCGGTGAAGTACTGCTTCACCTCCTGCTCGGAATAGCTGTACCGGGCCTGCTTGAGCTTCTCGCTGGCAAAGCCGAGGTCCCACGCTTCCAGCGCGGGCAGGCCGAGTTCGTCGCGGGCGAAGGCGTCCAGTTCGGCGCGGTCGCGCTGCGCATGCGGCTTGGCGCGCGCGGCCAGGTCGCGCAGGAAGCCGAGCACCTGGTTGGCGTCCTCGGCCATTTTGGTGGCGATGGAATACGCGGCGTAGTTGGCAAAGCCGAGCAGCGCGGCCAGTTCCGCGCGCAGGGCCAGCACGCGATCGATGTTGGCGCTGTTGTCCAGTGCGGCATCGCCGAATTCGGACGCACGCAGCGCGTTGGCGCGGTACAGCGTTTCGCGCAGCGGGCGATACGTGGCATAGGTCAGCACCGGCAGGTAGCACGGCATCTGCAGGGTCAGCTTCCAGCCGGGCAGACCGTCCTTTTCGGCCGCCGCGCGTGCGGATGCGATCACGTCCTCGGGCAGGCCGTCCAACTCGGCGCGGTCTTCAACGTGCAGCGACCACGCGTCGGTGGCGTCCAGCACGTTCTGCGAAAACTTCGCCGACAGCGCCGACAGTTCTTCCTTGATCGCACTGAAGCGTGCCTTGGCGTCGTCGTCCAGCTCGGCACCGCCCAGGCGGAAATCGCGCAGCGCGTTGTCCAGCACCTTGCGCTGGGCTTCATCGAAACCGGCCGCCTCGGGGGCCGCCGCGAGGCGCCGGTACTGTTCGAACAGCGCCAGGTTCTGGCCCAGCGCACTGCCGAACCGGGTCACCTTGGGCAGGGTGGCGTTGTAGGCCTCGCGCAGTGCCGGCGTGTTGACCACGGCCTGCAGGTGGCCCACCTGGCCCCAGGCGCGCCAGAGGCGTTCGGTGGCATCGTCCAGCGGCACCACGAAGCTGGCCCAGGTGACCGGGCTGACGGTTTCGGCGGCCTTCACCGCGGCCTCGGCGTCGGCCAGCAACGCGTCGATGGCCGGGCCGATGTGCTCGGGCAGGATCGCGTCGAAACGCGGCAGGCCGGAAAAGTCGAGCAGGGGGTTGGTGGGGGTCACAGGCATCTCCAGACAACGGGGCCGCACAGCGGCATTCGCCCACGATATGGCATCGCCCCCACCCCGGCACAAGCCCTGCGCCGGTGCGGCAGGCCGATGTTCACGCGCGGCTGACGGCACCGGACCGAGGCTGGAAGCCCCACCGTGGCGGTCCGGAGCGATCATGGATGATGTCACCCACACCCTGCCGGCGTTCGCGCTGATCGGCACCGCCAGCCACGCCGAACTGGACTGGATTGCCGCGCTGGGCCACCCCGACGAACAGGCGCGCCACCGCACGGCGCTGCAGCAGGTGGTGGGACCGCAGCAGGGCCGGCTGCACGAGGACCAGCTCTGGTATCCCTACGAAGTGATCGAACGCGGCGCCGCGCGGTATGCGCCGGGCCATGAGCGCGAATTCGTCCTGTGCACGCTGCTGGTCATCCTGGCCGTGCAGGCCGGCCAGCGTCTGGACGTGGACCTGGCCCTGCAGTTCGACGACCTGGCGGCAACGTATGAAACGCTGCCACCGGTCCTGCGCGACACCGTCCTGGACGCCTACCAGCGCGTGCAGGCGTAGAGCCGACCGTTGGTCGGCTGACGTCCCGCGCGCACAGGGGGTAGAGCCGACCGTTGGTCGGCTGCCTTCCGGCACGTACAAGCGTAGAGCCGACCGTTGGTCGGCTGACGTCCCGCGCGCACAGAGGTAGAGCCGACCGTTGGTCGGCTGATTTCCGGCGTCACGGCCAGAGCAGCCGACCAACGGTCGGCTCTACCTGCGGAAAGCCAGAGCAGCCGACCAACGGTCGGCTCTACCTGGTGAAGGCTGGAGCAGACGGGCCGAGCCCGGCTCTACCTTCAGTACAACCCTTCCAGCGACGCACACGGCAGTACCGGCAAGCCCTGCCCCGCAACCGCCGTGGCAATCAGCGCGTCGGCCTGCTCCACGTCGATGCCCTGGCGCGGGTACCAGTCCGGGTTGTAGTAGCTGTGCGCGTAGCGCTCGCCGCTGTCGCACAGGATGGTCACGATCGAGCCGCTGCGGCCGGCCTTGCGCATCATCTCCGCCGCCTGCAGCACGCCGATGAAGTTGGTGCCGGTGGAGCCCCCCACGCGGCGGCCCAGCTGCCGGCTCACATGCCGCATCGCGGCCAGGCTCAGGGCATCGGGCACTTTCACCATCGCATCGACGCTGGTCGGTATGAAGCTGGATTCCACCCGCGGCCGGCCGATGCCTTCCACGCGGGAACCGCCGCTGCAGGTCAGCTCGCGCCACGGCTCCCCAGCCAAAGCCGCGCAGTAACCGTCGTAGAACACCGACACTTCCGGGTCGGCGCACAGGATGCGGGTGTCGTGCCGGCGGTAGCTGACGTAACGGCCCAGCGTGGCCGCGGTACCGCCGGTGCCTGGGCTGCACACGATCCATTCCGGCACCGGGTGCGGCTCTTCGGCCATCTGCTTGAAGATGGACTCGGCAATGTTGTTGTTGGCGCGCCAGTCGGTGGCCCGCTCGGCGTAGGTGAACTGGTCCATGAAGTGGCCACCGGTTTCGCGGGCCAGTCGCTCCGAATCGCCATTGAGATCGCAGGCGCGCTCGACCAGGTGGCAACGGCCGCCATGGAACTCGATCGCGGCGATCTTCTCCGGTGAGGTGGTGGCCGGCATCACTGCGATGAACGGCAGACCCAGCAGCCGTGCGAAGTACGCCTCGGACACCGCCGTGGAGCCGCTGGAGGCCTCGATCACCGGGCGTCCCTCACGCAGCCAGCCGTTGGTCAGCGCATACAGGAACAGCGAGCGCGCCAGGCGATGCTTGAGGCTGCCGGTGGGGTGGCTGGACTCGTCCTTGAAGTACAGGTCGATGCCGGCATGCCCGGGCAGATCCATCGGGATCAGGTGGGTATCGGCCGAACGGTTGAAATCGGCTTCGATCTTGCGGATGGCGGCAGCCACCCATTCACGCTGCGACATGGCCAGGACTGTGCAAGGAGACGCAGCATTCTACGTCGCCTTGCACTCCCCCCGCTAAAATGGGCGCCATGGCCGTGAACCCACGGCCCCCCGCTGCCACAGGATTTCCCCAATGAGCGTTGCTTCCCTGCAGTCCCAGCCCGGCGTTGCCGCCCAGCCGCCGGCCGAAACCACCGGTTTCGTGTTCAACCACACCATGCTGCGCGTGAAGGACATCGCCGCCTCGCTGGATTTCTACACCCGCGTGCTCGGCTTCCGCCTGATCGACCAGCGCGACTTCGCCGAAGCCCAGTTCAGCCTGTACTTCCTGGCCCTGCTGCCGGCCGGCACCCAGATCCCCGAGGGCGACGACGCGCGCCGGGTGTGGATGGCCGGCATTCCCGGCGTGCTGGAGCTGACCCACAACCACGGCACCGAAACCCAGGACGGCCCGGTCTACCACGACGGCAACAGCGACCCGCGCGGCTTCGGCCACATCTGCGTATCGGTGCCGGACATCCAGGCCGCCTGCAAGCGTTTCGACGACCTGCAGGTGCCCTACCAGAAGCGCCTGGAAGACGGCCGCATGAAGCACCTGGCCTTCATCAAGGACCCCGACGGCTACTGGGTGGAGATCATCTCCAACACCCCGATCGCCTGAGAGCGCTGCATCCCGTGGGTGCCGACCGTTGGTCGGCACACCGCCGCCGCGTCGGCACCCCACCACGGGATCAGCAAACTGCATGCGGCGGACATGCCGCCGCAGCGCACCGGTGGTATACCTGCGCACCTGCCCAAGCCGAGGAGTGCGCATGGAAACCATGGAACTGTACCGGGGTCGCCTGATCGACCATCTGCAACTGGTGGTCAAGGACCTGGCCGCCAGCCGCCGTTTCTACCAGGCCGTGTTCGACAGCATCGGCATCCCCATCGCCGGTGAAGGCGACACCTATTTCTGGGCCGACGAGCTGTTTATTTCCACCGCCAGCAGCGAAGCCGCCGCCGGCCAGCTCACCGGCCGCCACCACCTGGCCTTCCAGGCCCGCGACCGCGCCACCGTCGAGGCATTCCACCGCGCCGCGTTGGGCGCAGGTGGCAAGGACAACGGCGCCCCCGGCGAACGCCCATACCATCCGGGCTACTACGCCGCGTTCGCGATCGATCCGGACGGCAACAATATCGAAGTGGTCTACCACGGCCCGGCCGACTACAGCGCCGATGCGGTGAAGGTGAGCTTCTCGCAGTAGACGGGCGCGCCCGCAGCTCCGTCCCGGGGCGGGCACGCCATGCGCGCCCGCCCGGTCAGCATCATGCGCCGATCAGCGCGAACACGTGCCCTTGCGGGCCATCTTCAACCCGGCCACCTGGCGGCGACCGTCGGCCTCGGGCACCACGTCCAGCTTGGCACCGCCCACGAACACGCCCATCCGGATCGACTGCTGGATGAAGTAGTTGCGGCCCGATTCGGTCTGCACCTTCAGGTCGTTCGGCGAGAACTCCGACTCGGTCGAGAAGGTGTGCTCACGGTCGCCCGGCACGGTGGTGTAGAAGAACACCTTGTCGGCGCTTTCGCCCAAGCATTCGCCGTCGATCCAGATGTCCTTCTTCAGCGCCTTGCCGACGAAGCTGTTGCGGAACACATACACCCCGGCGGTGCCCGCTTCGGGCGTCGGGAAGGTCTTGGCAATCTCCACCATGCCCTTGTCGGACATCGGCACGCTTGCACAGCCGGACAACAGGGCAATGGCCGCAGCCATCCCCAACAACGAAACCTTGTTCACGTACTGCCCCCTGATGATTGGATGAGAGGCGACGCGGTTCCGGCGGAAGGCTGCTGGCGATTCAGCCGCGCAACGCCGCACACGAGAGCGTGCTCCCGATGCCGTGCCCGCCCTGGCCAACCTGCGTCCCTGCCGGTGCCGACGGCACCGGGGCGAAGTCTAGCCGGGAATGTGAAGATCGTGAATGGGCGCGCGGCGCAGGCCGACAGACCGGTGCAAGGCGGTGGCATGAACGCTTCAGGGAGCACCGTAGCCAGTCTCACTGGATGAGATCGTCCCTGCTTAGGGTGCCCGCATGGACACCCTGCGCAAGCTCGCCATCCTCGCCGATGCCGCCAAATACGATGCCTCCTGCGCCTCCAGCGGCGCGGGAAAGCGGAACTCGGTCAAATCCGGCGGCATCGGCAGCACCGAGGGCGCGGGTATCTGCCACAGCTACACCCCGGATGGGCGGTGCGTATCGTTGCTGAAGATCCTGCTGACCAACTTCTGCATCTACGACTGCGCCTACTGCGTGAACCGGGTTTCAAGCAACGTGCAGCGGGCGCGCTTCAGCGTGGACGAGGTGGTCGCGCTGACCATGGATTTCTACAAGCGCAATTACATCGAGGGCCTGTTCCTTTCCAGCGGCATCATCCGCAACGCCGACTACACGATGGAACGCATGGTGGACGTGGCGAGGATGCTGCGCCAGGAACATCGGTTCGCCGGCTACATCCATCTGAAGACCATTCCCGAAGCCTCGCCGGAACTGCTGGCTGCCGCCGGGCGTTATGCCGATCGGCTGTCGATCAACATCGAACTGCCCACTGAAGACGGACTGGCCAGTTACGCCCCGGAAAAGTCGATGCCCTCCATCCGGGGCGCGATGGGCGAGCTCAGCTGGCGGATCGAAGAGGCCAAGGAGGCGCGCAAGGCGACTGCTACCCTGCCGCTGGCCGATCCGGCCCCGCGCACCAGGAAACCGCGAGCGCCGCGCTTTGCACCGGCCGGACAAAGCACACAGATGATCGTCGGTGCCGACGGCGCGAGCGACCTGCAGATCCTGGGCGCGGCGGACAATCTGTATGGCAATTACCACATGCGCCGGGTCTATTATTCCGCGTTCAGCCCGATCCCCGATGCCAGCAAAGCGCTGCCGCTGCAGGCGCCGCCCCTGGCGCGTGAGCACCGGCTGTATCAGGCCGACTGGCTGCTGCGCTTTTACGGCTACGGGGTGGAAGAGATTACCGACACCACCCAGGGCGGCATGCTCGACCTGGACATCGATCCGAAAATGGCGTGGGCGATCCGACACCCCGAGCGTTTTCCGGTGGACGTCAATACGGCGCCGAAGGAATTGCTGTTGCGCATTCCCGGCTTGGGCGTGCGCAACGTCAAGCGCGTGTTGATGGCGCGCCGGCATGGCCGCCTGCGGGTGGCCGACGTGGCCCGGCTGCGCGCGCCGATGAGCAAACTGTTGCCATTCGTACAACTGGCCGACCACCATCCCCGCAAGCAGCTGGATGATCCTGTCACCCTGCGCGCGCGGTTGGCGCCGCCACCGAAGCAGGGCGCATTGTTTTGACCCGTCCGGCACACACGGACCTGCAGCGCTGGAGCGCGCGGGTGGACCCGGCGTGGTCGCTGGAGGCATGGCGCGCGGTGGCGCGGGCCGCGTTGCAGCGACAGGTCACGCCGCCCCAGCTGGACTGGCTCGATGCCGGCGACGGCTCGCTGCTGGATGCGCCGTCGGTACTGGATGCGCCCCTACCGGTGGCGCCCACGCCGACGCAGGCAGCGGTACCCCGTGATTTTCTCGAACTGGCCGCCACCTGCCTGTGCCACCGCGAACCGCAGCGGCTGGCGCTGCTGTACCGCATGCTGTGGCGGATCACCCACGGCGAGCGACGCCTGCTGACCAACCCGGCCGACCCCGATGTGGTGCGCGCCATGACTCTGGCGCAGGCAGTGCGCCGCGATGCGCACAAAATGAAGGCGTTCGTGCGCTTCCGCGAAGTACCCGGCGAGCAAGAGGCATTCATTGCCTGGTTCGAGCCAGACCACCAGATCGTGGACCGGGTGGCGCCCTTCTTCGCGCGTCGCTTCGCCGGCATGCGGTGGGCGATCCTGACCCCGACGCGCAGCGCGCGATGGGATGGCAGCACGTTGTCATTCGGCCCCGGCGGCAGCCAGGAGCAGGCACCGCGCGAGGACGCGCGCGAAGAATTGTGGCGCACCTACTACGCCAATATCTTCAACCCGGCCCGGCTCAACACGCGCATGATGCGGCAGGAAATGCCCGCCAGATACTGGAAACACCTGCCTGAAGCAACGCTGCTGCCGATGCTGGTGCGTGACGCCGGCGACCGCGTACAGGAGATGCATGACCGCGACGTGCAGGCACCGCAGCGCCGCATTCCCGACCGCCGGATTACCCCGCGTGCGCCGGCCACCGCCAACGGGGACGACCTGGATACGCTGCGCACGGCGGCCATGGGCTGTCGCCGCTGTCCACTATGGGAACCGGCCACCCAGACGGTGTTCGGTGAAGGGCCTCAGAACGCCAAGGTGATGCTGGTGGGCGAGCAGCCTGGCGACAGCGAAGACCTGAGCGGGCACCCGTTCGTGGGGCCGGCCGGGCAGCTGTTGAACCGCGCGTTGTCCGAACTGGATATCGACCGCAGCACGCTGTACATGACCAATGCGGTGAAGCACTTCCGGTTTGAGCGGCGCGGCAAACGGCGCATCCACAGCAAGCCGCAGATGACCCACGTCACGGCGTGCAAACCGTGGCTGATGGCCGAAATAGAGAACGTGCGCCCACAGGTGATCGTGTGCCTGGGAGCCACTGCGGCTACTGCCGTGTTCGGTGCGGGCTTCAACCTGATGGAGAAGCGCGGCCGCTGGCACGCGCTGGACGACGGCACCCGCGCATTCGCCACGGTGCACCCGGCGTGGGTACTGCGTCAGGGCGAGGGCGAGGCGCGGGAGGCGGCGTATCGGGGGCTGGTGGAGGATCTGCGGCGTTTGGTGGAGGAAGGCGATCCAATGCGACGCTTCTCTCCCGAGGCAGGGTCTGCCGTTGTCAGCGACTGAAGAGCCCGCAGAGGATGTCTTCATCGCTTCGATCCCGTATCGGTTTCAGCAGTTGAAGAATGTGCCCCCGGCTGCTCGCGGGAAGGTCCGGTGCGTAACGCAACACTTCGATGAGCGCACGCAAGGCAAAGTCCATTGCGGGATAGTGAACAATCGAGGCCATGTCGGCGGCTTTTCGTCGAATAGACCGCGACAGGTCCTCCTCCCCCTGCAGCCCCAGGTTTCCTCGCAGGTACGATTCAGTGGGCAGGCTAGCAAATGGAAGCGTGCAATCAATACAGTCCAACACGTTGCGCATGCAGGCCGAACTCAAGGGAACATCGGATCGCTGGCATGTGGCATGGGATTGAAGCATGTGGACGTACTCGAACAGTGCCTCGTTGCTTGCCTCTGGCGCGGAGGATGTCACTTCGACGCGGGCACGCGACCACGCTATTTCCGCGACGGAAGGCAATGCAACGCCGGTGCGGGTGCGGGTGCGGGTGCGGGTGCGGGTGCGGGTGCGGGTGCGCGTCCGCAGCCACTGCCACTGCCACCACTTACTCTGCCGCTGGACGGCGCTGGAGTGGCCCATCCAGCGCAGCACTTCAGGGATCATCTCTTCAAGAAGCCAGTCGTGGGTGTAACGCGCGTCCCACTGACCACGAACCGAGCAGGGCGCACCGATGTCCGCAGGGCGCCAGCCAACTACGACATCACCCGGCGCACCCAACCATATCGTCCCCTCCACATGGGCGTAGAGGATGGCGTGGTAACCTCGGTCAAAACGCTGATCATCGCTATCGCTATAGACTTTCAGACAGCCGGGAGCTGCATCGAACATATGCCATGGCCCGTCGCCCAGCCCGACATCATGTGCGCGGGCAAAGTCCAGCATGCGTTGCCAGAACCATGGACGGATTGAGAGCAGGCCAATGGCCTGCGGGTAGTGCTCGATGGGTTCAAAACCGAGTGAACGCCATGCGGTGACCTGCGCTTGGCATGCACTATGAATCTTGTGCCAGGCGCATTCGAGGATCCAATCGAGGTCGGCCACTTCTGCTTCCTCCAAGGTGAGCCGCACGCGGCTTCCCATTAGCAGGTACGCGCCCTTTCTGGTCCCATGCGCGATCGCATAGGGTCGGTCCATCGAAGCGTCTGCGTGGTGCCTCCATTGGGACCATCCAACCAGCTCCCGGGCCGACAGTGCCATGGAAATCCCGGAAATATCCGCACGTGCAAATGACAGCGCCGCAGACAGGTTTCGATCTACTCCGCCGGGGAGATAGATGGAACACGCAATGCTGCGGTTGTACAGGTTTACCGATTGACCATAGTGCGTTTCTTCACGCGCGGCGAACATACTTGCTTGCGGATCCGGCAGCGGTCGTGCAGCAGGTACGCAGAATCCGTTAGCAACGGTTTCGCCGTACAACTCGAGCACGATCGGCCAGTGGTTACGCAGCAAATCTTCCAGCGCTACGCGGTCCCAAAGATGAGGATGGATCTGGCGGGCCAACAGGAGCTTTTCGCACTGCGACCACTCATCCGCCAAGTTCGTTTCTTCAGAAACGGCGTATGTGGTGCACAGATAGAAGCTGCACGCATTGGCAGCATGCTTGCCACTTAGGAAACCTTCTACCCAACGCGTGAGGGTGCCACGCCGGATATCAATTACCCGTTTGGCCTCATAGCAGGCAAAACGACTTGAGTCCGGATCCAGGCGCTGTACGTCGAGGCCCGACTGGGTCGCGCCTGATTTGCCATAACGACGCGCCTTCAGCTTGGCTCCCGGCTCCGCACTCGCCAATCGAACCACCAGTTTCTCGAAATTCTCGGGGGTGATGTCGTGCAGAGGCAGCCGACTACTTTTTGGCTGCGCCACCAGCTCCGGTTGGCGCTGCAAGCGGTCAAAAAGTACCTCAAGCGCGACATCCTCCCCGACATCGACCACGTTGCTGCCTCGATTCACCCGTCCCCCGCTCATTTCATTTGAGCAAGAGCATCGTGCATGCACGCATCGGAATCAACACGCTGGCCAGACGCGCACAGGGGTGAGGCAAGCAAGGAACGTCGATGCAGAATTGAATGCCGATGCTATTACCTGCAGGCCTGGCCTTACCAGGCCTGCTGAAGGCTCGCAATCTATACGCTCGTATGAGCCCCCCTCAATGCGCCGCCATGTAGATGTCCTGCAGCACCGCCTTCTCAAGCTCCAGCTCGCTGAGCAGGTTCTTGACGATGTCGCCCAGGCTCAGGATGCCGACCAGCTTGGCGTCTTCGGTCACCATCAGGTGCCGGTGGCGCGAGTAGGTCATCAGCGCCATCGCCTGCTTCAGCGTTGCGTCCGGGGCGATGCCTTCCAGGCCGGCCGACGGCAGGCTGGCGATCACCCGGCGACCGGCCTGCGGGCCATCGTCGGCCAGGCTGCGCACGATGTCCTTCTCGGAAATGATCCGCACCGGGGCATCGTCTTTCATCACCACCAGCGCTGCGATCTTGTGCGCGCTCATCTTGTGCGCGGCGGCACCGATGGTGTCCTCGACATCGATGGTGACGATTGCATCTTTCTTGGATTGCAGGAGTTCGCGGACGTTCATTCTTGTTTCCTGTTACAGGTTACTGAAGTCGAGAGGTGCGCCTGGTTGCGGAGGGAGGCAGTCGCCCTGCGTCTGCCCGTCCTCGGTCACTCGATTCTACGACTGCACCCTGGCCCGGGAGTTTGCAAATCTGGGACAGTTCGTCGTCGAAACCGCTGACGACCCGAGAATGGCACCGCGACTAAAACCGTCGCTGAATGCCACCGCGGCCCACGACTAAAGTTCCACGCCCCCCTGCCGCCGGTAGAGCCACCCCATGGGTGGCTGCCTCCGGCCCAAGACAGAAAAGGAGCCGAGCAGGACGCGGCGCATCCGACGGACACGGTGACCGGAGACCCATGAAAAAGGGGGCCTCGCGGCCCCCTTCTCCACATCCAGAACGTGACGCGCGCGTTTACTCTACCGTCACGCTCTTGGCCAGGTTGCGCGGCTTGTCCACGTCGGTGCCGCGCGCCAGTGCGGTGTGGTACGCCAGCAGCTGCACCGGAATGGTGTGCACCACCGGGCTGAGCACGCCGGCGTGACGCGGGGTGCGGATCACATGCACGCCCTCGGACTCGACGAAGTTGCTGTCCTGGTCGGCGAACACGAACAGTTCGCCACCGCGCGCGCGCACTTCCTGCATGTTGGATTTGACCTTCTCCAGCAGGCTGTCGTTCGGCGCGATCACCACCACCGGCATGTCTTCATCCACCAGCGCCAGCGGTCCATGCTTGAGCTCGCCGGCCGGGTAGGCTTCGGCGTGGATGTAGGTGATTTCCTTGAGCTTGAGCGCGCCTTCCAGCGCGATCGGGTAATGCAGGCCGCGGCCCAGGAACAGCGCGCTGCTCTTGCGCGCGAAGCGCTCGGCCCAGGCGGCGATCTGCGGCTCCATGTTCAGCGCATGCTGCACGCTGCCCGGCAGGAAGCGCAGCTGCTCCAGGTACTCCGCTTCCTGCGCGGCATCCACGCGACCGTGCAGCTTGCCCAGCACCACGGTGAGCTGGAACAGCGCGGCCAGCTGGGTGGTGAAGGCCTTGGTCGAGGCCACGCCGATCTCGGCGCCGGCGCGGGTGTAGCAGACCAGTTCGCTGGCACGCGGGATCGCGCTTTCGGGCACGTTGCAGATCGACAGCGTATGCAGGTGGCCGAGCGACTTGGCGTACTTCAGCGCTTCCATCGTGTCCAGCGTTTCGCCGGACTGGGAGATGGTCACGATCAGGTGCCTGGGGTTGGCATACGCGGCACGGTAGCGGTACTCACTGGCGATTTCCACGCTGCACGGCAGGCCGGAAATCGACTCGATCCAGTAACGCGCGGTCAGGCCCGAGTAGTAGCTGGTGCCACAGGCCAGGATCTGCACGCCTTCGATGCCTGACAGCACCGCTTCGGCATTCTTGCCGAACAGCTCGGCCGGGAACCCGCCGGCGTCGATCGCCGCTTCGATGGTGTCGCCCAGCGCGCGCGGCTGCTCGTGGATTTCCTTCTGCATGAAGTGGCGGTATGGGCCCAGCTCCAGCGAGGCCAGCGACACGTCGGACAGGTGCACGCCGCGGTCGATCGGCTGGTTGTTCTCGTCGAACACCTGCACGCCGTCGCGGTGGATGTCGGCGGTGTCGCCCTCTTCCAGGAAGATCACCCTGCGGGTGGACGACACGATCGCCGAGACGTCCGAGGCCACGAAGTTCTCGCCGTCGCCCAGGCCCACCAGCAGCGGGCAGCCCATGCGCGCGCAGACGAAGTGGTCCGGCTCGGCGCGGCTCATCACCGCCAGTGCATAGGCACCGGTCAGCTCCTTGACGGTGCGCTGCAGCGCGGTCAGCAGGCTGTCACCACCCTTGAGGTGGTGGTGCATCAGGTGCGCGATGACCTCGGTGTCGGTCTGCGACTCGAATACGTAGCCCAGCGCGCGCAGCTTCTCGCGCTGTTCTTCGTGGTTTTCGATGATGCCGTTGTGGACCAGCGCCACGCCGTGGCTGATGTGCGGATGGGCGTTGGCTTCGGTCACCCCGCCGTGGGTGGCCCAGCGGGTGTGGCCGATGCCCAGCAGCGCATCGAAGCCTTCCGCGGCCGCGGCCTTCTCCATCTCGGCCACGCGGCCGGTCCGGCGCACCCGGCGCACGTCGGCCTGCGCAGCGGAGCGGTCGATGACGGCGATGCCGGAGGAGTCGTAGCCGCGATACTCCAGCCGCTTCAGTCCTTCGATGAGTACCGGTACCACGTCGCGATTGGCGATCGCTCCCACAATGCCGCACATAGTTTCTGATCCTTGCCGTTGATGCCCGCATTCTAGCGTGGCCACCGGGGACGCTAGGCGCCTGTCCGCTTAACGAAAGTGTCCGGGGCACTGTCCGCGGACGCCCGGACACTCCGACGCCCCATGCAACCCATTGATTTCAATAGCCGAAAAGTTGGCACGCGGTGTGCTTTGTATCGGGCAACCCAACCGCGAACGAGCCCGATGATCCGCGACACTTCCGCCCAGGACCAGACCCTCTCCGTTGCCGGCACCTCTGCCCCGTGGAAGCGCTGGCTGTGGCCGGGGCTGGCCGCGCTGGTGGTGCTGCTGGCCATCGGCTTTGCCGCCCGTGCCTGGCTCGGCGCCAGCCGTTCCTTCGACAGTGCCCGGGTGCGCGTGGCCGAAGTCACCCGTGGCGACCTGGTCCGGGACATCGCCGCCGACGGTCGTGTGATCGCGGCCAACAGCCCGATCCTGTACGCCATCTCGGCCGGCACCGTGGACCTGAAGGTGGTCGCCGGTGACGTGGTCAAGAAGGGCCAGGAACTGGCCGTGATCGACAGCCCCGAGCTGCGCAGCAAGCTGGCCCAGGAACAGTCCACCCTGGCCGGCCTGGAAGCCGAAGCCAGTCGCGCCACCCTGGATGCCACCCTGGCGCGCGCCAAGGCGCGCAAGGAAACCGACCAGGCCAGCATCGAGCGCCAGGCCGCCGAACGCGACCTGCAGCGCTACCAGCGCGGCTTCGACGGCGGCGCGGTGCCGCAGATCGACCTGGCCAAGGCCAACGACAGCCTGAAGAAGGCCGACATCCAGCTGGCCAATGCTCAGACCGACGCACGCCTGCAGGGCCAGGGCGCCGACCTGGACGCACGCAACAAGCATCTGCTGGCCCAGCGCCAGAAGGCGGTGGTGGCCGAAGTGCAGCGCCAGGTGGACGCGCTCACCCTGCGCGCGCCGTTCGACGGCCAGGTGGGCCAGGTGCAGGCCACCCAGCACACCAACGTGATCGCCAACGCACCGATCCTGGGCGTGGTCGACCTGTCGCGCTTCGAGATCGAAATCAAGGTGCCGGAGAGCTTTGCCCGTGACCTGGCGATCGGCATTCCGGCGCAGCTGACCAGCGGCAACGGCCAGCCGTTCCCCGGTGAGATCAGCGCGGTGTCCCCGGAGGTGGTGGCCGGTGAAGTGAATGCTCGTATCCGCTTCTCCGACAAGCAGCCGCAGGGCCTGCGCCAGAGCCAGCGGATGCAGGCGCGGGTGGTGCTGGATACGCGCCGCAACGTGCTCAAGATCGAGCGCGGCCCCTTCGTCGAACAGGGCAACGGCCAGGCCTACGTGATGAGCGGCAGCACGGCCGTGCGTCGTCCGGTGAAGCTGGGCGTGAGCAGCCTGGGCGAAGTGGAAATCCTCTCTGGCCTGCAGCCCGGCGACCGCGTCGTGGTGTCTGGCAGCGACCTGTTCGGCGATGCCGAACAGGTGTCCATCAACTGATCCCCCTCTCTCCTTCTGAACGAACTGCAAAGGAAAACAGTCATGCTCGAGATGCGCTCGGTCGCCAAAGTGTTCCGTACCGAACAGGTGGAAACTCATGCCCTGCGGTCGCTCGACCTGCACGTGCGGGAGGGGGAATTCGTCGCCGTCACCGGGCCGTCCGGGTCGGGCAAGACGACGTTCCTCAACATCGCCGGCCTGCTGGAAACCTTCACCAGCGGCACCTACCTGCTCGATGGGCAGGACGTGAGCACGCTCGGCGATGACGCGCGCAGCCGCCTGCGCAACCAGAAGATCGGCTTCATCTTCCAGGGCTTCAACCTGATCTCCGACCTCAACCTGTTCGACAACGTCGACGTGCCGTTGCGCTACCGCGGCATGCCGGCCGCCGAGCGCAAGCAGCGCATCGAAAAGGCGCTTGGGCAGGTTGGGCTGGGCTCGCGCATGAAGCACTACCCGGCCGAACTGTCCGGCGGCCAGCAGCAGCGTGCCGCAATCGCGCGCGCCCTGGCCGGCAGCCCGCGCCTGTTGCTGGCCGATGAACCGACCGGCAACCTGGACAGCCAGATGGCGCGCGGCGTGATGGAGCTGCTGGAGGAAATCAACGCCGCCGGCACCACCATCGTCATGGTCACCCATGACCCGGAACTGGCCGCGCGCGCGCAGCGCAACGTGCACATCGTCGACGGCCAGGCCACCGACCTGGTGCGCGAACCGGTGTTGGCCACCCCGCGCCCCGCCATCGTCACCGTCAACGACTGAGGCCTGCCATGTTCGCCTACTACTTCCGACTGGCCCTGCGCAGCTTCCGGCGCAACAAGGTGCTGACCGCGCTGATGGTGATCGCCATCGCGCTGGGCATCGGTGCGTCGATGACCACCCTCACCGTGTTCCATGTGCTGTCTGGCGACCCGATCCCGCAGAAGAGCGATCGCCTGTTCGCCGTGCAGGTCGATCCGCGACCGATGCTGGGCTACCAGGCCGGCGAAGAGCCGGAAGACCAGATGACCCGCTTCGATGCCGAGGCCCTGCTGCGCGAAAAGCACGCACAGCGCCAGGCAGTGATGACCGGCGGCGGCGTCACCGTCGAGTCGGACAAGGCCTCGTTGCGGCCCTTCGACACCGATGCACGCTACACCTCCACCGACTTCTTCCCGATGTTCGACACCCCGTTCCTGTACGGCCGCGCCTGGCCGACCAGCGATGACGAGGGACGTGCGCGGGTGGTGGTGATTTCGCGCACGCTCAACCAGAAACTGTTCGACGGTGCCGACAGCGTCGGCAAGCCGCTGCGCATGGACGGCCACGTGTTCACCGTCGTCGGCGTCCTCGATGAGTGGAGCCCCAACCCGCACTTCTACGACCTGGAAACCGGCCGCTACGGGGGCAGCGAAGACGTCTACCTGCCGTTCGCCACGGCCATGGACCTCAAGCTGGGCCGCAACGGCAACATGAACTGCTGGGGCAACAGCAACGGCGACGAAATCGGCGTCAATGCGCCCTGTGCCTGGCTGCAGTACTGGGTGGAACTGCCCTCGCCCGCCGACGCGGCCACCTACCGCGCCTACCTGGAGAACTACTCGGCCCAGCAGAAGGCGGCCGGTCGTTTCCAGCGCCCAGCCAACGTGCGGCTGCGCAATGTCATGGAGTGGCTGGACTACAAGCAGGTGGTGCCCAGCGACGTGCGCCTGCAGCTGTGGCTGGCGATGGGCTTCCTGCTGGTCTGCCTGATCAACACCGTGGGCCTGTTGCTGGCCAAGTTCCTGCGCCGCAGCGGCGAGATCGGCGTGCGCCGTGCACTGGGCGCCAGCCGCGGGCAGATCTTCCTGCAGTCGCTGGTTGAAGCCGGCACCGTCGGCCTGGCCGGTGGCGTGCTGGGACTCGCCCTGGCGCTGGTCGGCCTGTATGCGGTCCGCCAGCAGCCGGTGGAGTACGCCAAGCTGGCCACGCTGGACGGGCAGATGCTGTTGCTCACCTTTGGCCTGACCCTGGTGGCCAGCCTGCTGGCCGGCTTCCTGCCCGCGCTGCGCGCGATGCAGGTTGCGCCCGCCATCCAACTCAAATCGCAGTAAGGCACCGGAGCACATCATGGATATCCGTCCCATCCTGTCCACCCTGCGCCGGCACAAGACGGCCGCAGCGTTGATCGTGCTGGAGATCGCGCTCACCTGCGCCATCGTCTGCAACGCGCTGTTCCTGATCGGGCAGCGCATCGACACCATCAGCCAGCCCAGCGGCATCGCCGAGAACGAACTGGTGGAAGTGCGTCTGGGCGGCATCGGCAAGCAGGTCAACGTTGAAGCCCGCACCCGCGAAGACCTGGCCGCGCTGCGCGGACTTCCCGGGGTGAAAAGCGCGGTGGCGATCAACCAGCTGCCGTTCCGTCGCAACTCCTGGAACACCAGCCTGTCGCGTGTTCCCGACCAGGAGCGGCCCACCTTGAACGCGGCCCAGTTCTTCGCCCGCGAAGGTACGCTGGACACGCTGGGCGTCGAGTTGATCGCCGGCAGCGACTTCCAGCCCGGCGAGTACCGCGAGTACGACGAGGTCGCCAGCGACCCCGAATCTGAAACCAAGGGCAGTTCGGTGATCCTGACCAAGTCCGCCGCCGACAAGCTCTTCCCCGACGGCGATGCGCTGGGCAAGACGGTGTACAGCGGCCGCATGCCGCTGCGCGTGACCGGCGTGGTCAAGGTGCTGGGCCGCCCCAGCCGGGTCGAAGGCAACACGCAGCACTCGATGCTGCTGCCGGTCCGCATGTCCTACGACATGGGCTTCTACCTGATCCGGGTCACCGACCCGTCGCGCCGCGATGAAGTGCTCAAGGCGGCCGTGGCCGCGCTCGAACGGGTGGATTCCAGCCGTCTGGTGCGGGCCAAGGTCACCTACGAGGAGACCCGCAACAAGTACTTCGCCAATGACCGCGCGATGGTCGGCCTGCTGATCACCGTGTGCGTGGCCCTGCTGGTGGTCACCGCGCTGGGCATTGTCGGCCTGGCCAGCTTCTGGGTGCAGCAGCGCACCAAGCAGATCGGCATCCGCCGTGCACTGGGCGCCACGCGCGGGCAGATCCTGCGCTACTTCCAGACCGAGAACTTCCTGCTGGCCACGGTGGGCATCGTGCTGGGCATGCTGATGGCCTACACCATCAACCTGTGGCTGATGAACACCTACGAGCTGCCGCGCATGCCCATCAGCTACCTGCCGATCGGCGCGGTACTGCTGTGGCTGCTGGGCCAGATCGCGGTGTTCGGCCCGGCCCGTCGCGCCGCCGCCGTGGCGCCGGCCATCGCCACCCGGAGTGCCTGACACATGCGCCTGCATACCACTCCCCTGGCACTGTGCCTGCTGCTGGCCAGCGCCCCGGCGCTGTCGGCCACCCACCGCGAGTCGTCACGCCTGGACTGGCGCGAAGACGGCCACCACCTGGCCCTGGATGCCGAACAAGGCGTGGTCCGCGTGCGCAACGCCACGCCCACCGGGCACTTCGGCGTGCGTGCCGGCGACCGCGTGCTGCGGGTGGGCACGCAGCCGGTGCGCAGCGTGGATGACCTGACCACCGCCCTGGGTCGCAGCGGCCCGGGCACGGTGCCGGTCACCGTGCAGCGCGATGGCCGCGAACAGACCGTGCAGGTGGCCACCGCCGCGTGGCGCGGGGTGCTGCCCCCGCCGACCCCTGCACCGCCGCCGCCGCCACCGCCGCCACCACCGCAGCGGTAGCCGGGACGGCGCCGGCGGCCCTGCCCGCCGGCGCCGTGCTCCGGTACTCTCTGTCCTTCTCCCGGTGCCCTGTCGACGCATGCCTTCGATCCTGATCATTGATGACAACGCCAGCGTCGGCACCGCACTGGAAGTGCTGTTCTCGCTGCACGATATCGACACGCTGCACGCGCTATCGCCCGAAGCCGGCCTGGCGCTGCTGGCGCAACAGCCGGTGGACCTGGTGATCCAGGACATGAACTTCACCGAAGACACCACCTCCGGCGAGGAAGGCGAGGCGCTGTTCCAGCAGATCCGCGCCCGCCACCCCGACCTGCCGGTGATCCTGCTGACCGCCTGGACCCACCTCAGCAGCGCGGTGGACCTGGTGCGTGCCGGCGCGGCCGACTACCTGGCCAAACCGTGGGACGACCGCAAGCTGCTGGTCACGGTGAACAATCTGCTGGAGTTGTCCGAAACGCGTCGCGAGCTGGACCGCCGGCGCGACCGCGAGCAGCGCGACCGCACGGCGCTGGAAGCACGCTATGACCTGCGCGGCGCGGTGGTCGCCGATCCGGCCAGCGAGCGGGTGGTGAACCTGGCCTGCCAGGTCGCTCGCTCGGCGTTGCCGGTGTTGATCACCGGTCCCAACGGCGCCGGCAAGGAGAAGATCGCCGAGATCATCCAGGCCAATTCGCTGGTGGCCAAGGGCCCGTTCGTGGCACTCAACTGCGGCGCCATTCCCGCCGAGCTGATCGAAGCCGAACTGTTCGGCAGCGAGGCCGGTGCCTACACCGGCGCCAACAAGGCCCGCGAAGGCAAATTCGAAGCCGCCGATGGCGGCACGTTGTTCCTGGACGAGATCGGCAACCTGTCACTGGGCGGGCAGATGAAACTGCTGCGCGTGCTGGAAACCGGGCGGTTCGAACGCCTGGGCTCCAACCGCGAACGCCAGGTCAAGGTGCGCGTGGTCAGTGCCACCAATGCCGACCTGCCCGCGATGATCCGCGACGGGAGCTTCCGAGAAGACCTGTACTACCGGCTCAATACCGTTGAACTGGCGCTGCCACCGCTGGCCGAGCGCCCGGGCGACATCCTGCCGCTGGCCGAACGGTTCCTCAGTGGCGACAAGGCGCTTTCCAGTGCGGCCGCCACGGCGCTGCAGCGCCACCCGTGGCCGGGCAACGTGCGCGAGCTGCGCAACGTCATCCAGCGCGCCGAACTGCTGGCCCAGGGCAGCCGCATCGACGTGGGCGACCTCAACCTGCCGCGCGCGCCGGTCGCGGCGCGGCCCACCGCACCGAGTGCCGATCCGGATCGCAGCCGGATCGAAGCGGCGCTGGCGCACAACCACGGCATCATCGCCCAGGCGGCCGCCGAGCTGGGCCTGAGCCGCCAGGCGCTTTACCGGCGTATGGATCGCCACGGCATCCCGCGCGAATGACACGCCGCTCCTTCACCTTCCGGCTGTTCCTGCGCCTGCTGCCGGTGCTGGCGCTGGCCGCTGCCTTTCCCTGGTACCTGGCGTTCTGGCTGGACCATGGCTGGGCGGTCAGCGTGGTGTCGATCATCGTGTTGCTGTCGGTGATGTGGTTCAGCCTGCGCCGCGCCACCGCGCCGGTGCGGTCGCTGCTGCGCGCGTTGTCGGGCACCACCAGCAGCTACCGCGACGGCGAATACAATTTCTCGGTGTACTGGCCGGGCAACGATGAACTGGGCGACCTGGTACAGGCGCATCGCGAACTCGGCGACGTGCTGCGCGAACAGCGCCAGGGGCTGGTGCAGCGGGAACTGCTGCTGGACACCATGGTGCAGAACACGCCGGTGTCGATGCTGCTGCTGGCCAACGGCGGTGACGGCATCCAGCGCGTGGTGTTCTCCAACCTGGCCGCACGCAAGCTGCTGCACAACGGCTGGAAGCTGGAAGGCCAGCGCATGCAGGACGTACTGGAAACCATGCCGGTGGAGCTGCGCGATGCCATCGTGCGCGGCGGCGACAGCCTGTTCGCGGTGCGCGAGGGCGACAGCGACGATGAAGAAGACGAGCAGGTGTATCACCTGTCGCGGCGCAACTTCCACCTCAACGGCCGCCCGCACGACCTGCTGCTGATCCGCCTGCTCACCGCCGAGCTGCGCCGCCAGGAAGTGCAGACCTGGAAGAAGGTGATCCGGGTGATCAGCCACGAGCTCAACAACTCGCTGGCGCCGATCGCTTCGCTGGCCCATTCCGGCGGCGAACTGGTGCGGCGGGGCAAGACCGAGCGGCTGGAAGAGGTGTTCGCCACCATCGAGGAGCGTGCGCGCCACCTGGAGAGCTTCATCCGCGGCTATGCGCGTTTTGCCAAGCTGCCGCAGCCGCAGTTGCAGAACGTGCAGTGGATCCAGTTCCTGACCAGCCTGCAGCACCAGATTCCGTTCCGCATGCAGGGCGTCGGCGACGACCTGCACAGCCGGGTGGATATTGCCCAGCTCGGCCAGGCGCTGCTGAACCTGCTCAAGAACGCGCATGAAGCCGGCGGCGATGCCGAGCCACCCAATGACGATGTCGAGGTTCGCCTGACCCGCCTGCCGCAGTGGCTGCGCCTGGAGGTGCTTGACCGCGGCAAGGGCATGAACGAAGCCGTGCTGCAGAACGCGTTGATGCCGTTCTATTCGACCAAGCGCAACGGCACCGGGTTGGGGCTGGCGCTTACCCGGGAAATCGTGGAAGCGCACGGCGGCCGGATTTCGCTGCAGAACCGCCGCGAAGGCGGGTTGTGCGTGGCGATTTTTTTGCCCGTTTGATCTCGTTGCCGGGCAGAGCCCGGCATTACGGGATCGGTGGGTTGCCGGGCAGAGCCCGGTGTTACGGGATCGGTGGGTTGCCGGGCAGAGCCCGGCGCTACGCCGGGCTTAGCGCTTGGTGGGGCGCTTCCAGCTGTCGATGGTTTCCTGGCGCGCGCGGGCCAGGGTCAGTTTGCCGTCGGGGGCGGTGCGGGTGATGACCGAGCCGGCGGCGATGGTGGCGCCTGCGCCGATCACCACCGGGGCCACCAGCGCGCTGTTGGAGCCGATGAAGGCGTTGTCGCCGATGGTGGTCTGCGATTTGTTCACCCCGTCGTAGTTGCAGGTGATGGTGCCCGCACCGATGTTGACCTTGGCCCCGATCACCGCATCGCCCAAGTAGGTGAGGTGGTTGGCCTTGCTGCCCGGCCCCAGCGTGACCTTCTTGGTTTCCACGAAGTTGCCGACGTGGCTGCCGGCCGCCAGCACCGTGCCCGGGCGCAGGCGTGCGAACGGTCCGATGTCCGCCGCGCCTTCGCTGACCACGCCGTCCAGGTCGCAGTGCGCCTTGACCACGGTGCCGGCGGCCAGCGACACATCCTTGAGCCGGGTGAACGGCCCGATGCTCACGCCGTCGCCGAGTTCAACCCGGCCTTCCAGGATCACGTTGACGTCGATCTGCACATCGCGCCCCACGCTGACCGTGCCGCGGATGTCCAGGCGCGCCGGGTCCAGCACCCGCGCGCCCTGCGTGCACAGCGCCCGCACCGCGCGCAGCTGCCACGCGCGTTCCAGCTGTGCAAGCTGCCACGGGTCGTTGGCACCTTCGGCTTCCTGCGCGTCCTCGACGAACGCCATGTCGGCCGGGGTGTAATCATGCGCGGCGGCGGCAAACACGTCGGTCAGGTAGTACTCGCCCTGCGCGTTGGCATTGGACAGCTGCGACAACCAGGTGCGCAACGCCGTGGACTCGGCGGTGATGATGCCGGTGTTGATGGTGCGGATGGACAGCTGCTCGTCGCTGGCGTCCTTCTGCTCCACGATCGCCGCGACCCGACCCTCGGCATTGCGCACGATGCGACCGTAGCCGGTGGGGTTGGCCACTTCGGCCACCAGCACCGCCAGCCGGCCCGGCTGGGCCAGCAGGTGGCGCAGCGTGTCGGTGCGGATCATCGGCACGTCGCCATACAGCACCAGCACCGTGGCCGCGTCAGGCACGTTGGGCATGGCCTGCTGCACCGCGTGACCGGTGCCCAGCTGTTCGCGCTGTTCGGCCCAGACCAGGTCGGTCTGGCTGGCGAATGCCGCGCGCACCGCATCGCCACCGTGGCCGTACACCACATGGATGGCCGCAGGCTGCAGCTCGCGGGCGGCATCGATCACATGGGCCAGCATCGGGCGGCCGGCAATCGGCTGCAGCACCTTGGGCAGGTCGGATTTCATGCGCTTGCCAGCGCCGGCGGCGAGGATGATGACGTGCAGGGCTTGGGTCATGGGGCAACGTGTGTGGGCGGTAGTGGCTGCGATTCTAGAACGCAGACAGTTAACATGCTGCGTTTCCGCACCGGTATTACCTTCCTGTGAGCCTGATCCGCCAAGGCAGCCGCTTCCTCCTCATCGGCCTGGTGCAGCTGGTCGTGGACTGGGCGGTGTTCGTCGGTGCCACGGCACTGGGCGTGCCGACCGTGCCCGCCAACGTGCTGGGCCGGGTGTGCGGGATGCTGCTGGGGTTCTGGCTCAACGGGCGCTACACCTTTGCCGCCGAAGGCGACCACCGCCTCGGCTGGGCGCGTTTCGCGCGGTTCCTGGCGCTGTGGCTGCTGTTGACCGCCGTCAGTACGCTGCTGGTGAGCACGGCAGCACAGCAGCTTGGCCTGGCCTATGCCTGGCTGGCCAAGCCGGTCGTCGAAGGCGGTCTGGCCGCTGTGTCGTTCCTGCTGATGCGGCGCTTCGTCTATCGCTGAGCGGCCGTCGCACAAACCGGGCACCGGTGCGGTGCCCGGCCGGGATTACCTTATTCGCACTTCAGCGCGCTGACCACCTGGGCGAACTGGTCGTTGGCCTGCTTGCAGCCGGCTTCCAGCGCGGTCTTGTCCTGCATGGTGGCCCACTGGGCCTTGGCCTGGTCCACGCCTTGCTGGAAGGCGGCGGCCGTCTGCGGGTTGGACTTGTCGAAGCAGGCCTTGGCGCGGGTCAGGTAGGCCTCGCAGGCCTGCGGCAGGCCCGCGCCGATGCCGGCAGCGGCTGCCGGCGTAGCGGTGGTCGGTGCAGCCGCCGCCGGGGTCGGGGTGGCCGGCGCGGCAGTGTCGTCCTTCTTGCCACACGCCACCAGGCCGGTGAGGGCCACCGCGAGAATCAATGCGTTCTTGAACATGGTCATTCCTTGATTGAACGGTCAGGGGTTTCGAATGCCTGCATGACAGTCTCCGGCCGCGCACATCCGGGTGCATGTCGGGCAGGTGCACTTCTAGCATCAATGCCCGGCGGCGTCATTCTGCGCCGCACCGGGTACGCCTCCGGCTGGCACCCCGTCGTGCGGGCAGAAGCCCAGCGTGGCCCGCACCAGGGCAATGCGCGTAGCGTCATCCAGCGGCGCGCCCGGCGTGCCCTGCCGGGCGATGGCCCGCGCCAGCTGGCGCGGGCAGTCGGGGGCGGCCCGCACATCGTCCAATTGCGCCCACTGCGAGAGCAGGCGCTCATCGAGGGTATCGATGCGTTCGCGGATGGCGTCCAGCGATGGCGGCGGCGAGGGCGTTCTGCCGAGCAGGAAACGCTGGAAATCAGCGTGCTGCAGCAGCTTGTTGGCCTCGATCAGCTGGCGATAGGTGTGCACCACCGCGTCCGGGTCCACTCCCCGCTGCACGGCGCGGTCGCGCTTTTCGGCGAGCACGGCGGCCTCGCGCTGCGGGTCTTCGATCGGGCGTCCGGCAACAAACTTGTAGGCCGCCACGTCGTGGGCCATCGCGTTGCGCGCCGCCACCCGTTGGACCCACACGCCCAAGCTGTCCAAAGGCGCGAGAGCGGCTACGCGGGCAGGCAGCAGCAGGCTGCAAAGGACCGCAATGACCAGGGCGGGGCGCGCAGGATTCATCATCAGGACTCGGGCAACGGATGCCGCCGATTCTGCCCGCCCTGCCCGCGCGGGGACGCCGGGTCGATCACAGTCCCGACCATCGCCCTCCAGGGTGGCCCAGATACGACAACGCCGGCACAAGGCCGGCGCGGTCGAACAACAGCAGGCGGGCCGCTCAGTGCTTGAGCGTCTTGCGCAGGCGCTCCAGCGCCTGCAGCTGGACCACCGCTTCGGCCAGCTTCTGCTGGGCTTCGGCGACGTCCATGGCTTCGCCACGGTTGGCCAGCACGCGTTCGGCTTCTTCCTTGGCCTTGCGCACCGACGCTTCGTCGATGTCCTGGGCACGGATCGCGGTGTCGGCCAGCACGGTCACCACCTGCGGCTGCACCTCGAGGATGCCGCCGGAAATGGCGAAGTCGAGCTGCTCGCCGTTCGGCGTGGTCACCACCACCTTGCCCGGCTTCAGGCGGGTGATCAGCGGGGCATGCTTGGGCGCGATGCCCAGCTCGCCCAGCTCGCCGGTGGCCACGACCAGGGTCGCTTCACCACGGAAGATTTCCTGCTCGGCGCTGACGATGTCGCAACGGATGGTGCTCATGTAACTCTCTTCGCTAGGGGGCGGGTGTGACCCACCGCAGGGATTCCGCAGCGGTGGGCAGATGCCCACCCCGTGTCACGGTCGGGACGGGCGTGTGCCCGTCCCCGCCGCATCAGGCCTTCTCGGCCATCTTCTTGGCCTTCTCGACCGCTTCTTCGATGCTGCCGACCATGTAGAACGCCTGCTCCGGCAGGTGGTCGTACTCGCCATCGACGATGGCCTTGAAGCCACGGATGGTGTCCTTCAGGGTCACGTACTTGCCCGGCGAACCGGTGAACACTTCGGCCACATGGAACGGCTGGCTGAAGAAGCGCTCGATCTTGCGGGCGCGGGTCACGGCCTGCTTGTCTTCTTCGGACAGTTCGTCCATGCCCAGGATGGCGATGATGTCCTTCAGTTCCTTGTACTTCTGCAAGGTCTGCTGGACGCGCTGGGCGGTGTCGTAATGTTCGTTGCCGATGACCAGCGGGTCCATCTGGCGGCTGGTCGAATCCAGCGGATCCACGGCCGGGTAGATACCCAGCGAGGCGATCGAACGCGACAGGGTCACGGTCGAATCCAGGTGGGCGAAGGTGGTGGCCGGCGACGGATCGGTCAAGTCATCGGCGGGCACGTACACGGCCTGGATCGAGGTGATCGAGCCATTCTTGGTCGAGGTGATGCGCTCCTGCAGGACGCCCATTTCCTCGGCCAGGGTCGGCTGGTAGCCCACTGCCGACGGCATACGACCCAGCAGTGCCGACACTTCGGTACCGGCCAGGGTGTAGCGGTAGATGTTGTCGACGAACAGCAGCACGTCCTTGCCCTTGCCGTTTTCGTCCTTCTCGTCGCGGAAGTACTCGGCCATGGTCAGGCCGGTCAGCGCGACGCGCAGGCGGTTGCCCGGCGGCTCGTTCATCTGGCCGTACACCATCGCGACCTTGTCCAGGACGTTGGAGTCCTTCATCTCGTGGTAGAAGTCGTTGCCCTCACGGGTACGCTCACCCACGCCGGCGAACACGGACAGACCGCTGTGCGCCTTTGCGATGTTGTTGATCAGTTCCATCATGTTGACGGTCTTGCCGACGCCGGCGCCGCCGAACAGGCCGACCTTGCCGCCCTTGGCGAACGGGCACATCAGGTCGATGACCTTGATGCCGGTTTCCAGCAGCTCGGTGGCCGGGGACTGGTCTTCGTACGACGGGGCGTCACGGTGGATTTCCCACGTGTCGCTGGCGGTCACCGGACCGGCTTCGTCGATCGGACGGCCGAGCACGTCCATGATGCGGCCCAGGGTGCCTGCACCGACCGGCACCGAGATGGCGCGTTCGGTGTTGGTGGCCACCAGGTTGCGCTTCAGTCCGTCGGTGGAGCCCAGCGCGATGCAACGGACCACGCCGTCGCCCAGCTGCTGCTGCACTTCCAGCGTGATGTCGGTGTTGTCCACCTTCAGCGCGTGGTACACCTTCGGCACCGACTCGCGGGGGAATTCGACGTCGACGACGGCGCCGATGATCTGAACGATCTTGCCCTGACTCATTGCTGCAATCCTCTAATGTGTGCTTTGACTGTGCGCGTCAGACTGCTGCCGCGCCGCCGACGATTTCGGAAATTTCCTGGGTGATCGCTGCCTGGCGGGCCTTGTTGTAGACCAGCTGCAGGGTTCCGATCAGCTTGTTCGCGTTGTCGCTTGCCGACTTCATCGCGACCATGCGGGCTGCATGCTCGGACGCGACGTTTTCCAGAACCGCCTGGTACACCAGCGACTCGACGTAACGCGTCATCACGTGCTCCAGCACGGTCGCGGCGTCGGGTTCGTACAGGTAGTCCCAGTCGTGGTGCGCGACCTGCTTCTCAGCGGCCGGCAACGGCAGCAGCTGGTCGAAGCTGGCCTTCTGCGTCATCGTGTTGATGAAGCGGTTGTAGACCAGGTACACGCGGTCGACCTTGCCTTCGGTGAAGGCATCGAGCATGACCTTGATCACGCCGATCAGCTGTTCCAGGTGCGGCACGTCGCCCATGTGGGTGACGCTGCCCACCATGTTGACCTTGATGCGGCGGAAGAAGGTCGAGGCCTTCTGGCCCACCGTCACCACGTCGATCTCGGCACCCTTGTCCTGGTACTGGCGGACTTCGCCCAGCATCTTGCGGAACAGGTTGTTGTTCAGGCCGCCGGCCAGGCCGCGGTCGGAGGAGATCACGATGTAACCGACCCGCTTGACCTCGTCGCGCTGGACCAGGAACGGATGCTGGTAATCGGTGCTGGCCTGGGCCAGGTGACCGATCACCTGCTTCATCGCCTGCGCATACGGACGCGACGTCTTCATCCGCTCCTGCGCCTTGCGGATTTTGGAGGCCGAGACCATTTCGAGCGCACGCGTCACCTTGCGGGTGTTCTGCACGCTCTTGATCTTGGTTTTGATTTCGCGTCCGCTTGCCATCTCTTCTTCCCGTATAGCGGGGCTCTGCCCCGCTGCCATTCAACGGTGAAGCGAGGCCGTCAGGCCCCGCCCCACATGCGGCTTACCAGCTGCCGGTGGTCTTGAACTCGGCGATGCCCTTCTTGAAGGCCGCTTCGATGTCGTTGTCCCAACCGCCGGTGGCGTTGATCTTGCTGATCAGCTCGCCCTGGGTGTTGGCGAAGTGGGCGTGCAGGCCCTCTTCCAGCGCCAGCAGCTTGTTGACCGGCACGTCGTCGAGGTAACCCTCGTTGACGGCGTAGATGGTCAGCGCCTGGTTGGCGATCGACATCGGGGCGTACTGCTTCTGCTTCATCAGCTCGGTGACGCGCTGACCGCGCTCAAGCTGCTTGCGGGTGGCTTCGTCCAGGTCCGAGGCGAACTGCGCGAACGCAGCCAGCTCGCGGTACTGGGCCAGCGAGATACGGATGCCGCCGGACAGCTTCTTGATGATCTTGGTCTGGGCCGCACCACCGACGCGCGACACCGAGATACCGGCGTTCACGGCCGGGCGGATGCCCGAGTTGAACAGATCGGTTTCCAGGAAGATCTGGCCGTCGGTGATCGAGATCACGTTGGTCGGCACGAACGCCGAGACGTCACCGGCCTGGGTTTCGATGATCGGCAGCGCGGTGAGCGAGCCGGTCTTGCCCTTGACGGCGCCGTTGGTGAACTTCTCCACGTATTCTTCGGACACGCGGGCAGCGCGCTCGAGCAGGCGGGAGTGCAGATAGAACACGTCACCCGGGTAGGCTTCGCGGCCCGGCGGACGCTTCAGCAGCAGCGAGATCTGGCGGTAGGCCACGGCCTGCTTGGACAGATCGTCGTACACGATCAGCGCGTCTTCGCCGCGGTCCATGAAGTACTCACCCATGGTGCAGCCCGAGTAGGCGCTGATGTACTGCATCGCGGCCGATTCGGACGCGGTGGCAGCCACCACCACGGTGTGCGCCAGGGCGCCGTTCTCTTCCAGCTTGCGCACGATGTTGGCCACGGTCGAGGCCTTCTGGCCGATCGCGACGTACACGCACTTGATGCCGGTGCTCTTCTGGTTGATCACCGCATCGATGGCCAGGGCGGTCTTGCCGGTCTGGCGGTCACCGATGACCAGCTCGCGCTGGCCGCGGCCGATCGGGATCATGGAGTCGACCGACTTGTAACCGGTCTGCACCGGCTGGTCGACCGACTTGCGCCAGATCACGCCCGGGGCAACGCGCTCCACCGGCGCGGTGGCCTGTGCAGCGATCGGGCCCTTGCCGTCGATCGGCTCGCCCAGCGCGTTGACCACGCGGCCGAGCATTTCGGGACCCACCGGCACTTCCAGGATGCGACCGGTGGTCTTGGCGACGTCGCCTTCGCGCAGGTGCTCATAGCCACCCAGGACCACGGCGCCGACCGAGTCGCGCTCCAGGTTCAGGGCCAGGGCGAAGGTGTTGTTCGGCAGTTCGATCATTTCGCCCTGCATCACGTCGGCCAGACCGAAGATGCGCACGATGCCGTCGGACACGCTGGTCACGGTGCCTTCGTTGCGCGATTCCGCGGCCAGCTTGACCTTCTCGATGCGGTTCTTGATCAGTTCGCTGATTTCGGAGGGGTTGAGCGTGGTTGCCATCGTCAAGTCCTAGTGCCGGCGATCACGCCGGACGTTAAATGAATTCAGTTAGCGAGCGCGGTCTGCAGGCGCGACAGCTTGCCCTTGAGCGAGCCATCGATGACCACGTCGCCGGCGTCGATGACGGCACCGCCGATCAACGAAGCATCGACTGCGGTCGAGACGTCCACTTCACGGCCGAAGCGCTTGCGCAGCGCGGCCTTGATGGCGTCCAGTTCAGCGGCGGACAGTTCCGTGGCCGAGGTCACGGTGGCCTTGACCACGTGTTCGGCGTCGGCGCGCAGCTGGTCGTACATGCCGGCGATTTCCGGCAGCAGCGGCAGACGGTGCGCTTCGGCCAGGATGGCCAGGAAGCGACCGAAGGTCTCGCTGGACGATTCCGGCACCAGCAACGCGACGGCATCGCCGCGGTCCAGTTCCGGGTTCGACAGCAAGGCCGCCACGCGTGGGTCGGCGGCTACATGGGCGGAAAACGCAAGCGCGTCCGACCACGGCGCGAACGTGCCTTCGTCGCGCGCGGTCGCGAACGCGGCGCGGGCATACGGGCGTGCAAGCGTGAGGGCCTGGCTCATCGATCAGATCTCCGATGCCAGCTCGTCGAGCAGCGCCTTGTGGGCGTTGGCGTCGATTTCGCGCTTGAGCAGCTTTTCGGCACCGCTCACGGCCAGGGCGGACACCTGCTTGCGCAGGTCTTCACGGGCACGGTTGGCGGCAGCCTCGATTTCAGCGTGGGCCAGGTCTTTCTGGCGGTTCGCTTCGGCGATGGCTTCATTCTTGGCGGCTTCAACGATCTGGTTGGCGCGCGCGTGGGCCTGGTCGATGATCTCGTTGGCCTTGCCGCGTGCATCCTTCAGTGCTTCGTTGACCTTTTCCTGCGCCTGGGCCAGATCCTTCTGGCTGCGGTCGGCAGCGGCGAGGCCTTCAGCGATCTTCTGCTGGCGCTCTTCGATGGCATTCATCAACGGCGGCCAGATCTTGGTCGCGATGATCCAGATCAGACCGGCGAACGCCAGTGCCTGGGCAACGAGGGTAAAACCGATTTCCATGGGGTTCGCTCAATCTGGGGTGATGGGGTGGTTGCGCCGCCCGAGGCGGCGCAGCCTTTCCTTCATCCGCGATCAGGCGCACGCGGCGCCTGATCGTTTCGCTTTCGCTGGATCAGCCTGCAACAGCCGGCAGACGGGCAACGAACTCGCCGATGGTCGGGTTGGCGAAGGCCAACAGCAGGCCGACGGCGACCGAGATGATGAACGCGGCGTCGATCAGGCCGGCGGTGATGAACATGCGGACCTGCAGGACCGGAATCAGTTCCGGCTGGCGGGCAGCCGATTCCAGGAACTTACCGGACATGATGGCCAGACCGAGACCGGCACCCAGCGCGGCCAGGCCGATCATGATGCCGACGGCGAGGACGGTGGAGCTCTGGACTTGGGCGAGGTTGGTCAGGACGGCGAGGTACATGGTTTTCTCCTGGAACTTTGAATAGCTAAGGGTTTAGAAACAAACGGATGAAGGGTGAAACGGAAACTCAGTGAGCGTCTTCCGACAGGCTCAGGTACACGATGGACAACATCATGAAGATGAAGGCCTGCAGCGGAATCACCAGCAGATGGAACAGCATCCAGCCCAGGCCGAATGCACCGCCTGCGATGGCGCCGGCGATACCCGCGCTGCCCAGCACCCAGATCAGCAGGAAGACGATTTCGCCGCCGAACATGTTGCCGAACAGTCGCATCGCCAGCGAGATCGGCTTGCTGAGCCACTCGACGATGTTGAGGATCAGGTTGAACGGCATCATCCACTTGCCGAACGGTGCGGTCAGGAACTCCTTGGTGAAGCCACCAATGCCCTTGGCACGCAGCGCGAAGAACAGCATCAGGAAGAACACGCTGATCGACATGCCCAGGGTGGCATTGACGTCGGCGGTGGGGACCGGCTTCCAGTACGGCACGCCGAGGGCTTCCAGCGGCAGGGCGATGAAGTCGGCCGGGATCATCTTGATGAGGTTCATCAGGAGGATCCAGAAGAAGATCGTGATGGCGATCGGGGTCACCAGCTTGCTGGTGCCGTGGTAGGTGTCCTTGGCCTGGCGGTCAACGAACTCCAGGCAGATCTCCACGAACGCCTGCCACTTGCCCGGCACGCCGGCGGTGGCCTTGCGGGTTGCCATCCAGAAGCCGAACACCATCAACAGGCCCATCAGGACCGAAGTCACGATGGTGTCGACGTGGATCGCCCAGAAACCACCTTCCTGCATATGGAACGTCAGGTTGTGCAGGTGATGTTGGATGTAGGAGGTGGGTGTCAGCGCCTCGCCTGCCATGTGTCCGGAACCTTGAGTTAAATAAAGAGGATCAGCGCCTGGCCAGAGCCAGGACCTGGAACATCAACCCGACGGCGATACCGGCCAGCAGCGCCAATGCAGGCAGCTTGAAGACCAGGAACCCCACCATCAGGACACCGAAAACGAGTACCCACTTTGCCACCACGGCCAGGATCAGGCGGGTCATCGCCGATCCAGCCGCCTGCACCCCGCCACCCAGCGCCATGCGCGCCGCGACCCAGCCACCGGCCGACACCGCCACACCCGATGCCAGCGCCCCCAGGGCGTACATCGTCCCTGCCAGCAGCAGGAAGGCCAGAGCCAGGACAGCCACTGCAGCCAGCGGGTAAACCGCTGCGCGCAGCATCAGTCGCCGACCCGAATCAACGGAGTTCAGCACACGTATGTCCTGCAAGATCTTGAGTAGAAAGGCCGAGGTCGCAAGCAAGCGCCTCGTCGAGCCGCCAAATTATAGCAACGGGACAATTTGCGAGACAACCGCCCCCTGTTCATCCCGGATGGCCGCAAGTTGCTGCATCGCCACAGATTTTGCGTTCCACCTGCGGTCCAATCCCGGCCTGACTGGCTCTGCGCCTGTCGCGACGCACCAATTGAACTTTCGTCGCAGGGTCCGGTCTGATCCATCGACCTGCACATTTCGATCCTCGTCGACGCCCTTGTGGCAGGTCTGGCACCCCAAAGTGGCCCCGAACTCTCTCCGGGGCCACTTTTTTTCCGGCGCTTTCGCGACCGCAGGCGCCGGTGGGGCCCAACGGCGGCCTCCTGAACGCGCTCCGGGGCGCGTTGCGGCCATCCCTGTGACCGACGGCACGGCCCGGTGCATGAACGGTACACACTGCGTCCACCATACGTTCACGAATGGTGGACGCGACGCTGGGCAGAGTGATTCCACATCAATGAATCACTGCAAGGACACACACCGATGCGCCTGATGCTCCCCCTGCTCGCCCTGCCGCTGGCCATGGCGGCACTGACCCACGCCAATACCGCCAGCGCCGCTGAAGGTGACGATCGCTTCGCCCTGCGCCTGGGCGCGATGAACATCGATTCGGACAACACGATCCGCGGCAACACCACCGTTGCCGGCCAGGACGTGGGCTTCTCCGAGGATCTCAAGCTGGGTGGCAAGGAGTGGGAGCCGCGCATCGACGGCATGTTCCGCATCAGCGACCGCCAGCGCCTGCTGTTCAACTACTTCAAGTACGACAAGGACCGCCGCGAGACGCTGGGCCAGGACATCTCCTACGGTGGCGTGACCGTACCGGCCGACAGCTTCGTCAAGGGCGAGTTGAAGTACCAGGTGGCCAGCCTGGTGTACGACTACTCCGTAGTGGACACCGATACGTTCGACCTCGGCCTGCAGCTGGGTGCCGAGTACGCCAAGGTGAGCACCAAGGCCTATGCCGACGTGGGTGACCTGTACCAGGGCCGCTTCCTCGACGAGAAGGCCGACGGTGTGGCCCCGGTCGTGGGCGCGCGCATGAGCTTCACGCCGTCGGAAAAGTGGCTGATCACGCTGCAGGGCCAGTACCTCAACACCAGCTGGGGCAATTTCGACGACTACAAGGGCGACCTGACCCGCGCCAATGCAATCGTGGATTACCGCCTGACCCAGAACTTCGGCGTGTTCGCCGGCTACGACTGGTTCAAGCTGGACGTGGACCAGAAGGGCAGCGACGGCACCATCGGCCTGAAGCAGGAATTCAAGGGCCCGGTGGCCGGTATCAGCGTCACCTTCTAAGCAACCGCAGCACCTCTCTCCGAGCGCGGCAACAGGGCAACCTGTTGTCGCGTTTTTTGTTTGTGTCGACGTCAGCAGGCAACGGCGGGGCGCGTCGAGCGCTGGGGGACATTTGCAGAAAGGCCTGTCGGTCACGAAGGGGCCCATCCGGTCGCGACCAAAGCAGGCAAAGACACAACACCGCCCCGCACCACGTAGCAACAAAAAAACCCCGGCGTCTGCCGGGGTTTTTGTTGAACCGGTGTCGCGACCAACGGTCGTGATTTACCGCTTCTTGGGCATGTACAGATCGGTGATGGTGCCGTCGTAGATCTCCGCGGCCATCGCCACCGATTCGCTCAGCGTCGGGTGCGCGTGGATGGTGTGACCGATGTCCTCGGCCTCCGCGCCCATCTCGATCGCCAGCCCGATCTCGGCCAGCAGATCGCCGGCGTGCACGCCCACGATCGCGCCACCGATGATGCGGTGCGTCTCCTCGTCGAAGATCAGCTTGGTGAAGCCCTCGGTACGACCGATACCGATCGCACGGCCACTGGCCGCCCACGGGAACTTCGCCACGCCCACATTCAGACCCTTGGCCTTCGCCTCGGTCTCGGTCACGCCCACCCAGGCGATTTCCGGGTTCGTATAGGCCACCGACGGAATCACCCGCGCCACCCACTCCTTCTTCTCGCCCGAGGCCACTTCCGCAGCCAGCTTGCCTTCGTGCGTCGCCTTGTGGGCCAGCATCGGGTTACCCACGATGTCGCCGATGGCGAAGATGTGCGGCACGTTCGTGCGCATCTGGCGGTCCACCGGAATGAAGCCACGCTCGGTCACCTGCACGCCGGCCTTCTCGGCACCAATCTTCTTGCCGTTCGGCGAACGGCCCACGGCCACCAGCACGCGGTCGAACGTGCCTTGCGCCAGCGCAGGCGTCTCGCCCTCGGCGGCAGCCTCGAAGGTCACCGTGATGCCCTTGGCATCGGCGCTCACGCCCGACGCCTTGGTCTTCAGGTGGACCTCGACGCCCTGCTTCTTCAGACGGTCGGCCAGCGGCTTCACCAGGTCCTTGTCGGCGCCCGGCATCAGCTGGTCCATGAACTCCACCACCGTGACCTTGCTGCCGAGGGCCGCATACACCGTCGCCATTTCCAGGCCGATGATGCCGCCGCCCACCACCAGCAGCGAACCCGGCACGTCGGCCAGCTCGAGTGCATCGGTGGAATCCATCACGCGCTTGTCGTCCCACGGGAAGTTCGGCAGCTTCACCGCCTGCGAACCGGCGGCGATGATGCACTGCTCGAAACGCAGCAGCTGGGTCTTGCCGTCGTCGCCGACGATCTCCAGCTCGTTGGCCGACACGAACGTGGCCAGGCCCTGCACCGTGCGCACCTTGCGCTGCTTGGCCATGCCGGCCAGGCCCTTGGTCAGCTGGGTGACCACCTTTTCCTTGTAGCCGCGCAGCTTGTCCAGGGTGATCGTGGGCGCGCCGAACTCGACGCCGAAATCACCGGCGTGGGCCACTTCATCGATCACCGCGGCAGCATGCAGCAGCGCCTTGGACGGAATGCAGCCCACGTTGAGGCAGACGCCGCCGAGGCTGGCGTACCGCTCGATCAACACCGTGTCCACGCCCAGGTCGGCCGAGCGGAACGCGGCGGTGTAACCGCCGGGGCCAGCGCCCAGCACCACCATCTTGCATTCGATGTCGGCCGGCTTGCCCGACGACAGCGCCGGCTGCGGCGCGGCCGGTTCGGCCGGGGCGCGGTGCGATGGGGTCACCGGCGGCTTGCTGGCCGGCGCGGCTTCTGCCTTGGGTGCGTCGGCCTTGGCCGGCGCAGCCGGTGCGGCAGCCTCGCCTTCGGCTTCAAGCAACAGCACCACATCGCCTTCGGACAGGTTGTCGCCGAGCTTGACCTTGATTTCCTTGACCACGCCGGCGGCCGACGACGGCACTTCCAGCGTTGCCTTGTCCGACTCCAGCGTGACCAGCCCCTGGTCCTTCTTCACCGTTTCGCCCACGGCAACCAGCAGTTCGATCACCGGCACACCGCTGTAATCGCCGATGTCGGGAACCTTGATTTCAATTGCGGCCATTGTTGTTCTCCTGGTACTCAGCCGGCGGTGCCGGCGAGCAATTGCTGCAGTTCGTCGAGCGACTCGTCCAGATCTTTCCAGCGACGGTCGAGCTTCTTTTCCTTGGTGTCGCTGGCTTCGATCAGCAGCGCCACCTGTTTCATCATCAGCTTGCCGGTACCGCATTCCGGGCGCGGGCCGCTGAAACGCTGCCCGTCCACCTGGAAGGACAGCACCTCGCCCTCCAGCACCGCGGCCTTGCGGTCGGCCGGCACCGCCGCGTCCAGCGCGGCCTGCCAGCTGCGCACCAGGCGCTGTGCCAGCGCGGCCGGGATGCTGACCTGGTACTGGTCAGGCTCCTGGTCCACGCGCAGTTCAAGACCGCCCTGGCGGGCGCTGTTGTTCCAGCTGTAGACCCGCTTGTCGGCGCGGCTGTAACGGAGCGTCCATTCCTGTTCCTGGGTGCCCCGCAGCAAGGCCACGCCGGTTTCGACCCCGCTCTTGGGCAGGGTTACCAGCGACAGCGCCGGCTGTGCCTTGCCTTCGAACAGGGTTTCCACGGCCTGGCCGTAGTTGCCCACCGCCGGCGGCCAGCCGCGGCCGAGGCCGGAGCTGCAGTCCGCCGCGAGCGCCTGCGCCGCCGGCACCATGCCCAGCACCAACGCCACGTAGAGCCGGGCTCTGCCCGGCTTCATGGCCGCCCTGCCCGGCTGCAACGCCAGGCCTTGCCTCACAGCAGCACGCGCCGCATGTCGGCCAGCACCTGCGACAGGTACGTGGTGAAGCGGGCGGCCAGCGCACCGTCGATGACGCGGTGGTCGTAGCTCAGCGACAGCGGCAGCATCAGCTTCGGGGCGAATTCCTTGCCGTTCCAGACCGGCTGGATCGACGACTTGGACACGCCCAGGATGGCCACTTCCGGTGCATTGACGATGGGGGTGAACGCGGTGCCACCGATCCCGCCCAGCGAGCTGATCGAGAAGCAGCCACCGCTCATGTCGGCCGGGCCCAGCTTGCCGTCGCGCGCCTTCTTGGCCAGTTCGCCCGATTCCTGCGCGATCTGCACCACGCCCTTCTTGTCGACATCGCGGATCACCGGCACGACCAGGCCGCTCGGCGTATCGGCGGCGAAACCGATGTTGAAGTACTTCTTCAGGGTCAGGTTCTCGCCGCTGGCATCCAGCGAGGCGTTGAACTCGGGGAACTTCTTCAGCGCCGCGGCGCTGGCCTTGACCAGGAAGGCGAGCATGGTCAGCTTGATGCCGGCCTTCTCGTTTTCCTTGTTCAGGGCCACGCGCAGGGCTTCCAGTTCGGTGATGTCGGCCTGCTCGAACTGGGTGACGTGCGGAATCATGGCCCAGTTGCGGGCCAGGTTGGCGCCGGAGATCTTCTTGATCCGCGACAGCGGCTGCACCTCGACCTCGCCGAACTTGCTGAAGTCCACCTTCGGCCACGGCAGCAGGTTCAGGCCACCACCGGCAGCCACGGTGCCACCGCCGGCAGCGACGCCGCCGGTCAGCGCGGACTTGACGAACTTCTGCACGTCACCCTTGGTGATGCGGCCACCCTTCTCGGTGCCGCTCAGCTGGTTCAGGTCCACGCCCAGTTCGCGGGCGAACACGCGCACCGCCGGGGAGGCATACGGCACCTTCTGCGGCAGCACGCTGTCGGCGTTGAACTGCACCGGCGGGCTGCTCGGCGCACCGGCCGACGGGGCCGCAGCGGCCGGGGCCGGCTGGGTCGGCTTGGCGGCGGCCTGCTCGATCTCGCGGGCGGCCAGCTTGTCCGGCTGCGCCGGGGCGGCGACCGGCTCGACCTTGGTCGCGGTTTCGGCGGCTTCGGTCTTGGCGGCGGCAGCCGGGGCAGCGGCGGCGGCCGGCTTGGCCTCGCCGTCGGCCACTTCGATCAGCGCCACCACCTTGCCCTCGGACAGGTTGTCGCCGATCTTGACCTTGATCTCCTTGACCACGCCCGCCACCGAGGACGGCACTTCCATCGTGGCCTTGTCCGATTCCAGCGTGACCAGGCCCTGGTCCTTCTTGACGGTGTCACCAACGGCGACCAGCACCTCGATTACCGGGATATCGCTGTAGTCACCGATATCGGGGACAAGTGCTTCCTTGATTTCGGCCATGGGGATAACTCCGGCAATCTGGTGTAGGGAATCGCCTATTGTAGGGCAGGAGGCGGCAGCGCCAACCGGCTGGACGATTTTTTGCTGACCCTGTCCCGGGACAAGGTGTTGCAGCGGCCTGCCTTGGCGGGCTTGCGCTTGGTACAGCACGAAGCAGGATTTTCCAGTCGGTACCGTATTGTCCGGCCCGGGCCAGGCGCTCACCCCTGCAACGCGTCCGCCAGCGGCTGCCAGGCCACCTGCAGCCGGGGCAGCGACCAGGCCGCATTGGCCGGGCTGGTGGACGGCAGCGACCAGACCACCGGCGCGCCCCCGGTGGCCGGCAGTGCCGGTGCGATGCGGGCCATGAAGAGCTGGTAGGCGGTGCCACCGTTGCAGGCGATGGCCCGCAGCCCGGGTAACCCGGCGATCAGCGCGGGCAACGCATTGGGCACGTCACTGCCGCGCACGATCGACGCATCCAGGCTGCCCTGTCGCTCGCAGCGCCCGATGACATCCCACAGACCCACACCTGCGGCATTCAAGGCGGCGATGCGCGCGGGGTATGCAAGCGTTGCCTCCACGCCGCACAAGTGCTGCATCAACGGCCAGAACCGATTGCGCGGATGCGCGTAGTACTGCGCGGCCTGCAGTGACGCCACGCCGGGCATCGAGCCCAGCACCAGCACGCGGCACTGCGGCGATACCTGCGCGGGAAAGCCGATGCACGTGGTTGCTTCCATCACATCTCCAACAGGTGCATGAACATCATCGCTGCCCTCATTGCCCGCGAATGCAGGGATTTTCCGCTGTTCGCTGAACGGAACAAACTAAAATTTAACGCGCGTCGGATTCGATTCATGTTGCGGGGACTACGTTTGCCTCGCCCCGGAAGCAACGGGGTCAAGAACAAAAAAATACCTGAGGAGATTCCCCCATGCGCTCCATCCGCACCCTGACCCTGGCAACCCTGACTGCACTGGCTTTTGCACCGGCCGCATTCGCGCAGGACACCACCACCACTGACGACACCGCCTCGGGCAAGCATTTTGCCGTGGTCGGCGGCGTGTCGCTGCTGCAGCCCAAGAACGATCCCATCGACGGCGTGCGCAAGGTAGACGGTGGCCCGGCCCCGACGGTCAGCTTCAGCTACTACATCAACGACAACTGGGCCGTGGAACTGTGGGGCGCAGCCGACAAGTTCGACCACCGCGTACGCGGCACCAACGGTGCGCGCCTGGGCACCGTTGAGCAGCAGCCGATCGCGCTGAGCGGCCAGTACCACTTCGGCCAGGCCGACAACGTGTTCCGTCCGTTCGTGGGCGTCGGTTATTACGAGTCCAACTTCAGCAATGAAGACCTGGCCAGCGACGTCGGTCACATCGGGCTGGAAACCGCCAAGGGCGCCATCGGCACCGTGGGCGTGGACATGAACATCAACAGCACCTGGTTCGCCCGTGCCGATGCACGCTACATGCATTCGCGCCCGGAACTGACCGTCAACGGTGACAAGACCGGCGACAAGGCCAAGCTGGATCCGTGGACCGTGGGCTTCGGTATCGGTGCCCGCTTCTAAGCACGCACCAGCCAACGCGCAGTGACGCAACGGGCCCCTCGCGGGCCCGTTGTTGTTTCAACCGCACGGGCGCCCTTTCATTCTGTCTTGCCCCGTGCCCGGCAATACTGGCCCGGACGCGAAACGGGGAGCGCGCATGGGCGACACCGGAACCGGACAGGACCTGCTCGACGTGCTGGTGGTGGGGGGCGGCATCAACGGCGCCGGCATCGCCCGCGACGCAGCCGGGCGCGGCTGGTCGGTATCCCTGTGCGAACAGGACGACCTGGCCTCACACACCTCCAGTGCCAGTACCAAGCTGATCCACGGCGGCCTGCGCTACCTGCAGTACGGCGAATTCGGACTGGTCCGCAAGGCGCTGCGCGAGCGCAGCGTGTTGCAACGGCTGGCCCCGCACCTGGTGGTGCCTACCCGCTTCGTGCTTCCTCATGCCGCGCACCTGCGGCCGGGCTGGATGCTGCATGCCGGCCTGTGGCTGTACGACCACCTGGGCCACGCCGGCAGCGCGTTCCCGCGCTCGCGACGGCTGGATCTGCGCAGCGACCCGCGCGGTGCGGTGCTGCAACCGGGCTTCCGCACGGGCTTCACCTATTCCGATGCCCGCGTGGATGATGCGCGGCTGGTCCTGCTCAACGCACTGGATGCGCACGAACGCGGCGCGCGGATCCACGTGCGCACCCGCTGCGAACAGCTGATCCGCCACCGCGACCACTGGTGGGCGGTACTGCGCCACGCCGATGGCAGCGTGCAGCGCCTGCGGGCCCGCGCCGTGGTCAACGCCACCGGGCCGTGGGCCGGCAACCTGCTGGAGCGCGCCGGCATGGATGCGCCGATCGGGCTGCGGCTGGTACAGGGCAGCCACATCGTCGTGCCCCGCCTGTATGGGCACGACAGCGCCTACCTGCTGCAGCAGCCGGACCAGCGCATCGTGTTCGTGCTGCCGTTCGAGCAGGACTTCACCCTGATCGGCACCACCGACGTGGACTACGACGGCGACCCGGCGCAGGTGCGGGCGGCCAGCACCGAGGTGGCGTACCTGTGCGCGGCGGCCAGCCGCTGGCTGCGCACGCCGGTGCAGCCGGCCGACGTGGTCTGGCAGTACAGCGGGGTGCGGCCGCTGCTGGCCGACCACCACCATGACGCCGCGAAGGTCACCCGCGATTACCGGCTACAACTGGACGCCAGCCAGGCACCGCTGCTGAGCGTGCTGGGCGGCAAGCTCACCACGTACCGTACGCTGGCCGAAGAAGCGGTGGATCAACTCGGCGCGGCCCTGGGCCGTGCCGAACCGGCGTGGACGGCCGACGGTGCGCCTTTGCCCGGCGGTGATCTTGGCGCGGCGCCGGTGGTGCTGGCGAAACTGCAGGCGCAGTACCCGGGCCTGTCGGAAACGCTGCTGGCAACGCTGGCCCGACGCTATGGCAGCCGTGCCAGCGCCGTGCTCGGCGACGCGACCAGCACGGTGCAGCTGGGCACCGCGTTCGGCGCGGACCTGTACGCGCGCGAAGTCGATTACCTGGTGGCGCACGAATGGGTGCGCACGCTCGATGACCTGCTGTGGCGCCGCACCAAGCTGGGCCTGCGCCTGGACGCTGCGCAACGCGAGGGACTGGCACAGTATCTGGCGCAGCGGGTGGCGGCGATGGCGTAGGCTGGGGCGCTGGCCGTGGCACGCCACCGGCCGGGCCACCCTTGATTCGTTGTACGGAGCAACGCATGGACAAGCAGTACGTGCTCGCGATCGACCAGGGCACCACCAGTTCGCGGGCGATCCTGTTCGACCGTGCCGGCTGCAGCGTCGGCAGTGCGCAGCGCGAGTTCACCCAGCTGTTTCCCCAGCCCGGCTGGGTGGAACACGACCCGCGCGAGATTCTCACCAGCGTCTACACCACGCTGACCGAACTGCTCAACCGCGAGCAGGTGGACCCACGCAGCATTGCCGCGATCGGCATTACCAACCAGCGCGAAACCACGGTGGTGTGGGACAAGGCCACCGGCCAGCCCATCCACAATGCCATCGTGTGGCAGTCGCGGCAGAGCCATGCGATCTGCGAACGGGTCGCCGCCGAGGGCCACGAGGCCCTGGTGCGCGCGCGCACCGGGCTGCTGATCGATGCGTATTTCTCGGCCACCAAGATCCGCTGGATCCTGGACCACGTGGACGGCGCGCAGGCCCGCGCCGAGCGCGGCGAGCTGTTGTTCGGCACCATCGACAGCTGGCTGGTGTGGAACCTGAGCGGTGGCACCACCCACGTGACCGACTACAGCAATGCCGCGCGCACGCTGCTGTTCAACATCCATACCCTGGACTGGGACGACCAGCTGCTGCAGGTGTTCAACATTCCGCGCGCCATGCTGCCGCAGGTGCGCAGCTCCAGCGAGGTGTATGCCACCACCCAGGCGCAGTTCTTCTTCGACCAGCACATTCCCATCGCCGGTATCGCCGGCGACCAGCAGGCCGCGCTGTTCGGCCAGGCCTGCTTCGAGCCCGGCATGGCCAAGAACACCTACGGCACCGGCTGTTTCATGCTGATGAACACCGGCGACAAGGCGGTGGTGTCGCGCAACGGCCTGTTGACCACGCTGGCCTGGGGCGTCGACGGCACGGTCGAATACGCGCTGGAAGGCTCGATCTTCGTTGCCGGTTCGGTGGTGCAGTGGCTGCGCGACGGGCTGCGCATGTTCGGCAAATCCAGCGACTGCCAGGCCTACGCCGAACGCGTGCCCGACACCGGCGGGGTGTACCTGGTGCCGGCCTTTGTAGGGTTGGGCGCGCCGTACTGGCGCAGCGACGTGCGCGGTGCGATGTTCGGCATCACCCGTGGCACCGGCAAGGAGCACTTCATCCGCGCCGCCGTGGAGTCGATGGCCTACCAGACCCGCGACGTGCTGGCGGCGATGCAGGCCGATGCCGGGATCGAACTGAAGGAGCTGCGCGCCGACGGCGGTGCGATCGGCAACGACTTCATGGCGCAGTTCCAGAGCGACATTCTGGGCGTGCCGGTGGTGCGCCCGCAGGTGGCCGAAACCACCGCCCTGGGCGCGGCCTACCTGGCCGGGCTCGCCACCGGGTTCTGGGGCAGCCGGGCCGAGATCGCCGCGCAGTGGGCGGTGGACCGGCGTTTCACACCCCGGATGGCGGTGGACCAGCGCGAGGCGTTGTACGCCGGCTGGCAGCAGGCCGTACAGGCCACGATGGGTTTCCGGGTGGGGTGACGATTGCCGCGCGTTGCGCGGCCAGTCGCGTATGGCGTGGCTCTACCGGGTGTCGATGGTAGGGGCCGACCGTGGGTCGGCCCGCGGTGGGATCAGAAAGCCGGCAGCACCGCGCCCTTGTACTTCTCGGCGATGAAGGCCTTCACTTCCGGGCTGGTCAACGCCTTGGCCAGCTGCTGCACGCGCGCGTCGTCTTTGTTGTCCGGGCGGGCCACCAGGAAATTCACGTACGGCGAGTCCTTGCTTTCAATCGCCAGCGCGTCCTGGGTCGGGTTGAGCCCGGCATCCAGTGCGTAGTTGGTGTTGATCAGGGCCAGGTCGACCTGGTCGAGCACGCGCGGCAGCATGGCCGAATCCAGCTCGCGGAACTTCAGCTGCTTCGGGTTGGCGATGATGTCGCGCTGGGTGGCCAGCGCATTGGTCGGGTCCTTCAACGTGATCAGCCCGGCCTTGTGCAGCAGGATGAGCGCGCGGCTGTTGTTGCTGGGGTCGTTGGGGATCACCACGTCGGCGCCGGCCGGCACTTCGTCCAGCGACTTGAAGCGGCGCGAGTAGGCGCCGAACGGCTCGATGTGCACACCGATGACCTTGACCAGGTCGGTCTTGCGGTCGCGGTTGTAGGCGTCCAGGTAGGGCTCGGTCTGGAAGTAGTTGACGTCCACCTGCTTCTGCACCAGCTGGTCGTTGGGCTGCACGTAGTCGTTGAACACGCGCACGTCCAGGTCCAGGCCTTCCTTCTGCAGGATCGGCTTGACCACCGCCAGGATCTCGGCGTGCGGCACGGCCGTGGCGGCCACCACCAGCTTCTTCGAATCGGGTTGGGATTTACCGCAGGCGGCCAGGGCCAGCGAGGCGGCGAGGAGCGGGAGCAGCAGGTACTTCTTCATGGGGGGTATCCGGGCAGCGATAGCGCCCAACCTTACCGCACACCCCGGCCGTGCGGTATCGGTGGCATATGACCGGCGGGCATGAGCCCGGCGGTCACTCGTAATTGCTGAGGGCCAGCGCCAGCAGCGCCTTGGCCTGTTCGCGCAACATCACCGGTTCGATGATCTCCGCGTCCGAGCCGTAGTGCAGCACGTCCATCAGCAGTTCGCGCGACACGCTGTAGGGGACCTTCAACTCGTAGCGGCCGTCGGCCAGGAAGCGCCCCTGCTGCTTGGAATGCCAATGCTCGTCGGCCACCCAGCGCGCGGCCTTGGCGCTGAAGACGATGGTGGCCCAGCCCTTGGGCGGGCCGGAGAAGATGCCGTAGCTGGCGCCCAGCTGCTCGTCCAGCTCGGTGTCATCCACGTCGCGGGCCACGGTGTCGACCACCCGGGCCTTGTAGATGCGGTCCACCGCGAAACTGCGCAGGCCTTCGCGGCCGTGGTCCCAGGCATCCAGGTACCAGTTGTCGCGGTAGTGGGTCATGCGCTGCGGCGACACGGTGCGCTTGGTGGCCTCGTCGGTGGAGCGGGCGCGGTATTCGAACGCCAGCTGCTTGCGCTCCAGCACGGCCGAGGCGACGGCGCGGAAGCTGGCTTCGTCGAATTTGCGGCCGCGGTGCGGAATCACCCGGACCCGGTCCACCGGCCAGGTGGACACGCCGGCCTGGGCGGCCAGCAGGCCTTCAATGCGCTGCTGCAGCGGGGCCAGCACCGAGGACAGCACGCCGCCGCCGGTGCGCGCCAGCAGGTGCTGGGACGCCAGCAGCGCGTGCAGCTCTTCGGAACTGAGCCACAGCCCGGGCAGCTCGAAGCGGTCGCTTTCGTCGTCCTGGTAGCGGAAGCCGGCCTCCCCGTCGCCCTCCACCGGCGCCATCAGCGCATCGCGCAGGAAGGCCAGGTCGCGGTAGACGGTGGCGCGGGAACACTCCAGTTTTTCCTGCAGGGTGGCCACCGTCACCGGGTAGCGGGCGGACTTGAGCAGGCGATGCAGGGCGTTGATGCGTTCGTATCGGTCCATGACCCGATTATGTCCGAGTCGCCGTCGTTGTGGCGGCTTCGGCACCATCTTCGGCTATCGTGGAGCCCCGAAAACCCCGTTGCCGCCTGTCATGCGCCTGTTACCTGCCCTTGCCGTGCTGTCCCTGCTGCTGTCCGGTTGCGCCCCCGCGCCCGATCCGGCCGCCACCGCGCCGGCCCCGGCGGCAGGCAACATCCCGGCCGCAGTGGATCCGGTGCAGGCGGTGCTGGGTGCGAGCCAGCGCTTCGGCCAACTGCGCAGCTTCCACGCCAGCCTGCGCATGCAGGGGCCGCGTGCGGTTGAGGCGACGATGGACTTCGTTGCCCCCGACCGCTACCGGCTGATCACCGATGACGGCCCGCAGCTGATCATCGGCGACACCTTCTTCCTGCAGCGCGCCGGCGAGGTCCGTCAGGTGCCGGTGCCGCCGGGCCTGCTGGCGCAATGGCGCAACCCGTTGCCGGCGGACGTGGCCCCGGCCCAGCTGCAGGTGGACGACCTGGGCAGCGATGCCATCGGCGGGCAAGCCGCCCACAAGTACCGGGTGCGCCATGCCACCGCCGCGCCGGACGGAATGCTGTACTGGATCAATGCACAGGGCCTGCCGGTGCAGATCGAGCGCCAGGGCCAGACCAAGGGCGAGACGTTCCGGATCACGCTGCGCTTCTCGCGGTTCGACGACCCGACGCTGCGCATCGATCTTCCCTGAACAGGCCGTTCGACCGAACCCCGCCTAAAGCGGCGGCAGATGGCGGGAATTGCGCGCTGGATGCATCAAGTATCATCCCCCGTTGCCCGTCCCCCACTGGTTGATCCGGAGAACCGTTGATGTCCCTGCGCGTCTCGTTGCTTGTTCCCCTGCTGTTGTGCGCCCCGGCGGCGTTCGCCCAGGACACCACCGATCCGGCTGCGATGACCTCGCCATGGAGCGGCAGCGGCGGTGAGCTGGGCTTCGCCTCGGCCCGGGGCAACAGCAACACCGAAAGTGCCAACGGCCGCCTGCGCCTGCGCTATACCGATGACGACTGGGTGCACAGCATGGACCTGTTCGGCCTGCGCTCGCGCTCGGAATATGTCGAAACCGCCGACGATGGCACGGTTACCAAGCGCCGCAACACCACGGCCAACCGCTACACCGGCAGCGCCGGCAGCGCATTGCAGCTGGGCGAGCACCGCCAGCTGACCGCCACCGTGCGTTACGAACGCGACGACTTCGCCACCTACGACCGCCAGAGCTCGTTCGGTCTGGGTTACGGCACCCGGTTGGTGGAAGGCGACCGCTTCTACATGGACGCGCAGATCGGCCCCGGTGTGCGCCGCACGCACAACACCGAAGACGATGAAACCCGCACCGGCCTGATCGGTCGTGGCCTGTTCGACGTGAAGTACTCGCTGACGCCCAACACCGACCTGGTCAACACGCTGCTGGTGGAGTCTGGCTCGTACAACACCTTCGGCCAGAACGATTTCGGCGTGTCGGTGAGCATGAACGAACACCTGGCGTTGAAGGCCGGCTGGCAGGCGCGTTACAACAGCGACGTGGCCGAAGACAAGCGCAAGACCGACACCCTGACCACCATGAACGTGGTCTACAAATTCAAATGATGATGTCCCGGATCGGCTCTACCGCCGGGTAGAGCCGACCGTTGGTCGGCTGCCCGACACCCCGGCAACGCGGCTAAACGGCCAACAATTCCCCTGCCCCACCGGCCAGCAACCCGGCCGCCACCTGCCGGCCCAGCGCATCCGGATCACGGCCCGGGCCGCGCGCTTCCGCACGCACCAGGCGGCCATCGGCCACGCCGCCGACCAGCCCCTGCAGGAACAGATCCTCGCCTTCCCACTGCGCGAATCCGGCCACCGGCACGTGGCAGCTGCCATGCAGCGCACAGTTCATGGCGCGCTCGGCTTCGACACAGGCACGCGTACGCGGATCGTCGAGCGCGGCGAACAACGCCATCACCCGGGCATCTTCGCCATTGCATTCCACCGTCACCGCGCCCTGCGCGGGGGCCGGCAACCACGTCGGTGCGTTCAAGCGGGCCACGATGCGCCCGCCCAGGCCCAGCCGCTCCAGCCCGGCCACCGCCAACACGATGGCGTCGTAGCCGCCGTTGTCGAGCTTGGCCAGGCGCGTGTTGACGTTGCCCCGCAGGTCCACCAGTTCCAGGTCCGGGCGCAGCGCGCGCAGCTGGGCCTGGCGGCGCAGCGACGAGGTGCCCACGCGCGCGCCGATCGGCAGTGCGTCCACCGAGGCATAGAGATTGGAGATGAAGCCGTCGGCCGGATCGTGGCGGGTCAGCATGGCCGGCAGCGCGAACGGGGCGTCCAGTTCCATCGGCACGTCCTTGAGCGAGTGCACCGCGCAATCGGCGTCGCCGCGCAGCATCGCCAGCTCCAGCTCCTTCAGGAACAGTCCCTTGCCGCCGATGGCGGCCAGCGAACGGTCGAGCACTTCATCGCCCCGGGTGCTCATCGGCACCAGCACCACGTCCAGCCCGGGGTGTACCTGGCGCAGGCGGTCGGCAACGTGTTCGCTCTGCCACAGGGCAAGCGGGCTCTTTCGGGTGGCGATGCGCAGGGTTGTCATGCCGCCATTATCCGCGCAGCAGGGCGTATCGGCCAACGGCGGCATGCTTCGCTGCGCGGGCAGCGGCGTATCGACCAACGGTCGATACCTACAGGAGATCCTGCTTGATGCTGGCCACGCAGCGCCGGCTGACCTCCAGCGGGGCTTTGCCATGGCGCAGCACGGCCTGGACCTGGCCTGCGCCATTTCGTCGCAGCTCAAGCAGCTCGTGGCGGGCCACCAGGCAGTTGCGGTGGATGCGCACGAACCGGCCGACGAATTCCTCTTCCAGCGACTTCAGCGATTCCTCGATGAGGTCTTCGCCGCGTGCGTGGTGCACCACCACGTACTTCTCTTCGGCCTGCAGGTAGTGGATGTCCTCAATCGGAATCAGCCGCAGGCTGCCGCGCAGGCGCGCGCACAACAGGGTGCGGGCCTGCTGGCTGGGCGTGCCGGGATGTCCGCTGCGCCCGGCCAGGAAGGTGCGCGCACGTTCCAGCGCGGCGGCCAGCCGCTCGGGGCGCACAGGCTTCATCAGGTAATCGATGGCGGCGGCCTCGAACGCCGACAGCGCGTGGGCGTCGTAGGCGGTGCAGAACACCACCGCCGGGCGCGGGTCGAAGGTGGCCAGGTGACGGGCCGCTTCCAGGCCGTCCAGGCCGGGCATGGCGATGTCCAGCAGCACCAGGTCCGGCTGCAGCGCGGCGCAGGCATGCAATGCCTGCTCGCCGTTCTCGGCCTCGGCCACCACCTCCACCCCGGGCTGTTCGGCCAGCAGGCTGCGCAGGCGCTCGCGGGCCAGCGGCTCGTCGTCGGCAATGACCACCTTCAAGGCTGTTTCCTCAGGGCACCGGAACGGTGATGTCGCACGCATAGTAGCCGTCGCTCCATGCCCCCGTCATCCGGGCCGCGGGGCCAAAGCGCCATGCCAGCCGGTGGGCGATGCTGCGCTGCGCGTGACCCGCGCCCTGGGTCAGCGGCAGCGCGCGACCCTGCGGGTCCGGCGCGGGGTTGTGTACCCGGATACGCAGCTGGCCGTCCACGCACGACAGCGCGATGACAATGGTGCCGCCCCCCGGCAGCCGCGAGATGCCATGCAGCACGGCGTTTTCCACCAGCGGCTGCAGCACCAGCGGCGGCATCGGCAACGACCAGGGCAAGGGTTCGTCGCGCTGCCACTGCACCTGCAGGCGTTCGCCCAGGCGCAGCGATTCGATCGACAGGTAACGCTCGGCCAGTTCGCACTCGGCCTGCAGGGTGGAGTCGCCCTCGCCCGCGCCAAGCGCCGCGCGGAACAGGTCGGACAGGTCCAGCACGGCGCGCTCGGCCACCACCGGGTCGCGGCGCACCAGGCTGGCGATCAGGTTCATGCTGTTGAACAGGAAGTGCGGGCGGATCCGCGCCTGCAGCGCGTCGGCCTGGGCGCGCGCGTTGGCCACCACCTGCGCGGCCCAGCGGTCGCTGACATAGAAGTAGCGCAGCGCCAGCGCCACGATCAGGGCGGTCATGGTGGCGCTGCCCAGGGTGAAGCGCCAGAACCCGATGTGCCGCGCGAAGCCCCCGGCATCGAGCACGCCGTACAGGCCGTGCACGATGCCGGCGCAGACGGCGGCAATCAGCACGGTCATGGCCACCGCCAGCGCCGTGCCGGCCGCTTCAGGCAACCGCGACAGCGCGGTGCGTGCCGCGCACAGGCACACCGTCACCGCCAGCGACAACCACAGCGCAAAGCCGCTGGCCGACAGGAAATCCGACACGCTCCAATGGCGGCTGCCATCGGGCGCCAACGCCACCACCACCACCACCAGCTCGGCCAGGCCGAGCATCGCCGCCAGCCGCGGCAACCGGCACAGCTCGGGCAACCACGGCTGCTGGCGCGGGTCGGTCATGGCTCAGGCGGCCCGGAACCGTGCGTCCAGCCAGTCGCCCAGCGCCTCCAGTTCCTCGGCGCAGACCTGGTGGGCCATCGGGTAGGAGTGCCACTCCAGCGGGAAACCGAGGTCCTTCAGGGTCTGCGCGGTGTGCGCGGCGATCGCCTGCGGAATCACCGGGTCCTGCACGCCGTGGGCCATGAACACCGGCGGCCGGATGCCGTCAGGGGCACGCTGGGCGGCAGCGGTCTCCGGGTCGGGCAGGTAGGTGGACAGCGCGATCAGGCCACCGATCGGGCGGCTGCGGCGCAGCACCGCGCTCAGGATCACCGCCCCGCCCTGCGAGAACCCGGCCAGCAGGATGCGCTCGGCCGGAATGCCGGCGGCCACCTGCTGGTCGATCAGGGTATCCAGCGCCTGCACCGACGCCGCCACGCCGGCGGCGTCGGCACGCGAGCGGAAGTCCATGCTGACGATGTCGTACCAGGCGCGCATCGGCACGCCGTTGTTGATCGTGATCGGCTGTACCGGCGCATGCGGGAACACGAAGCGGATGGCCGGCCAGTGCGGGCGCAGCAGCTCGGGCACGATGGGGGCGAAGTCGTTGCCGTCGGCACCCAGGCCGTGCAGCCAGAGCACCGCCCATTGCGGGTCGGTACCGGTTTCGTTGATGACGCTGTCCAGCATGGTGCGGCTCCACTACGGTCGAACCGCATTATGCCGCGCCGCTCAGCCCAGCGCCTTGGCATCGGCCGCGGCCTTGCGCAGCTCCGCCGCGCGCACCAGCACCTTGGGCGGTGCGGTTTCCTCGGGAATCTCCATCAGCCGCAACCGATGCATGAGCGTGCCGGCACTGCGCGAGGAGGTCAGCGCCACCACCGGAATGGCCAGCACCATGCCCACCACCACCGGGGCCATCCATGCCGCCAGCGACGGCGACACGGCATAGGCCAGGATGCCCATGAACAGCCCGAACACGCTCAGCCCGCCATAGCCGCGGATGAGGGCCGGCCAGGAGATGCCGCCGTCGTCGCGTTGCTGCGCATCCCAACCCGAATCCTTGCCGGCCAGCACCTCGGCCACGCCGCGTGACTGCACGTACATCACCACCGGTGCCATCAGCGCGGCCAGCAGGGTTTCCAGCAGCATCGACAGCAGTGCGCGGATGCCACCGCCACAGCCACGGCGCTCCACCCGGTCCAGCAGCATGGCCACGTAGCCCAGCACCTTGGGGGTAAGCAGCACCACCATGGTGATGGCGAACATGCGGATCACCTTCTCTTCGTCCTGGTGGCGCCAGTACAGGCTCGGCGACAGGTGCAGCACTTCGTTGAAATCGATGCCGCCCTGGAACAGCGGAATGGCGATACCGACCAGCATCAACATGCCCCACATCGGCGCGGTGAAGTAGTGGCCGATGCCGATCATCATGTGCATGCGGCTGACCCAGTGCAGGCCCTTGGAGCCCACCACCTTGGCATGCTGCAGGTTGCCCTGGCACCAGCGCCGGTCACGGACCAGCATGTCGGTGAGGGTGGGCGGGCCCTCTTCATAGCTGCCCTTGAGGTAGGGCACCATGTGCGTGGCCCAGCCGCCGCGACGCATCAGCGCCGCTTCGACGAAATCATGGCTGAGCACGTGGCCGCCGAACGGCTCGCGCCCGGGCAATGCGGGCAGGCCGGCGTTCTCGGCGAAGGCCTGGGTGCGGATGATGGCGTTGTGGCCCCAGTAGTTGCTTTCCGCGCCATGCCACCAGGCCACGCCGCGGCCGATCACCGGGCCGTACACGCGCCCGCCGAACTGCTGCATGCGCGCAAACAGCGTGCGTCCGCCGATCACCGCCGGCAGGGTCTGGATCAGGCCAACGTCGGGGTTGTGTTCCATGCCCGCCACCAGGCGCACGATGGTGTCGCCGGTCATCAGGCTGTCGGCGTCCAGGATCAGCATCTGCGGGTAGCCACCGCCGAAGCGGCGCACCCAGTCGGCGATGTTGCCGGCCTTGCGCCCGCTGTTGTCGCCGCGCCGCCGGTAGAACAGGCGGTCGTGTCCGCCCACGGCATCGCACAACGCAGCGAACGCCTGCTCCTCGGCCACGCCGATGTCCTCGCGGCGGGTGTCACTGAGCACGAAGAAATCGAACTGCGCCAGCTGCCCGGTGTCGGCCACCGATTCGTAGATGGCCTGCAGGCCGGCCAGCAGCCGGCGCGGGTCTTCGTTGTAGGTAGGCATCAGCAGCGCAGTGCGGGTATGGACCACCGGCAACGGCTGGTCCGGGTCGATGCCGAGCTTGTAACCCCGGTCGAACACGGCGGTGAGGAAGCCGGCCACCGCGCCGGAGAACGACAGCGCGATCCACGCGAACAGGGCCACGAACAGCACCAGCAGGCAGGCCTCGAGCACGCTGATGCCATTCATGGCCAGCACCTTCCACATCATCACGGTCGCGGCGAGGGTCATCGCCCCCGTGCCGCCCAGGATATAGAAGCGTCGCAACGCCATCAGCCGTGGCGCAGTGCGTTGCCGCGGCACCTGCAGCCGCCCTTCCTTGAAGGACTGCTCGGGCATCGACATCGGGGCTTCGGCGGGCAGGATCGCCTGCCCGGCATCGGCCACGTGCATGACGGACTGCACACTCATCGGCGGCGCCCCTGCGTGGGTGATGGCAGGCCGGGCGTGCCCGGTGCGGAGAGGGTCATCCAGATCTCGACACGCCCAGCGGCGTGCTTGCATTCTGCCTGCGCGGAGCCGTGGCCGGCACGCAGCTGTTGTCTGTCACTACCGGAACCCACGAACTCTCCACCGTACCGAGACGAAAAATGCGGCTCAGCATAGGGGGGCAAATGTAAGCCGGGTGCGAAAGTTCTTTCCTTGATTTCTCCCCATTCAGCAAGATCGGGCCAAGGCATCCACAGGCGCGGTGCGACAGAACGCCGCAGGCCTTATGGCACAGGGCTCTCCCCATTCATTTTGTAAACGGTTATCATTACGTTAACCAGGCAGGCATGCGTTACCGCACTACCCACCCAGACGCGTCGGCCCCCCGCCGTGCGCAGTCCCTCCGGTCGGGTTGCCTGCTTCGTCGTGCTGTCTTCGCGAGTCGCTTCCCGGTCGGGTACTCCTTACCCCTCCATGGAAGACCCTCATGTCTGCTCCCCGCCCCTCCCCCCTGCACCGTCGTCCTGCGCGCCTGGTCCGTGCACCACTGGCGCTGGCCGTGTGCCTGCTGCTGGCCACCCCGGCCGTTGCGCTGGCCGCTGGCGCCGGCGAGCCCGCCGCCAAGAACCTCGACACCGTGGTGGTCACCGCCTCGGGCAACCAGCAATGGATCAAGGATGCCCCGGCCAGCATCAGCGTGATCTCGCGCGAGGATATCGAGCGCCAGCCCGTGCATGACCTGGGCGCCCTGCTCAGCCGCATTCCCGGCGTCACCGGCGGACTCAGCGCCGCCGGCGAACAGTCCAAGATCAAGCTGCGCGGCATGCCGTCCAACTACACGCTGATCCTGGTGGACGGCAAGCGCGTGGGCAGCTCGGCCTCGACCAACTACCGTCCCGACCTGGGCCGCCAGGACCTCAACTGGATCTCGCCGGACCAGATCGAGCGCATCGAAGTGGTGCGTGGCCCGATGTCCTCGCTGTACGGCTCGGATGCGATGGGCGGGGTGATCAACATCATCACCCGTCGCATCGGCGACACCTGGAGCGGCAGCGCCACCCACAGCTACACCTCGCCGCAGGACAGCAAGCGCGGGGACACCCAGCAGATCGGCACCAACTTCTCCGGCCCGCTCACCGAGAACGTCGGCATGCGCGTCGGCGCCAGCTACACCAACCGCGACTCGGACCGCAGCAATGGCGGCATGTACGGGAATGCCTATGGCGGCGAGAAGGACCGCAACTTCGATGCCCTGCTGGACTGGACACTGAGCGACGCGCAGAGCCTGCAGTTCGAAGCCGGCTACGGCGTGCAGCAGGCCTTTGCCAGCACCTCGCTGGAAGACGAAGGCGACGGCGCCTGGGGCGCCAGCGAGCTCAAGCGCACCAGCCTGTCGCTGAGCCACACCGGCAACTGGTCCTTCGGCACTTCCAAGATCACCGGCTACTGGACCGAATTCAAGAACGACATCGGCCCGACCGGCCGCTCCGAAGCCAAGGACATGATCCTGGAAGGCAGCCTGAGCACGCCGTTCACCCTGTGGGTGGACCACCAGCTGAGCGTGGGCGGCCAGTGGAAGCGCCAGGAGCTGACCAACACCGACACCATCGGCCAAGCCCCGGTGGACTACGCCGGCAACCCGGTGAATGGCGCATCACTGGAAGTGGATACCTGGGCGGTGTTCGTCGAGGACGAGCTGAAGCTGCACGAAACGCTTGCCCTCACCCTCGGCGCGCGGCTGGACCACCACGAGCAGTTCGGCAGTCACGTCAGCCCGCGTGCGTACCTGGTCTACCACCCGGCGGAAAGCTGGACGCTGCGCGGCGGCATCTCCAAGGGCTTCCGCGCGCCAAGCCTGACCGAGAACGCGGCGTCGGCGGCGACGCAGTCGGGCGGCCGCGGCTGCGGTTCGCTGCGCCCGCTGGGCTATGTCACCGGCGGCTGCTACATGGCCGGCAACCCGAACCTGGATCCGGAAACCAGCACCAACCGCGAGATCGGGTTCAATTTCGACAACGGCACCGTGGACACCGGGCTGACCTACTTCCATACCGACTTCAAGAACAAGATCGAATACGAACCCCTCGGCTTCTTCAACGGCTACTGGTGGACGCGCATGGACAATGTCGAGCGTGCCCGCACCAGCGGCATGGAAGGCAACTTCAACCTGAGCCTGGGCGAACACTGGCGCTGGCGCACGGCGGCGACCTGGATGAAGGAAGCCAAGAACCTGACCACCGGCGAGAACCTGATCGACACGCCGGAGTTCTCCGGCTACTCCTCGGTGGACTGGACTCCGCTGGATGCGTTCTCGGCAACGGTATCGGCGCAGTACACCGGCAAGCAGGCCGGCATCGCCAGCACCTTCATCAAGGCCTACACGCTGTATGACCTGACCGCGGCATGGCACGTCAACAGCACGCTGACCGTGCGCGGCGGGGTGAGCAACCTGGCCGACAAGAAGCTGTACGCCGAAGGCGCCACCGACTACTTCGTGGCCGGCCGCAGCTACTTCCTGGGCATGACCGCGCGCTTCTGAGGCGTGCGTGGCCGCGCGCGGGGGTTCCCCGCGCGCGTGCCGATCAGGCGGTCAGCGGTGTGCTGGCCGCCGCGATGTCGGCCACTACCGGCGGGCGGGCCAACGCACGTGACGCGGACTGCGAGAACTGCAGTTGCGCCAACTGGTGCTGGGCCTGGGTGGCAATAGGGCAAGGCGCGATGCACGGACCCGCTTCAGCGCGTTCGGGCAGGGTGACAACACTCGACATGGTCTGGTTTTCTCGATGCATTCCAATACGCCCCACGGCTCCCCGCCGCGCGGAATGCGCACCCTATATCAAAACGTTTTCGAATGTGTGACGGCCCCTGCACTCCCCCATCGGGCGCGCCAGAATACTGGCGCTGGGCCGAAGTCCACAGCTATCATGTAAGCGTTTACACACATACGACGGACATGGACTCCAATACCTCTTCTTCTGCACCGCTCAGCCCGAAGTGGCAGTTCCGCTTCAACTTCTTCAACCAGCATGGCGCCCCGAGTTCGCCGGCCTTCAAGGCCGCGTACAAGGAGCTGCCGTTCGGCGAGAAGATCAAGGTCAACTTCAACTTCTTCGCCCTGTTCTTCAGCTGGATCTACTTCCTGATCCTGGGCATGTGGCGCAAGGCCCTGACCATCCTGGGTCTGTCGATCGTGGTGATGGTGGTGGCCGCCTTCATGCCCAAGGCGGTTGGCAACGGCATCGGCATTGCGTGGTCGCTGCTGATCGCCCTGACCGCCAACTACTCCTATTACCTGGAAAAGGTGAAGGGCGACACCAGCTGGAACCCCTTCGCGGGCATGCGCTGGTAAGCACTGCCCTCACGGAGTGAATGAAAGCCCGGTCACGTGACCGGGCTTTTTTTTGGGGTGTGCTGCCATTCGCAGGGCATGCGCTGCGTGCGCCTCAGCCCAACGTCAGGTGGCCGTGCCACAGCCCCCACACCGCCGCCAGCGCCACCGCCAGCACGCACACTGCGATCACCCGCTCCATCGGAGTGAACACCGGCTGCCCGCGCTGCTGCTTGGCCAGCGCGAACATCAGCATGCCCGGTGCATACAGCAGTGCCGACAGCAGCACCTGCGTGACCCCGCCGGCATACACCAGCCACAGTGCGTACACGGTGGCCAGCACCGCAATCACCAGATCGCGTCGGCGCGGCGCCGAACGGTCTGCATACCCTTCACCGCGCCAGGCCACCAGCACCCCGTAGGCGGCCGAGAACAGGTACGGCACCAGCGCCATCGATGCGCCCAGCAGCACCAGGCTGGTGTAGGTGCTGGCGCTGAACAGGGTGATCACCAGGAACAGCTGGATCAGCCCGTTGGTCAGCCACAGCGCGTTGGCCGGCACATCGTTGGCGTTCTGCCGGGCCAGGAAGGCGGGCATGGTGCCGTCGCCGGCCGCGGCATGCAGCACTTCGGCGCACAGCAGCACCCAGGCCAGCAATGCACCCAGCACCGACACGACCATCCCGACGATGATCAGACGCGCGCCCCATGGGCCGACGATGGCCTCCAGCACGAACGCCATCGACGGATTGTGCAGGTGGGCCAGCTGCTGCTGGCCCAGCACGCCCATCGACAGCAGGTTGACCAGCATCAGCAGCGCCAGCACGCCCAGGAAGCCGATCACCGTGGCGCGGCCGACATCGGCGCGGCGTGCCGCCCGGCGCGAATAGATGCTGGCGCCCTCGATGCCGATGAACACCCACACGGTGATCAGCATCATCCCGCGCAGCTGCCCGCCAAGGCCGCCCAGCGACAGCGTGCCCCAGAAGTCCGCAGTGAAGACCTCCAGCCGGAAGCCGATGGCGGCAATCACCACGAACACCACGATCGGGACCACCTTGGCCACGGTGACCACCGCGTTGATCAGCGCCGCCTGACCGATCCCGCGCAGGACCGTCGCGTGCATGGCCCACAACAGGACCGACGCGCAGGCGATGGCCTGCCAGGTATTGCCCTCGCCGAAGGCCGGCACGAAGTAGCCCAGCCCGCTGAAGATCAGTACGAAGAAGCTGACGTTGCCCAGCAGCGAACAGATCCAGTAGCCCCATGCCGACGAGAAGCCGATGTAGTCGCCGAAGCCCGCCTTGGCATAGGCGTAGATGCCCGCATCCAGCTGCGGCTTGCGGTTGGCCAGGTTCTGGAACACGAACGCCAGCATCAGCATGCCCAGGCCGCTGATCGCCCAGCCCAGCAGCGCCGCGCCGGGACCGGCACTGCGCGCGATGTTCTGCGGCAGCGAGAAGATGCCCGCGCCCACCATCGACCCCACCACCAAGGCGGTGAGTGCGGCCAGGCCAAGCCGGTTGGAAGGCGCGGTCATGCGCGCACCGACAACAGGGGCGCGGGAACCGTGCCGCCGGTACACGGCGGAGTGCGTGCAGTGCGTTTCATGCGCCGTCCTGTGCGGGGCAGGTGCGTGGGTACCTGCCGTGTTCACCTGCACAGTCTAGCCGAGCGCGCGGCGGACCCCGCCGCGCGCGCCGGGATCAGAACGTCTGCCAGTCGTCGCCGGCCAGCGCCGGCTCACGCTGTGCGCCGCGTGCGGCGGCGGCCCGCCTGGCCGACGGCGCAGCGTGCGGGCGCGACGCAGGGGCCGGGGAGGCGCCGGTATCGATGCGGAAGATCGCCACGGCGGTGCCCAGGTGCTGGGCCTGCTCTTCCATCGCACGGGCGGCGGCGGTGGCTTCTTCCACCAGCGCGGCGTTCTGCTGGGTGGTTTCGTCCATCTGGGTGATGGTCTGGTTCACCTGCTCGATGCCAGCCGACTGCTCCTTCGACGCCGCCGAGATCTCGGCCATGATGTCGTTGACGCGGCGCACGCCGCTGACGATTTCCTGCATGGTGTCACCGGCGGTGCGCACCAGTGCCGAGCCCTGGGTGACCTGGCTGACCGAGTCGTCGATCAGGGTCTTGATCTCCTTGGCCGCACCGGCGGAACGCTGCGCCAGCGCGCGCACTTCAGAGGCCACCACCGCGAACCCGCGGCCCTGCTCACCGGCACGGGCGGCTTCAACGGCGGCGTTCAAGGCCAGGATGTTGGTCTGGAAGGCGATGCCGTCGATCACCGAAATGATCTCGGCGATGCGCTTGGACGAGGCCTCAATACCGGCCATGGTGGTCACCACCTGGCCCACCACCTGCCCGCCCTGCGACGCCACCTCGGCCGCGTTGGCCGCCAGCGTGTTGGCCTGCACGGCGTGATCGGCGTTCTGGCGCACGGTGGAGGTCAGCTCTTCCATCGAGGCCGCGGTTTCTTCCAGGCTGGCCGCCTGCTGCTCGGTGCGGCGCGACAGGTCGCTGTTGCCCGAGGCGATCTCGCCGGCCGCCAGGTTGATGCTGGCCGTGGCCTGCTGGATGCGGCCGACGATGTCGGTCAACTGGGTCACGGTGGTGTCGGCGTCGTCGCGCATCTGCGCGAACACGCCATGGAACTGCCCGTGCATGCGCGCGGTGAGGTCACCGGCGGCGATCGCCCGCAGCAGCGCGGAGATCTGCTGCAGGTTGTCGTCGCTGACCTGCATCATGGTGTTGAGGTTTTCGACCATGCCGCGGAAGTCGTGGTCGAAGCGCACCACGTCGCCCCGCTGGCTGAAATCGCCCAGCGCCGCAGCACCGGCCAGGTCGCGGATCTGGGTGTTGATCGCGCGCAGGTTGGCCTTGGTGGTATCCATCGCCTCGGTGAAGCGCGCCTGCTCGCCCGGCAGGCGGTCCATGTCCTGGGACAGGTCGCCCACCGCGTAACGCTGCATCACTTCCACCAGGCGGCGGGTGACGGCGATGTTGGCGCCGACCAGCTGGTTGGTGTCGCCCACCATCTGCCCGTATTCGCCCGGGAAGGACTGCACGTCCATGCGGTAGCTGAGCTCACCGGCTTCATGCCGCTGCGCCATTTCGCCCTGTGCGGCCATCACCGCGCGCACCTGGCTGCGCATGCGCTGCATCGATTCGAGCAGGCGTCCCACTTCGTCGTTGCGCGGCGGCGGCAGCGCGGTATCCAGGCGGCCTTCGGCGACATCGGCCGACAACCGCACCGCTTCGGCCAACGGGCGGATCGCCTGGCGACGCAGCAGCACGTAGACGCTGGCGCTGAGCACCAGCGCCGCGCCCAGGCCCACGGCCAGGATGATCCACAGCAGCGCACGCGCCTGCGCGGTGATCAGGTCGTGCGGCACCACCACGCCCAGGGCGAAGCGCTCCTGGCTGGTGCCGATGCGCAGCGGCACATACGCCTTCACGTTGCCGGCGGCATCCACGCTGAAATCTTCGTAGGGCTTGTCGGCGCCCACCGCGGCAAGGATCCGGCGGGTGGCGGCATCGTCGCGGCGCTTGCCGATCTCCTTGGCATCCTGCGCAGCCAGCACGATGCCGCCCGGGGAAATCAGTTCGACGTGGCCTTCGCCCATCGGGCGCAGCGCAGCCAGGCGCTCCTGCAATGCGGCCAGGCCGAAGTCGACGGTGACCGCGCCGAGGAACGTGCCCTTGTCCAGCACCGGGGTGGACAGGGTCGTCATCAGCACGGGCTTGCCGGCAATTTCATAGCGATACGGTTCGGCCACGGTCTGGCGCTTCAGCGCGCGCGGACGCAGGTACCAGTCGCCGTCGCCCGGCACGTCGTAGCCCTTCAGCGGGTCCTGCTTGGGCGTGCCGTCCTGCCAGGACCAGTAGCTCATGAAACGGCCCGTCGCGTCGTGTGCTTCGGCATCGACGAACTCGCTGTCCTTGCCGTCGAAGGCCTGCGGCTCCCACAGCGTTCCCAGCCCCACCCACTCCGGGTGCGAGCGCAGCTGCTGTTCGACCACGTGCGAGGCGGTGGCCCGGGTCAAGCCGCCGGCAGCGTGCTGCACCACCAGGCTGTCGGCCAGCGCCTGGCTGATGGAGAACGCATTGGCCAGGTCGGCACCTACCCGGCGCGATTCAGCATTGGCCTCGCTCTGCATGGTCTGCCGCGACGAATCGATCAGCGCCTGGCTGGCTTCGCGGTAGCTGATGGCGGCGGTCACGCCGAAGCAGAGCATGGCGATCAGCGCGGTTCCCAGCATCAGCCGGTTGGCGATGCTGCCGGGGCGCTGGGAGGAAATCGGGCGGGACGCAGGCATGGGGGGCGGTTCCGGAAAAAGGGTCGGATCAGCGGTCGCCCGGGGGCGCCACTACGGCTTCGCGCAGTCCATTGCGGTCCGGGTGGCGCGGTGCAACTCACGGCCAGCCCTTGCCCCGATCGCAGACATCGGGGCATTGAGCTGGATAACGGCGCTGGCGCGCCGATGTTGAGGACCGTTTCCTGACCCCGTTCAGTGTTCGCCGGGGCGCGCGGCCGCTTGGCCGGTCGAACGCCCCACGCGCTCGACCAGGGTCTGGCTGGCCGCGTTGAGCCCGCGCACCTCCACCTCGGCGCCATGGGCGCGCAGCTTGTCGACCACCCGCTCCAGCGCCGCCACCGCACTGAGGTCCCAGAAGTGCGCATTGGTCAGGTCGATCACCACCCGCCCCGGCACCTGCTGCAGGTCGATGCTGGCGGCGAACTGGCCGGCCGAGGCGAAGAACACCTGGCCGCTGACCGTGTACACGCGGGTGCCGTCGGCCAGTACCGTATCGCCCACCTGCAGCATGCGCCCCACCTTGCGGGCGAAGAACAGCGCCGACAAAAGCACCCCGGTCAGAACGCCCTTGGCCAGGTCGTGGGTAGCCACGGTCACCACCACGGTGGCGATCATCACCATCGAAGAGCTTTTCGGATGCTGGCGCAGCTCCTGGAACGAGCGCCAATGGAACGTGCCGATGCTGACCATCACCATCACCGCCACCAGCGCCGCCATCGGAATCTGCCGCACCCACTCGGCGCCGTACACCACCAGCAGCAACAGCAGTACGCCCGCCACCAGGCACGACAGCCGCCCGCGCCCGCCGGACGACACGTTGATCACCGACTGGCCGATCATCGCGCAGCCGCCCATGCCGCCGAACAACCCGGCGGTAATGTTGGCCAAGCCCTGCCCGGCGCACTCGCGGTTGCGCTGGCTGGGCGTGTCGGTCATGTCCTCCACGATCTGCGCGGTCATCATCGACTCCAGCAGGCCCACCACCGCCAGCGTGGCCGACACCGGCAGCAGCAGGCGCAGCGTGTCCCAGGTGAGCGGCACATCGGGGAACAGGAACACCGGCAGGCTGTCCGGTAGCGCGCCCATGTCGCCCACGGTGCGCACGTCCCAGTGCAGGCCGATCGACAGCGCGGTGAGCACCACGATCGCCACCAGCGGCGAAGGCACCGCGCGCGTTACCCGCGGCAACAGGTAGATGATGGCCAGCCCGGCCGCGCAGACGGCCCACACGTGCCAGGAGCGCCCGATCAGTTCCGGCATCTGCGCCAGGAAGATCAGGATCGCCAGCGCGTTGACGAACCCGGTGATCACCGAGCGCGACACGAAGCGCATCAGCACGCCCAGTTTCAACGCCCCCGCCAGCACCTGCAGCAGCCCGGCCAGAATGGTGGCCGCCAGCAGATACTGCAGGCCATGGTCCTTGACCAGGTCCACCATCACCAGCGCCATCGCACCGGTGGCCGCCGAAATCATGCCCGGGCGACCGCCGGCGATGGCGGTGACCACCGCGATGCAGAACGAGGCATACAGCCCCACCTTGGGGTCGACCCCGGCGATGATCGAAAACGCGATCGCCTCGGGGATCAGGGCCAGCGCGACCACGGTCCCGGACAGCAGGTCACCGCGGATATTGCCGAGCCATTGCTGGCGCAGCGGGTAGGAAACAGACATGGGCAGACTCCGCGCACCGGCGATGCGCACGGCGCGCTGTGTGATGAAGACAGGACACTCCCTGGAACCCGGCAATGGCACGGGCGCGTGGTGAACGCGGCATCAGGGTGGGGTCATCACAATCCAGCGGAGCGGGCAAAGGCGGCGCGCAGGATAGCGCAGCGCCGGGCCCGGCTCAAACGCCGGTTGACCAGCTGCGCGCGCCGCGCGCACGATGCCGGCTGATTCCTCGTGGCAGGTGGCAGGCATGTACGGCTTGATTGGCAGGATGTTGATCGCACCCGGGCAGCGCGACGCGGTCATCGCGATCCTGCAGGAAGGCACCGATGCCATGCCCGGTTGCCGCAGCTACGTGGTGGCCCGCGATCCCACCGATGCCGATGCGCTCTGGATCACCGAGGTGTGGGACAGCCAGGACCACCATCGCGCGTCGCTGGCACTGCCTGCGGTACAGGCTGCGATCGCCAGGGCCCGGCCGCACATCACCGGGTTCGGCGAACGCTTCGAGACCGAGCCTGTGGGTGGCATGGGGCTTTAGAGCCCTACGCCCGGCCGCAGCTCAGCGGGCAAACCGCCGGGCCCCGGCCACGCAGCTGACCGCACACACGGTGACCGCCAGCATCGTCCAGCTCACCTGTTCGTGCAGCAGCAGCGCCGCCAGGCCCAGCCCGAAGAACGGCTGCAGCAACTGCAGCTGGCCCACTGCGGCGATGCCTCCCTGGGCCAGCCCGCGATACCAGAACATGAAGCCGACCAGCATGCTGAACACCGACACGTAGGCCAGGCTCCACCAGGCCGGCGCGCCGATGGTGGCCAACGTGGGCGGCCAGCGCAGCCACATCAGCGGCACCATCAGGGGCATCGCCAGCAGGAGCGCCCAGCTGATCACCTGCCACCCACCCAGCGTGCGCGACAGCCGCGCCCCTTCGGCATAGCCCAGCCCGCACACCACCACCGCCGCCAGCATCAGCAGGTCGCCCTGCAACGACGCAGCACCGCCGCCGAGCAGCGCGTAGCCGGCAACCGAGGTGCTGCCCAGCAGCGAAAACCCCCAGAACGCCGGGCGCAGCCGTTCGCCGCCGCGCAGCACGCCGAACACCGCCGTGCTCAGCGGCAGCAGGCCCAGGAACACGATCGAGTGCGCCGAGGACACATGTTGCAGGGCCAACGCGGTGAGCAGCGGGAACCCCACCACCACGCCCAGCGCCACCACCAGCAATGACGCCACCGCGGTACGTGCCGGGCGCGGTTGGCGCAGCACCAGCAGCATCGCCGCGGCGATCAGGGCGGCGATGCTGGCGCGCGCGGCGGTCAGCAAGGTCGGATCAATGTCGGCGACCGCCACGCGCGTGGCGGGCAGCGAGCCGGCGAAGATCAGTACGCCGATGAATCCGTTGATCCAGCCCCGGGTGGTGGTGTCCATTCTGGTGTTCCTGCGAGTGGCCACCAGTGGACCACGCGGCGCCTGCCGGCCCCAGACACAGTCCAGTACACTTTCACCAAACTGTTATGCCCCCATCCCCAGTACGGACCCCGTGGCATGGAGCTTCGCCCTACCCGCATCGCCGCCGTGATGACCAGCGTGCGCGCCCGCATCAACGCCCGCAGCTACGTGCCGGGCATGCGCCTGCCGTCGGTGCGCGCCCAGGCCAAGGCCCTGCAGGTGTCTGTGTCCACGGTGGTGGAAGCGTACGCACGGCTGGTGGCCGAAGGCGTCATCAGTTCACGCCCCGGCGCGGGATTCCACGTCAACGGACCGGTGGCACCGCTGGCGCTGAGCGGCATCGACCCGCCCCGCGACCGCCAGGTCGACCCGCTCTGGCTGGCCCGGCAATCGCTGGAGCACGATGCGCGCGTGCTAAAGCCGGGCTGCGGTTGGTTGCCCGAAGACTGGATGTACGTCGAGGGCATCCGCCGCGGCCTGCGCAGCGCGGCCCGCGCATCGGCCACGTCCCTGGCCGACTACGCCAGCCCGCTGGGCCTGCCGCCGCTGCGCCAGCTGCTGGCACGGCGGCTGGCCGGCCAGGGGGTGGACGCAGCACCGGAGCAGATCCTGCTGGCCGAGTCGGGCTCGCATGCCGTCGACCTGATCTGCCGTTTCCTGTTGCAGCCCGGCGACACCGTGCTGGTCGATGACCCCTGCTATTTCAATTTCCTGGCTCTGCTCAAGGCACACCGGGTGCAGGTGGTGGGCATTCCGTACACGCCCAACGGGCCCGACGTGGAGGCGTTCGGTGCGGCGCTGCAGGCGCATTCGCCGCGGCTGTACATCACCAATTCGGGCCTGCACAACCCGACCGGGGCGGTGCTCTCGCCGGTGACCGCACACCGCCTGCTGACGCTGGCCGAAGGCAGCGACCTGGTGATCGTCGAAGACGACCTGTTTGCGGATTTCGAACACAGCCCCGCGCCGCGGCTGGCCGCCTTCGACGGGTTGTCGCGGGTGATCCAGATCGGCAGCTTTTCCAAGACGCTGTCTGCTGCGGTGCGATGCGGTTTCATCGCCGCGCGACCGGAGTGGATCGACGCCCTTGCCGACCTGAAGATCGCCACCAGTTTCGGCGGCGGTCGCCTGGCCGCCGACATCCTGCTCACCGCACTCACCGACAGCGGCTACCGCCGCCACGTGGAGACCGTGCGCACGCGCCTGGCCGCCGCACGCGACCTCACCCTGGATCGCCTTGCCACGCTCGGCATCCAGCCCTGGATCGTGCCGCAGGCGGGCATGTTGCTGTGGTGCCGTTTGCCCGATGGCCTGGACGCTGCAGCCATCGCGCAGCGGAGCCTGGCCGACGGCGTGGTGCTGGCGCCCGGCAATGCGTTCAGCCCGTCGCTGGGTGCGCCCGGCTTCCTGCGCTTCAATGCCGCGCAGGCACAGGACACGCGCGTGTTCGAGGTGCTGGCGCGGGCCATGCAGGGGTGATCCATCGTGAATGCTTCATGCGTGTGCCCCACACTGCCCTGCACTTCACGGGCGTTGCGCACCCCGCGCGGGATAGTAGCCACAAGGCAGGGGACGACAGGCGCAGTACATGTGGGACAGAAGCGACGATAGTGACCGGGTGGCGTTGATCGAAGCCCTGAACGTGATGGACCCTGCGCTGGGGAAATCACTGGACCCGATCACCGAGCTTGCGGCCTTCACCTTCGGCGTTCCGATCGCGCTGATCTCCATCCTCGATGCCGACAGCCAGCGCTTCATCTCGCGCGTCGGGCTGGCACTGGATCGCACCGACCGGCATGCCTCGGTGTGCGCCTGGGCGATCCAGTCCGACCAGGTGATGCAGGTGGCCGACCTGCGCGAAGATCCGCGCTTTGCCAACAACCCATTGGTCACCGGGCCAGAGCAGCTGCGCTTCTATGCCGGCGCACCGTTGGTGACCAAGGCCGGGCTGGCGCTGGGTACGCTGTGCCTGATGGACCGTGTGCCGCGAGTGCTGTCGCCCCTGGAAACCCAGCAGCTGCAGACCCTGGCGCGGGTGGTGATGGCGCAGATGGAACTGAAGGTGTCGATGGGCCGCCGCGAGCAGGTCACCGGGCTGCCCAACCGCCAGCAGTTCCAGGCCGATCTGGACCTGCTGACGCGGCGCGGCGACAGCGGACGCTTCACCGCGGTGATGCTGGATGTGTTCGACGTGCACAGCGCCAACGATGCCGGCCAGGCGTTGGGCATGAAGCCGGTGGAAACCCTGCTGCGGCAGGCCGCCCTGCGCGTGCAGCACGTATTGCAGGACCAGGCGGCGGCCTACCACGTGGGCGTGAGCCGCTTCGCGTTCGTGCTCAGCGACCAGGACCATGCGCAGGTGGACGCGCTGCTCGACCGCCTGCGTGAGCGCCTGCGGCGGCCGTTGCTGGCCGGCAGCATCCCGATGTCGCCGCAGTTCCATGCCGGCGTCTGCGATTTCCAGGCCACGCCGGTGGACACCGGGGATGTGATCCGCAAATGCCTGGTGGCGATGAACCACGCCATCCAGACCGATGCGGGCCGCTGCTGGTATTCGGAAGACCGCGATACGCGCCTGCGCCGCCGCTATCGGCTGGCTTCCGACGCGGCGCGCGGCCTGGCGCAGCATCAGTTCAACCTGGTCTATCAACCCCGCTTCGCGCTGTGCGACGGCCTGCCGGTGGCTGCCGAAGCGCTGCTGCGCTGGGTGCACCCGATGCTGGGGCCGGTCGGGCCGGGCGAGTTCATTCCCGTGCTGGAGCGCACCGCGCTGATGCCGGCGATGAGCCGCTGGGTGGTGGACCATGCCTTGGCCCAGCTGGCGCGCTGGCAACACACGCTGCCCGGCTTCTGCCTGTCGCTGAACCTGTCGGCGCGCGACTTCGACGATGCCGGCCTGTGGGACATGCTGTCCTCGCAGATGGCCGCCCACGGCGTGCCTGCGTCGTTGCTGGAAGTGGAAATCACCGAAGGCGAATGGCTGCAGGGCCATCCGTCTGCCCTGCCCCAACTTCGCGCGATGGCCGCCGCCGGCATCCGCATCGCCATCGATGACTTCGGCAGCGGCTACAGCAACTTCAGTTACCTCAGCGAGCTGCCGGTATCGCTGATCAAGATCGATCGCAGCCTGGTCACCGGCATGGCCCAGTCACGCACCGCGCGGCTGAAAGTGGAGGCGATCATCAAACTGGCCCGGCAATTGGGCTACCGCACAGTGGCCGAAGGCGTGGAGAACGAGGCGGAGCTGTCGCTGCTGCGCCTGTGGGGATGCGACGAGGCACAGGGCTACCACCTGGCCCGGCCGATGGTGGCCGAGGCCGCAGCCCACCTGGTGGCCGCCTGCCGCGCCGGATCGCCTGCCGACGAAGTAGGCTGAGGCATCACGCCATTGCCTTGGACCGGGAATTCACCGGACCTTGATCGGCTCCGGCAGTACGCTCAAGGTGCATCGTCGAGGAACCAAGTGGATGCCCAATACAGGCCTGTTCTACCTGCTGGATGTAATCGGTGACGCCAGCCAGGAGGATCCGCAGGCGCTGAGCCGGTTGACCTTCGTGCGTGCCCAGTGTCTGCAGTGCCACGCCATCCTCAACATGTCCGGCGCACCGGGCCTGGTCAACGTGGCCCATGGTGCGGCCGTACTCACCTGCGAGCGGTGCAAGAACCGCCAGGCCATTTCCGGCGCGCGCTTTGCCGACTTTGTGCGGCGCGTGGAAGACGGGCTGATCCCCACCGTGGGAGACATGACCCAGGCACCGGGTGCAAGCGGGGACGACACGCACCTGCATCGCCACTAGGTCATCGCTCGCCACTGAGTAAAACGCGGACGCTGCCGCCGCTCGCGGCGGCGCGGACCTCATGCGCGCGGGATCCCCAGCGTGAATCGTGCGCCTTCCCCCGGGACCGAATCGATCTCGACGAATCCGTCGGCCTGGCGCACCGTGCCCCGAATCTGGGCCAACCCCAGCCCGGTGCCCATGCCGGCCGGCTTGGTGGTGAAGTAGGCTTCGAACAGGCGCTTGCGCACCTCCGGTGCGATGCCCGGTCCATCATCCTGAACGCTGAGCACGATATACGCACCGGGCTTGTGCGGTTCCTCCACGGGCACCTCCTCCACCTGCCGCTCCCCCAACAACAGGGTGACGTTGCCGCGGTCACCGCAGGCATCGCGCGCGTTGATGACCAGGTTCATCACCGCCCGTTCCAGGCTGTGGGGGTCAACCTGGACCAGCGCCTGGGTGAGTTCCGGGCGGTAGGCCAGCGTGATGCCGGCGCCCGCGGCCTGCTGCAGCAGCGGCAACAGCTCCTCCATCATCCGTGCCACGTCCACCAACTGCGGGCGATAGGGGTGGTGGCGGGCGAACCCCAGCAGCCGCTGCGACATTGCCGCGCCCTGCTGCACCGCCCGGTCTGCCATCTGCAGCAGACTGGCATCGCGCTCCACCAGCTGCCCGTGCGTGCGCACCATCTCGATGGCCGTACCGGCCACGTGCAGCACGTTGTTGAGGTCGTGCACGGTGCCGGCCAGCAACTGCCCGACCGCGTCGCCCTTCTGCGCCTGCGCGGCTACGGTCTCGGCCACGCGCTGGGCGACCCGGGCGATGTCCAGCTCCCCCTGCAGCTCGGTGCTGCGCTGCTGGGCGTTGGCCAACTGCGCGTTGAGCTCGTCGGTGAACACCGTTCCCACCATCGACGGCGCATGTTCGCGCAGCGCCGCGGTCAGGGTGCGCAGCGCCGCCTCGGCCCGGTGCCGGGCGGTGACGTCGCGGTTGACCGCCAGCAGCCCACGCACCGCACCCTGCGCGTCGCGCAGCGGACTGGTGGAGACCAGCCAGAAACGGTGCTCGCCGGCAGGCGTGAGGCACTGCGCCTCGAACTGGCGGCGCTCGCCGCGCGCGGCAGCGTCCAGGGCGTCGGCCACCTTGTGGTGTTCCTCCTCCGGCCACAGCGACGCCCACTGTGCGCCGATCACATGCTCGGCATTCTCCGCCGCCACCCGGGCCAGCCCGTGGGCGTTGACGAACCTGACCGTGCCGTCCAGTGAGACTTCCTTGATGGAGTCCAGGGACAGCTCGACGATCTGGTGAAAAACATCATCCATCTGGGGGATGGTCATGGACGCGGCGCTCGACGATAGGGGGCCATTCTGCACCCATCCGGGGCGCGCCGCGCAGGGCCGTCGGTGGCCAGGGCACGGGTGCCGCCCCACCGGGCCCCAACGACCGGACACGGGAACGCGCGTGGGCGCCACCAGATGTGCCATGCTCCGCCCCACAACCACCGGAGAACACTGCAATGGCCAAGGGTATGGACAAGCAGAAAGAGCAGAAGAAGAAGCCTGCCAAGACTGCCAAGGAAAAGAAGGCAGAGAAGAATGAAAAGAAGAGCGCACGCGGTTTCGCGCCGACCTGATTCTTCGGGAAACCAGCGGGCGCCATGGGTGGGGCAGTGCGTCTGCAACGTGCACTGACCGGCCTTGGCGCCCGCTTCCGTCCGGCTGCTGGCATGGGCGCCACACCCCCAGCTGGCATGCTCACGGCAGCAGCGTATTACCTACCTTAGGCAGAGCATCTGGCCCACCGGCGCCGCCACCAGCCGGAATGTCTTCAGGGTCAGCGATGGCACCGCGCAGCGAGTGCATTGCGGTGCAGGCTGGCTGGGCAGCAATCTCTCACCCTTATTCGCAGGCCAAGGCGGCAGCGTCCAACAGCGGCCCCACAGCAAGCGCCGGCGCCGGGCGATCGGCCGGAAAAGCGGCCGCGATGGCCTTGGCTGCACGGTCCGCGTGCGGCTGGATGTACCACGACGCATCGCTGGACAGTGTTTTTCCCCGCACGTCCCGTTCGAACCGATACTGGCCCCAGTAAATGGCCAATGGCTCTTCGAGTGCGTTCAACGGATTGGGCAAGGCCAGCGCGCCTGGGCACCGCCGCGCGAACGCCGCAGCCAACGCCTCCCGGTTGGCCACGGGCTGGCCCGCCGACAGGAAATGCGCATACTCGTGCAGCACGATCGGCGCCCAGTCGTCCTCCACATCCAGCGCGGAGAACAGCACGATGGAGCCACCGCGCAGCTTGGCCTGGGTGCGGTCCGAGTACGGCCACCACACGAAACGCACGTGGAAGATGGGGGCAGCCTCGGCGCCGTAGAAGGTGCGCATGCGCGCCGCAAACGCAGCGGCTTCCGGCGCCGCCAGCTCCCTGGTCAACGCCTCCTGTTGGCGGCGGAAACGCGCTGTCCCGGCCAGCAAACCACGCGCACGGGGCGCAAAGCGCGCGTAGAAACGTCGCAACAGCGCCCGGTCCCCGGCTGCCTGCGCAGCGATGGCGGCCTCGGTCGCGGCCGTGAATGACGCCGCGTTCTGGAAGTAGCCGGTGTATGGGTCGCCGGTACGTGTATCGCTGCCGGCGAAGAGGCTATCGGCCAGCGGGCGTTTCCCCGCGTCATCACGGGCCATGGGAGACGTGCGTTGGCGAAACCGCGCATACGCCTCGAGCGCGGCACGATCCTCCGCGTCCAGCCCGAACCTGCGCTCCCAGTCCTGCTGGTAGATCGCGCTGGTATAGCCCGGCAGCCAATCGGGCAGGTTGTCCAGCAGATTGAACAGATCAAAGGCTGCGTCGTAGCCCACCGTCACCAGCGGAGGTGCCTGGGCCGTAGCGTCGCCCGCCTCGGCGCGGGCCCACTGGGGCGTCAGCAGAAGAACGGCGATGCACACAAAGTGCCGTGCTTGAGATCTGAATGACATCCGTCATGCTCCTGGACGATCGAGTGGCCTGATTCGAGCATGGGACCGACGGTTCCACAACGTGCCCATCGGCAGGGGTCTGACTCGGTCCGCGGAGAAAGGTCTGGCGTTTGGATGACGCTAAGACGAGGGCCTGGAGTGGGTCAACGGGAGGAAGGCATTGTGCGTAGTTCTTGCGTCCATGGCGTTGAAGCCGCCGCATGTTTGCGTCAGAGCTCCCCCTTTTTGAATGGAGCGGGCGTATGCAAGGGAGTGGTCAACATTTCGGTATCGCGACGGCCACAATTGCGCTTCTGCTCCTGGCTGCCTGCACATCCGTCGGTGACATGCGAACGTCGGGCCCTTTGGCTACCTTCTCTTCCAACCAAGATGCATTGGCTTCCGCCACTTGCATTCGTGATGCATGGGGAGAGGTGAGTATCGGAGGAACGCGCTGGCAGTCAGTAATCGAGCCGCGTTCCGGTGGCTACTCTGTTTCGACTTCCACCGGCGGCATCCCACCGGAGTTCGTAGAGATCGCAAGCCGGGCTGACGGGGGGAGCGAAATCAAGTTTTACAGCACGTTCCTTAAAGGCCGACAGGCTCGCTACATAGAGGCAACTGGCCAATGCGGTACGCCCTCGAGTTAGTCGCTCACTGCGAGCAACCCGGTAGGGGCAATCCTTGGCCTTCGCTGCACGTCGTTTGGCGTCGTTGAGCATGTGAGTCGTCCGCCAGTGCGTCGGGGGCAGGGAAATTCCAACCCTGGCTCACAGCCTGACTCACTTTTTACCCGGTGCAAGTGGACGCCCCTGGAGGCCGATGAACGGTAAATCGCCCTATTCCCAGCGCCAAACTTGCATTTCTGGACATCGATGGACGTTGCCCGACGTCAATGTGGTGGGCCCACCAGGATTCGAACCTGGAACCAAAGGATTATGAGTCCTCTGCTCTAACCGTTGAGCTATAGGCCCTTGCGGCTGCACAGTGTAGTGGAGCCCCCTGCACGCTTGCCACTCCACGCCCAAGCATCATCCGAAACGCTGCCCCATCGCCTGCACCCGGCGTGCATTCTCCGCCGCCAGCGCGCGCAGCTCGGCCGAACGCAGCAGTGCCGAGCCCGCCACGCGCTGCCAGTAGTCCACCGCCAGCGGCGCCGCCCAGTGCAGGTGCGCAAGCTGGCCACTGCGCTCCGGCGCGACGGATGCCAGCGGCGTGGGGGCACGTACGACCCCGGTGCGCGAAGGCGCCAGTGACATCGGCAGCATGTCGTAGACCGGTGCCAGCGCCAGCGGGCCGCGATCCACCAGGTGGAAACCTAGATTGCCCTGGTGCATGTCGCTGTTGCCGATGAGCCGGCCGAACGCGTGCAGCCTGCCCATGGTGGCCTGCGCGTCGCGATCGGCCCAGCCCTGCGCCAGCAACGCGTCGCCCGCCGTTCCCCAGTCCAGGGTCACATCGCCGACGAAGGCCGATGACAACGCCAGCAACGAGACGAAACCGCGCCGACCGAGCACGTCAACGGTGCGGTCGAAGCGCTGCACCTCCAGAAAGGTATGCGTGTCGGTCTGGAGTATCTCCGAAACGGCTGCCTGCATACCGGCGTCGCGCAGGCACTGCAGGGCCAGGTGCTCGCAGACCAGCAGGTCCGCCCAGCGCTCTGCGGCTTGCCCTGCGGTGGGCTGCGCGAACTTGACCAGCGCTGCGTAGCGGCCGCCATCATGCTCGACCGTCGCGGTGAACTTCGGTTGCTCGCCACCGGGCGACGAGCCGACGTCTTCGCCTTCCAGTGCAGCCGCGGCACGCTCGGGATAGCGGCGTGCACGCTCCCCCGCTGGAACCCGGTCACCGGGCGCGTCCAGTCCGCGCAGCGCCATCTGCACCGCATCGCCGCCGAGCAGGAGATCACCGATTTCGGTTCCGCCTGCACGGACGAGTACCTGCAGGGTATCGGCCAGCTGCCATCGATTGAGGTCGTCGGGAACGCCCAGATCCCGGCCGCGACGATGCGCGAAGGTGCGACCGAGGAAGCCCTGCGGGCGCAGGTCGTCCAGGTACCACGGCAGCCGCGGGAAGTGGCCTTCGACTGTCTCGTCTGGCGAACGGGTCAGATTGGGGCGTGCGGCGGTGGTCGCCAGGTGGAAGGTCTCGCCCGTAAGTGCCACGACCGTGCCCAGTTCTTCGAGGGTGGCGTCCGGCCCCAGCCGGAACAGCGGCCACTCGCTGCCCGCGGCGGTCTGCTGGCGGACGGCATAGGCCGTGGCGCGGGTGCGACCAAGTCGCACCACGCGGTCCCCGGTCTCGGCCACAAGACGACTCAACGTTGTCCGGGTAACCCCCAGGCGATCGACAAGATCGGCAGCTGATACGACCTCGCCGGCAGGCAGGTTGTCGAACAGCGTCTGGAGCTGGACGGTACGAGGACGGGCCATGGCCTGAGTTTCGAAACGAATTAAGTTACGAATCTATACGCCAATCTTCGGCGAAGCGCAACCTGAATCCACCCATAAGCCATTGATTAAAATGGCATCACTCCGAATAGCATCGAGATAACACGCCCAATTAAGTTACGAAACGCGCAACGAAATCCCGTGTTCCGCCTATCGATCTCCCGCGCCCTCGAACAACCGCTCCATCCGCTGCGCCGCCGCCCGGCTCGAGTACACACCCCCCGGGCTGTCGCCGCCGATCGCGCACTTTCCGTTGTCGGTAAGCACCAGCTTCGACCCTTGCAGCGAGGCTCGCATTGCGCACGGCTCCTCGCCCAGGAACAGCTCATCGCCCATCGGCTCGGCGCTGCCGATCAGCGTGCCCTCGCCTTTGCCGCTCGAGGGCAGCATGCGCACATGCAGCGTGTCGCCCTTGGCCTGGATCTCCAGCACGCGCCCGGCGCTGCCGTCCCACTGACCCAGCCAGCTGCTGAAGTCGGTGTCGGCCATGTGGCCGGTCTTCATGACGCGCTGTTCCGGTGCCCAGCCCACCACCGTTTTGCCAGGTGGCAGGACCTGCACGCAGTAGTAGTCGTTCCAGCGGCTGCCGATCACCAGGCTGCTGCCCGGTTCGACCTCATCGCCGCTGCGGCAGCCGTCCTGCGGCGTGTCCAGGCAGCCGGGGCGCTCCCCCACCAGCGCAAAGTTGCCGGCATCCACGACGCGACCGACCGTGAGGTCCGGCTGGGTCTGGAAGAAATCCGCTGCGTTGCAGGCAGGCTGCTGCGGCTCCGCAGCCAGCGCGGCGAAGGGGCACAGAGCAAGGACAAGCACGCCTTTTTTAATCGTCATTCCATTGATCCACAGGTGTAAAGCGACGCGCATCCTACCGCATCCGCATGCGCGCCTGCTGCACACGCGGCACCACGTGCCGCCCCAAAAAACAGACCCCGCTTGCGCGGGGTCTGTCGGTGTTTCAACGCGAACTGCCGGGATCGATCAATCGATATCCAGGAAGCTGCGCAGCTGCTCGGACCGGCTCGGGTGACGCAGCTTGCGCAGCGCCTTGGCTTCGATCTGGCGGATACGCTCGCGGGTGACGTCGAACTGCTTGCCCACTTCCTCGAGGGTGTGGTCGGTGTTCATGTCGATGCCGAAGCGCATGCGCAGCACCTTGGCTTCCCTCGGGGTGAGGCCAGCCAGCACGTCGCGCACGGTTTCAGACAGGTTGATGTTGGTGGTGTTCTCGATCGGGGACTCCACGTTGGTGTCCTCGATGAAGTCGCCCAGATGGGAATCCTCGTCGTCGCCGATCGGGGTTTCCATCGAGATCGGCTCCTTGGCGATCTTCATCACCTTGCGGATCTTGTCTTCCGGCATGTCCATTTCCTTGGCCAGCTCCTCCGGCGTAGCCTCGCGGCCGTACTGCTGGAGCATCTGGCGGGAAATGCGGTTCAACTTGTTGATCGTTTCGATCATGTGCACCGGAATACGGATGGTGCGCGCCTGATCGGCGATCGAACGGGTGATGGCCTGGCGGATCCACCAGGTGGCATACGTGGAGAACTTGTAACCACGGCGGTATTCGAACTTGTCCACGGCCTTCATCAGGCCGATGTTGCCTTCCTGGATCAGGTCGAGGAACTGCAGGCCGCGGTTGGTGTACTTCTTGGCGATGGAGATGACCAGGCGCAGGTTCGCCTCGACCATTTCCTTCTTGGCCTTGCGCGCACGCGCCTCACCGTAGGCCATGGCACGGCTGATTTCCTTCAGCTCGTCCAGTTCCAGCCAGGTGGTCTTTTCGATGTCGAGCGTGGCCTGCTGCTCGGCGATGATCTGGTCCTTCACGTCACGCAGGGCCGAGGACCACTTCTGCTTGCGCTTCAGTGCGTCTTCCACCCACTCCAGGTTGGTCTGGTTGCCTTCCCAGGAACGGATGAAGTCCTTGCGCGGCATGCGCGCCGTCACGGTGGCCAGGTTCAGCACGCGGCGCTCGTGGGACTTGATCTCGGCCATGACGTCGCGCAGCTGCTTGACCAGCACGTCGGTCAGCGGCAGCGGCAGCTTCAGGGTCACAAACACCGCGGCCATGTCGTCGCGCAGCTTGGCCAGCGGCTTGCGGTCACCCTTGGCGGCAGCCTTCTTGAACGCGCTGTACGCGTCGCTCAGGGCCTGCATGCGGCGGGCAACTTCTTCCGGGTCCGGACCGGTCGGGCCGGCTTCTTCTTCAACGTCGTCGCCGTCGTCTTCGTCGTCGGCATCGTCTTCGGCGTCGTCGCTGGTGTCTTCAGCCACGACCGGCGCCGGGACTTCCTCCACCAGATCGTTGAAGCCGACGATCACTTCGGCCAGGCGCTTCTTGCCTTCCTTGTGCGCGTCGTAGTCGGCCAGCAGCGATTCCACCGACACCGGGAAGGTGCCGAGTGCCGCCTGGACCTGGCCCAGGCCTTCTTCGATACGCTTGGCGATGGCGATTTCGCCCTCGCGGGTCAGCAGCTCGACGGTGCCCATTTCGCGCATGTACATGCGCACCGGGTCGGTGGTGCGACCACCTTCGGTGTCGAGCGCGCTCAGCGCGGCGGCAGCTTCTTCGGCCGCGGTGTCATCGACTTCGCGGTTGCCGGTGTTGCCGTCGTTGAGCAGCAGGGTTTCCGCATCGGGCGCAACTTCATGGACATCGATGCCCATGCCGTTGATCATGCCGATGATGTCTTCAATCTGCTCCGGGTCGACGATGTCGTCGGGCAGGTGGTCATTGACTTCGGCGTAGGTCAGGTAGCCCTGTTCCAGGCCCTTGCTGATCAGAAGCTTGATGTCGTTTTGCTGGGCAGGACGTTCGTTGGCCATGTAGTGCTCGCGCCACCGGCAGGGAGAGAATAGGACCTAGCATTATACCAGCCCGGGGCCCTTCCGCCCCGGGCGGTGGTCCCGGGGTCAGGGCCGGAGCAGGAAGGTCACAGGACCGTCGTTGACCAGGCTGACAACCATATGGGCACCAAACTGGCCGGTTTCCACCCCCGGGGCGTGTTTTTGCCTGCAGATCTCGACCAATCGGTTGAATCCACGTTCAGCCTCGGCAGGCGGCGCGGCGGTGCTGAAGCCCGGCCGCATCCCGCTGGCGGTGTCGGCGGCCAGCGTGAACTGGCTCACCAGCAGCAGCCCGCCCCCGGTGTCGGCCAGCGACCGGTTCATTTTTCCGCCTTCATCGGCAAACACACGGTAGCCGAGCAGCCGATCGGCCATCCACGTGATCTGCGCCTCGCTGTCGCCTGGCTCCATGCCCACCAGCGCCAGCAATCCCGGGCCGATCCGGCCCACCGCCACATCATCGACATGCACGCTGGCCTGGGTGACGCGCTGGATGAGAACGAGCATGGGTGGGGCTTCCGGGGTGGGGGGCCGGCTACCTTAACGCGCCTGCCGGTCCACGCCGATTGTCCCAGCAGCTAGACTTCCCCGTGATGAAACCGCATACCACCGCCCGCCTGGCCTACCGTGCCGCCGCCCTGTTCACCCGTCTGCCCTGGTCCTGGCTGCGCGGCGTCGCCCACATGCTGGCGTGGCTGTGGATCGCGCTCAATGCCCGCGAGAGCCGGGTGACCCGGCGCAACCTGGAACTGGCCTTCCCCGAACTGACCGACGCCCAGCGGGTGCAGATGCACCGCCAGGTGCTGCGCTCCACCGCGCTGCAGGCGCTGGAAACCCTGCGCCTGTGGACCCGCCCGCGTGAGCAGAACCTGGCCTGCCTGGTCGAGCGCCATGGCGAAGCCCTGTACGACGCGGCGCTGGCCGCCGGCAAGGGCGTGATCGTGGCCGCGCCCCACCATGGCAACTGGGAGCTGCTGAACCAGTGGCTCGCCTCGCGCGGGCCGATCGCCATCGTCTACAAGGCCCCCGACGAAGCCGTGGGCGATGCCTTCCTGCAGCTGGTGCGTGGCGGCGACAACGTGCAGCAGGTGCGGGCCGAGGGGCCGGCGGTGCGTCAGCTGTTCAAGGTGCTCAAGGACGGCGGCGCCACCGGCATCCTGCCCGACCAGCAGCCCAAGGCCGGCGACGGCGTGTTCGCCCCGTTCTTCGGGGTGGAGGCGCTGACCATGACCCTGGTCAACCGGCTGGCTGAACGGACCGGGGCCACCGTGCTGTACGGCTGGTGCGAGCGCGTGGGCCCGGGCATGCAGTTTGCCCTGCACGTCGAGCCGGCCGATCCGGCCGTGGCCGACCCGGACCCGCGCACGGCGGCAACCGCACTCAACGCCGGACTGGAGCGGATCGCCCGGCGCGACCCCACCCAGTACCAGTGGACCTACAAGCGCTACACACTGCGGCCGCCGGGCAGCAACGAGGTGGACCCCTATGCCACCGAGGAACATCCGCACTGACTGCGACGCAGCGTCGCGCCCCGGCGTGATTGGAAACGGCGCCTTCCGTCCCCACTGTGGAACCCACGATGTCTCCCACGGCCCCTGCCATGTCTGATGCTGCTTCTCCCCTGTTCGGCGACCCGGCCGCGATCCGCTGCGAACGGGCGGTGGGCGAACTGCGCGCGGGCCGCCCGGTGGTGATCGACGACAGCCACGGCCAGCGCCTGGCCTTCATCGCCCTGGACAGCAGCACCCGCAGCAGCTTCAGCGCGTTCGCCCAGGCCGCCGCCGACCGCCACTACCTGTTCCTTACCGCCACCCGTGCGCGGGTGCTGGGGGTGGCCGCCGAGCACGGCGCCCGCGTGCCGCTGGCCGGCATCGACTTCGATGCCCTGCCCTCGCTGAGCTACCGGCGCGAACCGGAAGTGATGCCACCGGGCTGGTCGGCGGGGCAGGCGCTGGACGATGGCGCGGTGGAAATCGCCCGCCTGGGCCTGCTGCTGCCGGCCATGGTGGGCGTGCTGCTGGAGGAGACCGACCACCGCTTCGATGATTGCGCGCAGGTATCGCTGTGCGACCTGCACCAGGGCGCCGAGCAGGCCGCCCACGCCTATGAACTGGTGACGCGTTCGCCGGTGCCGCTGCGCGAGGTGGGCATGACCGAATTTGCCGTGTTCCGCGGCGGCGTGGCCCAGCGCGACCAGGTGGCGATCATCGTCGGCAGCCCGGACCTGTCCGGGGTGGTGCCGGTACGCGTGCATTCGTCCTGCCTCACCGGCGACCTGTTCGGCTCGCTCAAGTGCGACTGCGGCGACCAGCTGCGGCGCGGCCTGCGCAAGCTCAAGGAACTGGGTGGCGGCGTACTGCTGTACCTGGACCAGGAAGGCCGCGGCACCGGCATCGCCGCCAAGATGCGCGCCTACGGCTACCAGCACGACGGCCTGGACACCATCGACGCCGATGCGCAGCTGGGCTTCGGCGCCGACGAGCGCCGCTACGGCAGCGCGGTGGCGATGCTGCAGGGGCTGGGCGTGCACCGCGTGCAGCTGCTCAGCAACAACCCCACCAAGGCGCAGCGGCTGCGCAATGCCGGCATCGACGTGGTGGACTGCGTGCCGGTCACCGGCGATATCACCGCCGAAAACGAGCAGTACCTGCGCACCAAGGCCGAACGCGCCGGCCACCTGCTCGACGTCGACGCACTGATCCAGGCCGCGCAATAGCGCGCGGCAACTGCTACCGTCTGCGCGACGGGCGCACCGCCAGCAGCAGCACGCCCGGCATTTCCCTTGCCGAGCGCCCTGCCTTGTCCGACGCCATCGACACCCCCGCCATCCCCTCGCCGCCACCGTTGCCGCCGCTGCCGCCCAGTCCTGACTGGCAGCCGCTGCCACGGCGTGCCGCCGCCATCGCAGCGGTGGGCGCGGCCATCACCGGCACCGTCGTGATCGGTGGCGGGCTCGGCACGGCGTGGGTGCTGCTGGACCTGCCGCTGCGCTGGCTGGGCGTGGCCGGCATGCTGGTGCTGGGCGCGGCAATCGGCGCGGTCGTTGGTTACCGCCGCCAGCGCCGTACGTTCTGGCGGCTCGATGCCCAAGGCCTGGGCGTGCGCCGCAACCTGATGTGGGAACAGGAAACCCGCGTGCCGATCTCGCGCGTGCAGCACCTGGACCTGCGCCGCGGTCCGATCGAACGCAGCGCACGGCTGGCCACGCTGGTGGTGCACACCGCCGGCAGCCGTTTCAGCGCGGTGAGCCTGAGCGGGCTGGACGGCGAGGATGCCGAACGCCTGCGCGACACCCTGGCCCACCAGCTCGACCGCGACGACGACGCCCTGTGAACAGCCTGCCCCCCGCACAGGCCGCGGTGGACGACGCGTCGCAGGAGCAGCGCCTGCACCGGTGGTCGTGGCTGTTCGTCCTGCTGATGCAGCTGCGCCAGTTCCTGCTGCCGCTGGTGGCGCTGCTGGTGTTCGGCAACCGCGGCGACCGCGATGAGATGTGGTCCTACCTGGCCGCGCTGGTGGTGATCGTGGTGCTGGTGGGCACTTCGGTGCTGCAGTACCTGACCTACCGTTACCGGATCGGCCGCGATGCCATCAGCGTGCGCAGCGGGGTGATCTCGCGCAACCGGCGCGAGATTCCGTTCGCGCGCATCCACAACGTGGCGGTGCACCAGAACCCGCTGCACCGTCTGTTCGGGGTGGCCGAACTGCGCCTGGAATCGGCCGGCGGCGCCCGGCCCGAAGCGGAAATGCGCGTGCTCAAGCTGTCCCAGGCGCTGGCGCTGGAACAGCTGGTGCGGCATCGCGGCCAGGGTGTCACGGCGACGCCGGCGGCCACGGATGCTGATGCTGATGCGGATGTGGATGCGGTCGCGCCGCCGGTCGACGATGGCGTGCTGCTGCAACTGAGCACGCTGGAGGTGGTGCGCATCGGCCTGCTGTCCAACCGCGGCTGGGTGGTGGTGCTGGCCGCTGTGGGCGCGACGTTCCAGCTGTTTCCCGATGGCACCGTGACCGATGTGATCGAGGAAGGCGGGCGCCAGGCGCTGGGCTACGCCAACGGCCTGCACCCGGCCGACTGGGTGTGGGCGGTGGTGGCGCTGCTGGCCGTGGCCGCGTTCTGGGTGCTGCTGCGCGTGTTTTCAGTGGTGCTGGCGGTGTTGCGTTACCACGGCTTCCAGCTGAGCGAGCACCAACGCCGGCTCACCGTGGTCAGTGGCCTGCTCACGCGCCTGCGCAGCAGCGTGGCGCGGCGGCGCATCCAGGCCTGGACGCTGCGCGAGAGCCCCTTGCAGCGCTGGGCCGGGCGACGCCACCTGCGCATCGACATCGCCGCCGGGGTGTCCGAAGAGAACCAGCGCCGCGACCTGCGCGAACTGGCCCCGCTGGCCACCCCCGAGGCGACCGACGCCCTGGTGCAGCACCTGCTGCCGCAGGTGCAGTGGCCGCCCGCCCGCTGGCAGCCGGTGCAGCAGCGCGGCTGGTGGCGGTTGAGCCTGGGCACGGCGGTATGGGTGCCGCTGGTGGCCGCGGCCGCGGTGTGGAACGAGGTACCGTGGGCGGCCCTGATCCTGCTGTGGCTGCCGTGGTCGGCGTTCCGGGCGCATCGCCAGATGGCCCGCATGGGCTATCACCTGGACGACCAGTACGTGGCCGTGCGCGGTGGCTGGTGGCAGCGCTGGTGGCGGTTTGCCGAGCTGGACAAGCTGCAGGTGCTACGCCTGAGCCGTTCCCCGCTGGATCGCCTGTTGGGAACCGCCAGCGTGTGGCTGGATACCGCCGGCGCCGGTGGCAGCGTCGCCTTGTGCCTGCGCTATCTGCCCGACGCCGAGGCGCGCGCGGTGCATGCGCGCTTGAGCGAGGCCCTGGCGCACCGGCGCCTGCGCTGGTAATCGACGCAGCCGACCAACGGTCGGCTCTAGCGCTTGGACGGCCCCCAATACCCCAGGTCACGCCGGATCTGCAGGCCGCGCGTCCACGCGCCGAACGGCTTGCGCTTGAGCGTACCCAGCTCGCCAGCGAGGAAATCCTCGGTGGCCGCGATCACCCGCTCGCTGGAATACCCATCGCGGTACGGATGGATGCTGTCGGCGTACTGCTGGATCTGCGCCACCAGCGCCGGCTCGGGCGACAGCGCGCGGTCCAGCATCGCCGGCAGCCGGGTGGCGTCGTCGAAGTCGATCATGTGCGGCTGCGGCACGCGGTTGCGGAAGGTCACCACCGGTTTGTACTGCACCACGAACTCGGACACGATCGAGGAGGTGTCCGACACCAGCACATCGGCGGCACGCTGCGCGGCCATCACCTGCTCAGGCTCGATGAAGGCGGCGTTGTCGCCGGCCAGCGCGCGGTAGCGTGCGAACAGCTCCTCGCTGCACTTGGGGTGCAGGGTCAGCAGCCAGTAACGCTCGCCGCGCGCGATGTCGGCGGCGATGTGGTCGTACAGGTGCGGCGCCGCACTCAGGCGTTCGGTGAAGGTGGACCCGAACAGGATCACCGGGCGGCCAGCGGCCGGCGCCCGCAGCGCCGCGCTGGCGCCGCCGTCGTCGCGGAACAGCGGGTCCAGTTTCGGCCAGCCGGTCTGCGCCACCGCGAAATGGCCCTGGCGCGCGGCGAGGTCGCGGAACGGCTCCGTCGTCGCCGGCCCCTGCGTGCAGTACAGGTCGAACAGGCCACGCACGCGGAAATGGCCGCGCGCGCTGTCGCGTTTCTGCACATTGAAGCCATGGAATACCTGCACCTTGGCCCCGGCGATGAACGGCGGCACCCAGTTGGCGGCGCTGAACACCGCGCGCGGGCGCAGCGCCAGCGCCTGTTTGAGGTCCACATTGGGCACCCCCGGCAGGCTGGCCCCGGCCGCGCCATCGGCGAACCAGGCCGACACCGATTGCCCGGACGCGTGCAACGCCTGGGCCAGAGGGGCGAGAATGGGCAGCGCATAACGCTCCGTCGCAAACAGCAGGTACTCGGCCATCATGTCCTCCACGACCGCTCCCACTGAACGGCCTCGCATCTCGGCCTGCATTATCGCGTTCAATGAAGCCGACCGCATCGGCGATTGCCTGGCCTCGCTGGCCTTCTGCGACGAGATCGTCGTGGTGGATTCCCATTCCACCGATGCCACCGTGGCCATCGCCCGCGCCGCCGGGGCCACCGTGCTGCAGCGCGCGTTCGACGGCTTCCGCAGCCAGAAGGCGTTCTGCGTTGAACAGGCCCGCCATGACTGGGTGCTGTGCCTGGATGCCGACGAGCGCGTCAGCGACGAGCTGCGCGCGGCCATCCTGGCCGCCCAGTCCGGAGGCTTCGCCGGCCACCACGGCTACCGCTTCGCGCGCCTGTCCGAGTACTTCGGCAAGTTCCTGCACCACGGCAATGCCTACCCGGACCGCGTGCTGCGCCTGTTCGACCGCCGCCACGGCGGCTGGCGCGGCAAGCGCGAGATCCACGAAGCGGCCAGCGTCGACGGCCGCGTGGGCGTGCTGCGCGGTGACCTCATCCACTACCCGTACCGCTCGCTGGAACAGCAGTTGAGCAAGACCCAACGCTACGCGCGGATGATGGCCGAGCACGAGTTCGCACGCGGCAAGCGCGCCACCCTGGCCAAGCTGGTCCTGGCCCCGGCGTGGCGGTTCTGGCGCGGGCTGCTGCTGCGCGGTGGCTTCCGCGATGGCTGGCACGGGCTGGTGTATGCCTACGTACGCGCCAACTACGTGCGCCAGAAAACGATCATGCTGTGGATGCTGCAGCACGGCCAGCCGGTGAGCGACCCGCCGCGCCGCAGCGACGCCGCATGAGCACTGCTGTGGCAGACTTCATGCGCGTTTGATCGAAGGCCTCCATGAAGATCCTCTACACCAACTTCCATTCCGGCGACGGCGGCGGCCACACCACCTACCTGGTGTCACTGGCGCGTGCGCTGTCGGCGCGGCACCAGCTGTTCATGGCCGCCCCGGACAACAGCCGCGTGCTGCGCGTGGTCCGCGACGAAGGCATTGCCGAACCGCTGGACATCGCCTTCAGCAGTGGCCTGCCCACGCTGCCCCAGCAATGGGCCGACACGCGCCGCCTGCGCCGCCTGGTGCAGCAGCACCGCATCGACATCGTGCACGCCAACGGCGCGCGCGACCATCGGGTGATGATGGAGGCAGTGGCCGGCCTGGCCCACCGGCCCAGGCTGGTGTTCACCAAGCACAACAGCAAGCCCAGCAACACCTTCGGCAACCGCCTGCGCGCGCGCTGGGGCACCGACCGGGTGATCGCCGTCTCCGCGCATACCCGCGACATGTTGCTGGACAGCCCCTACCGGCGCTGCCCGATCGACGTGGTACGCAACGGCGTGGACCTGGCCCGCTTCGCACCGGTCGAGGCATCGGCCGGCGCGGCGCTGCGTGCCCGCTGGACCACCGACCCCGAGGCGCTGGTGATGGTGAGCAATGCCGGCACCGACGGCCACAAGGGCTGGATCGACCTGGTCGAGGCGATTGCCACGCTGCCCGAGCCGATCCGCAGCCACCTCCACGTGGCCGTGGCCGGCCGCGACGCCGACCCGCGCCTGCTGGCACGCGTGGCGGAGCTGGGCCTCGGCGCGCAGGTGCACCTGCCCGGCCTGCTGGAGGACATCCGGCCGTTCGTGGCCAGCGGTGATGCGGGCTTCGTGCTGTCCCACGACGTGGAGACGATCTCTTTCGCCTGCCGCGAAATGATGGCGATGGGCAAGCCGGTGATGGTCAGCGACTACGCCGGCCTGCCGGAGAACATCGACCACGGCCAGGACGGGTGGATCGTGCCGGTGCGCAACATTCCGGCGATCGCCGCCCAGGTGGCCCAGCTGTATGCACAACGCCACGACCTGGCCCGCATCGGCGTGGCCGCGCGCCAGCGTGCGGTGCGTGAGTTCGGCCTGGACACGTTCACCGGCCTGACCGAAGCCAGCTACGCCGCCGCCCTGCAGGGCGGTTGAACCCGTATCAGTCTGCCTGGCGCCTGCGCGCCGGGTCGGACAGCGCCAGGAATACCGCCACCCAGGTGGCGTAGAAGGACGCCGAGCGCATGTCGCGGAACATCATCTCGGTGAGGCCGAACATCAGGTAGCTGGCGCAGATCATCACCCCGGCACCGGCGAACAGGCGCCCGGCGTCGTCCTCCCGCCACAGCCGGCGCAGCAGCACCCAGCCCGGCGCGGCGTAGAGCAGCACCAGTCCCAGCCCGCCCAGCACGCCGTAGGTGGCCAGGAAATACAGCAGGTCGTTGTGGGTTTCGCCATAGTCGCGCGCGACAGTGGGCGAAACCTGGCGCGCCTCGGCCAGGCTGCGCAGCTCTTCGCGGAAGCGGTCGCCCCCGCCAATGCCGAACACCGGCTCGCTCTGGATCATGTGCCCGGCCGCGCTCCACAGCTGCAGGCGGATGCACACCGACGTATCGGCCAGGTGGGTCACCTGGCACTCTTCGAATTCATTCACGCCCAGGTGGATGCGCTCGCGCAGGGTGCTGTCGCTGAGCACGATCAGGCCCACCGCGCCGAGCAGCAACGCACCGGCCCAGGCCTTGTAGCGGTTGAGCCGGCGCCCCTGCACCAGCAGGGCGATGAACACCAGCACCGGCACGGCAAGCAGGCCGCCGCGGGTCTGGGTGGCGAGGAATGCGCCCAGCCCGGCCACGCCGGTGATCAGTTTCAGCGCGAACTCGGTGCGCTTGAAACGGGTGATGCGGTAGCCCAGCAGCAACAGCGCCAGCATCGAAAACAGCAGCGTCAGGTTGCCGTAGGTCACCGTGTTGAACTGGCGGGTGGCCGGGCGTCCGCCGGTGCTCAACACCAGCCAGCCGACGTTGATCACCGCATACCAGATGCCCAGCAACAGGCCGAACAGGCCATGGGCCAGAATCGGGCGCGGAATCCGCAGCGCGGCGGCCAGGATCAGCAGCACGGTCAGGAAGCGCGCGGCCTTTTCCACCTCCGATCCTTTCCACAGGCCGTGCACCAGCAGGCTGGTCAGCACGCCGATCAGCATCACCGCCACGCCCACGCCCATCCACACATACTCGCGGCGGTTGTCGCACCAGACCTGCCCGGGCGCGGCCGGACGCACCACCACCAGCACGATGATGCTCAGCAGGACCAGCAGGTAATAGCCCGCGCTGCCACCGTCCAGGGTCGACATCAGCAGCACCGGGGACAACCCGAGCGCGATCGTGAAGGCCCATGCCAAGGCGAGGTTGGCGCGGGCAGGACGGAGTGGAGACATGGTCACGATCTGGGCAATGCGGCGTAATGACGGAGGAGGAACGGGTTCACCGGCCTCCATTCCAGGATCGGGCGAGCGGGCGGCATTGTCGCTGATCGTCCCGTAATGATCCATGAGAGTCCCATCACTCCTCCGGCGCTTCCCGACCTTGTTCCAGAGTGATCCGCGCCAGTTCCCGGGCACTGGGCCGACACGGGCCGACCACGGCGTCGGCCGGTACCAGCCACCAGCCGCGGCGATTGGCCACGCCCACCCGTTCGGCACGGTTGCGATCGATGCAGTCCAGCACGGCCGCTTCCTGTACCAGCAGCCAGCGCTGCTGCGGCGCCTGCGCCTGCCAGGCCACGCCGTCCTGCAACTGACTGTACCAACGGCGTTTGAAGCCAAAGGTGGTCGCCGGGCGGTCAGCCATGAGCAGGTTCTGTTCCTTCCAGCCCACCAGCCCGAGTTGCGCGTCGGGGCCGATGCGCTGCCCGGCCTGCTGCATCAGCCCCCGCGCGGAGCTGGAATCGTTGAACAGCGGGTAGCCCACCAGCCCGTAGGCCACCCAGACCATCGCCAGGGTCGATACCACCGCCACGTGGCGCCGCCGTGCGCCGCTGAAACACAGGCTGGCCATGCCCCAGGCGCCCAGTGCCACGCCGATCCAGCCCAGCGCCGCGGTCACCGAGGTATCGATGCCGCGCTGCAGGATCAGCCGGCTTTCAAAGCCCGGCTGCCCGACCAGCATGGCAATGCCCGCCCCCAGCAGGGCCAGCACCAGCAGCACGTTGAACGCGCCCAGCAGCCACTGCACGTCGCGCCGCCGCAGCAATCCCGGCACCAGTGGCGCCAGCGCCAGGCAGAACATCGGCAGCGCCGGCAGGATGTACACATCGCGCTTGCCGTGCGGGATCGAGAAGAACAGCACGATCAGCAGCCACCAGCCCAGCAGCAGCAGATAGCGCGGATCACGGCGGCGCAGCCGGCGCCACCAGGCCGGGATCGCCCACGGCACCACCAGGATCGCGGGCAGCCACATCGACGGCATGGTGGCCAGGAAGTACCACCATGGCTGGTGGTGGTCCCAGGACTGCGCGTAGCGCTTGGCGGTCTGCCGGAACAGAATGTCGTTCATATAGGCCCGGTACTCCACCGAGCCGCTGGACGTGGCGGCCAGCACCATCGGCACCAGCCACAACGTCACCGCCAGCACGAAGGCCAGCGGGGCCAGCCAGAAGCGCCAGTCGCGCACGTGCAGGCGAACCCGCGGCCAATCCAGCAGCGAGGCCACCGCCGCCGGCAGCACCATCAGCAGCGCCAGCACGCCCACGCCCTTGGTGATCACACCCAGCCCGGCGGCAAACCAGCCCAGCCACCACCACCGCCACGCCGGCCCGCAGAGCAGGTGCCGCAGCAGGCCGTAGTTGGCCAGGGTGATGAAGAACACCACCAGCGGGTCGATCTGCGCCTTCTTGGCCTGGAAGGTGAAATGCACCGCAAACAACAGCGCCCAGGCCGCGTACACGCCCACCCGGCGGGTCCACAGGCGCCGGCCCAGGTCGTACACGCAGGCCAGCGTGCCCAGTGCGGCCAGCAGCGACGGCAGCAGGAACGCCACCCGCCAGTTGCCGAACACGCTGTAGAACGCGGCCTGCGCCCACATCAGCATCGGTGGCTTGTCCGAGTACAACTCGGTGCCCCGGTGCGGGAACAGCCAGTCGCCGCTGAGCACCATCTGCTTGGCCACCAGCGCAAAGCGCGGCTCGTCCGACGGCCAGGGGTCGCGCAGGCCCAGACCGGCACCGAGCACCAGCAGGGCCATCGTGGCAAGCAGCCAGAACTCGCGCCTGGCAGGAGTGTTCAACATATGACGCGGGTCCAACGGCGGGGTATCAGCCCTTTTTTAGCAGACGCGCATAGAAGAAACCGTCTGCACCCTCTTCACCGGGCAGGCGCTGGCGACCGGCCCAGGAGTCGTGGCCGAACGCTTCACCCAATGGCAGGAAGCCTGCGCGGGGGGTGCGCTGCAGGAAAGACTCGACCTGGAACTGGTTCTCTTCCCGCAGGATCGAGCATGTCGCATACAGCAGGGTGCCGCCCGGAGCCAGCATGCTGAAGCAGGCATCCAGCAGGCGCGCCTGCAGCGTTACCAGCGCCTCGATATCGGCCGGGCGGCGGTGCACCAGCACGTCCGGCTGGCGGCGGATGATGCCGGTGGCAGAGCACGGTGCATCCAGCAGGATGCAGTCGAACGGCTGCCCGTCCCACCAGCTGTCCGGCGCGGCGGCGTCGGCCGCCAGCACGCGCGCCTGCGCGCCCACGCCGGTCCGGGCGAAGGTCTCGCTGATGCGCTTGAGCCGGCGCGGGTCGATGTCCAGGGCCAGCAGCTGCAGGCTGGGATCACGCTCCAGCAGGTGCGCGGCCTTGCCACCGGGCGCGGCGCAGGCGTCCAGCACCCGGGCGCCGGGTCGCGGGGCCAGGGCATCGGCCACCTGCTGCGCCGACAGATCCTGCACCGACAATGCACCGGCCGCGAAACCGGGCAGCGCAGCCACCGGCACGGGTACCGGCAGGCGGATCGCGTCACTGCACAGCGGCGATGCCTCGGCCTCGATCGCGGCGGCGGCCAGCTGTTCGAGCACAGCCTCACGGCTGCCGTGCTGGCGGTTCACCCGCAGCCACAACGGCGCCGGCTGCAGGCTGGCGGCGAACACGTCCTCGGCCTGCTCCGGCCAGTCCTGTTCGATCATGCCGGCCAGCCAGTCGGGGAATGCAGCGCGCGCCGGCTGGGCCGGAATGCCCTCGCGCTGGGCGCGGCGCAGCAGCGCGTTGACCATGCCGGCCTGGCGGTCGCGACCCATCGCACGGGCGGCGTCGACCGTGGCCGACAGCGCCGCGTGGGCCGGCAGTTCCAGCGCATCCAGCTGGGCGAAGCCCACCAGCAACAGCGCGCGCAGTTCGTCCTCGCGCACGCCCAGCGGGCGCTGCATCCACTGGGCCAGGGCCGCGTCATAGGCGCCGCGACGGCGCAGCACGGCAAAGCACAGGGCCTCCAGCAGCGCGCGGTCGCGGCTGTCGTCCAGGCTCGGCAATGCCTTGGCCAGTTCGGCCTTGAGCGAGCGGCCGCGGCCGATCACCTGGGCCAGCACCTTGGCTGCCAGTACGCGGGTGGGCACGCCGGGCGCGCTGGCGGCACGCTGCGGGGCCAGCTTGTCCTGCCGGAGCTGGGTCATTTCAGGCACCCACGCTCAGGTCGCGGCGCGCGTTGAGGTAGTCGGCCGCCGTGATCGCCTTGCCGCCTTCGCGCTGCAGCACCCGCAGGCGCAGGGCGCCCTGGCCGCAGGCAATGTCGATGCCCTCGCGGGCGGCCGCCAGCAGCGTGCCCGGGGCCTTGCCTTGGTTGTCCGGCAGCGCCACCGCACCGTGGATGCGCACGCGCTCGCCGGCCAGCTGGGCCTCGGCGATCGGCCACGGGTTGAAGGCGCGCACGGTGCGCTCCAGCGCCTGCGCGTCCTGCGCCCAGTCCAGCCGGGCTTCGGCCTTGTCGAGCTTGTGCGCGTACGTCACCCCCGCCTCCGGCTGCGGCTGGGCAATCGGCTTGATCCCGGCGCGCAGCAGGCCCAGCCCATCCGACAGCACCTGCGCGCCCAGTTCGGCCAGTCGGTCGTGCAGCTGGCCGCCGGTGTCGTTGGCGCCGATGGCCAGGTGTTGCTTGAGCAGCACCGGGCCAGTGTCCAGGCCTGCTTCCATCTGCATCAGGCACACGCCGCTTTCGCTGTCGCCGGCCTGGATCGCACGCTGGATCGGCGCGGCGCCACGCCAGCGCGGCAGCAGCGAGGCGTGCACGTTCCAGCAGCCGTGGGTGGGGATGGACAGCACGGCCTTGGGCAGGATCAGGCCGTAGGCCACCACCACCATCAGGTCCGGTTGCAGGTCGCGCAGCTGCTGCTGGGCTTCGGGGGTCTTGAGGTGCTCGGGCTGGAACACCGGGATGCCACGCGCGATCGCCTCCAGCTTCACCGGCGACGGCATCAGCCCGCGCCCACGCCCGGCCGGGCGGTCCGGCTGGGTGTACACGGCCACCACTTCATGGTGGCGCGCGGCGGCGCGCAGCGAGGACACGGCGAACTCCGGCGTACCGGCAAAGACAATCTTCATGGCTACCCCACTTGCAGAAAGAAAAACGGCGCCGGTGGCCGGCGCCGCACAACCAGGCCCGGCCCGCGGTCAGCCCGCGCGGCCCGGCCCTTGGGCATCTCAGGCAACGTGCTTGCGCGCCTTGGCCAGCTTCTTGCGCACCATCTCGCGCTTCAGCGGGGACAGGTAATCGATGAACAGCTTGCCGTCCAGGTGGTCCATTTCGTGCTGGATGCACACCGCCAGCACACCGTCGGTGGTCAGTTCCTGCGGCTGGCCCTGGCGGTCCAGGAAGCGCACGGTGATCTGGTTGGCACGGGTGACGTCGGCAAAGATGCCCGGTACCGACAGGCAGCCTTCCTGGTAGACCTGGCCGCCCTCGTTGGCGACGATCTCCGGGTTGATGAACACCCGCGGGGTGTCCTTCTCTTCACTGACGTCGATCACCATGAAGCGCTTGTGCACGTCCACCTGGCTGGCCGCCAGGCCGATGCCCGGGGCCTCGTACATGGTGTGGAACATGTCGTCGATCAGTTCCTGGAAGGCCGGCGTGGTGACGTCGGCGGCGGCGATCAACGCGGCCTTGGTGCGCAGGCGCGGATCGGGAAACTCAAGAATGGGCAGGATGGCCATGGCAAATACCGGTAGGGGGCGCCGGTCAAAGCGGCGTACGTCGCAATTCTATCGCCAACGCTTGCCCTGCGCCCCGGTTTCTGGACTATAGTGCGGCAACCTGTTGGGGAATCAGGCACCACCTATGTTTGAACGTACTCGTACGGTCGTCGCCGTGGCGATGTTGACCGTTGCCACCTATGCTACCGCCGTTGAAGTGAATGGCGGGCACCCGGATACCTACGTCGTCCGCAAGGGCGATACCTTGTGGGACATTTCCGCGCGCTTCCTCAAAAAGCCGTGGCTGTGGCCGGAAATCTGGCAGGCCAATCCGCAGGTCAAGAACCCGCACCTGATCTACCCGGGTGACGTGCTGAGCCTGGCCTACCTGGACCGCGTCGTGGCCCAGCCCGGCCCGCGCCGGGAAGCGCCCATCACCGGCATTCCACTGGACCAGGTCGAACCCTTCCTGAAGCAGCTGAGCGTGGTCGACGACGTCAAGTCGCTGCCGTTCGTGGCCGGCCTGGAAGACGACCGCCTGCGCGCCACCAGCGGCCAGGTTGCCTATGTGCGCGGGCTGGAGGGGGCGGCAGTGGGCCAGCGCTGGTCCGTGGTCCGCCCGACCGTGCGCTACGCCCTGCCCAAGCCCACCGAGGATCTCACCGCCAATGGTGACGTCACCCCCGGCAGCGGCAACCTCTGGAAGGACTTCTTCGTCCCCAGCAAGCGCAACCAGACGCTCGGCTACGAACTGGCCCAGGTCAACGTCGGCACCGTCACCAAGGTGGCGTCCGGCAAGGTGGATGTGACCACCATCGCCCTGCAGACCCAGGTCGGCGGGCGTGAAGTCAGGATCGGCGACCGCCTGGTGCCGGTGGAGGCAAACCCGTACGACCTGCAGTTCTTCCCGCACGTGCCGGCAGCCCAGACCGAAGGCCTGGACATCCGCGTGCTCGCGGTGGCCGACATGTTCCTGTCGGGTGGCCCGCGCGACATCGTGGCGATCTCCGCCGGCAGTGCGGACGGCATCGACAACGGCACCGTGGTGTCGCTGTGGCGCCAGGGCCGCCACGTGGCCAACCGGATGAAGTACCCCGGTTCGTCGCGGATGGACGATTCGCTCAGCGACGGTGCCGGCCGCATCACCCTGCCCGACGAATATGCCGCCCATGCGATGGTGTTCCGCACCTACGACAAGGTCAGCTATGCGCTGGTGATGGAGGGGGTCAAGCCGGTGCTGGTCGGGTACGCGGCGAAGCATCCTGACGCTCAGTAAACGCAAAACCCTACGCACTACTCCGACGGCGCCCCAGGGCGCCGTTGTTGTATGCGGCCTAGCCTTGGCAGATGTGCGAAACCCTCCTGCCTGACACCCGCGACGCCCTGCTCCGCCTGGTCCTGGCCGGCGGCCCCCTGCCGCCGCGGCGGCACCTCCTGCAGACCCACGCCGATCCCGCCCTTGCGCTGCGTGCCGGGCCATCGAGCTGGCGGGCCAGTGGCTGCACCGCCGAACAGTGCGCGCGGCTGGCCCACCCCGACCCGGCCGCACTGGCACGGGCCCACCACTGGGCGTCGCAACCCGGCCACCACCTGCTGCCGATCCACAGCGACGACTACCCGGTGCTGCTGCGCCACCATCCCCAGGCCCCGTTGGTGCTGTTCGTGCAGGGCGACCCGGCCATGCTCTGGCATCCCGGGGTTGCCGTGGTGGGCAGTCGCACACCGTCGCCCAGCGGCGCGGAGCTGGCGGCCGAATTCGCCGCCGCGTTCGCGCGCAGCGGGTTGTCGGTGGTCAGCGGGCTGGCCGCTGGGGTGGATGGGCGCGCCCATGACGCGGCGTTGCGGGTGCCGGGCGGCGTGACGGTGGCGGTGGTGGCCACCGGCCTGGACCAGACCTACCCGCCACGCCATGCCACCCTGCAGGCGCGGATCGCCCAGGGCGGTGCCGTGGTCAGCGAGTACCCGCCCGGCACCGCGCCCAAGGCCGGCCAGTTCCCCGCGCGCAACCGGCTGATCGCCGGGCTCAGCCTGGGCACGGTGGTAATCGAAGCGGCGCTGCGGTCCGGGGCGCTGATCACCGCCCGGCTGGCGGCCGAGGCCGGGCGTGAGGTCTTCGCCCTGCCCGGTTCGGTGCGCAACCCGCGGGCGCGCGGCTGCCACCGGCTGATCCGCGAGGGCGTGATGCTGGTGGAGCACCCCGACGAAGTGATCGCCGGGCTGACCGCACTGGCCGGCACTCTGGGCCAGGCCTTGCGAAGCCGTCTGGATGCCCCCACTGAACAGGCACGACCGGCGCCTCGGCGCGCCCCCTCCTTCCCCGACCCGAACTACCAGCGCTTGTGGCAGGCACTGGATGACAACCCAACGGGTATGGATTCACTGATCCAGCGCAGCGGATTGACGACGGCCCAGCTGTCGGCCATGCTGCTGGTCATGGAACTGGAAGGAAAGGTGGTTGCCGCCTATGGCCGCTACTGTCGAAAACCCTAGTTTCTTCACCTCCACAGCGTCGTTGACGCAGGCCGAGGGGCAATGAAAGAGAGCATTCTGGATGTCCTGCTGTACCTGTTCGAACATTATTTCAGCGAGGACCCGGACCTCGTCCGTGACCGCGACACCCTCCAGAACAGCCTGATACAGGCCGGCTTCAGCCCCACCGAAATCAAGAAAGCGTTCGACTGGCTCGATGCCCTCGCCGACCAGCGCCCGGCCGTGAACGTGGCCCGGGTCGATGGCCCGGTGCGCATTTACCACGGTCCGGAACTGGACAAGCTGGACGTTGAAGGCCGCGGCTTCCTGATGTTCCTGGAGCAGCACGGCATCCTGGACGCCAACCAGCGCGAGCTGGTGCTGGACCGCGCCATGGCCCTGGACCAGGACGAGCTGGATCTGGACGACCTGAAGTGGGTGGTGCTGATGGTGCTGTTCAACCAGCCCGGGTCCGAGGCCGCGTATGCCTGGATGGAAACGCAGATGTTCATAGACGAACCGGAACCGCTTCACTGACCGTACACTGGGTGCCTTGCGCATTCAGGAGCGTGCCGTGGGCCAGTGGTTCTATGCAGAAGGAAATCGCCAGCAGCGCGGGCCGCTGGCGTCCGATGAGCTGATCGCGCTGTACCAGTCCAGCCGCATTGCGGCCGATACGCTGGTCTGGCGCGATGGCATGGCGCAGTGGCAACCGCTGCGCGAGGTGGCCGACGAGATCGGCCTGGTGCTGGCAACGCCGGCGCCGGCGGCCGGCACGCCTGCTGAAACCGACACCCCCCACGTTGCGCTGCCGCCGCAGATTCCCGCGGACAGCCCGCCGCCCGGCCCGGTGCCCGCCGGGCCCTTCCCGCCGGTAACGTCCACCGCAGCGCCTTCGATGGACGCGGCACCACCGCGCCGGGGCCTGTCCGGCTGCGCGATCGCCGGCATCGTGGCCGGCATCTGCGGGCTGGTGCTGGTAGCGGTCATCGGTATCCTCGCCGCGATCGCCCTGCCCGCCTACCAGGACTATGTGCTGCGCGCCAAGACCGCGCAGGCCATCACCGCGCTCGACCCGATCAAGGTGCAGGTCAGCGAGTTCGTGCAGACCCACGGGCGCTGCCCGGTCAACGACGACGAGGGCTTCCAGCCGGCCGAAAGCTATGCCAGCGATGACCTGTCGGCGGTGCGGATCGGCCGCTTCGACAACAGCCACTGCGGCATCGAGGCCGAGCTGACGGTGCCCGCCAAGGCGGCCCTGGACGGCAAGCTGCTGTGGCTGGATTACGACCCGGAACTGCACCAGTGGGAATGCACCGGCGAGCCGGATGACAAGTACCTGCCGCAGCACTGCCGCGGCTGACAACGGACGCATGTCCATGGATGAACCCAAAGGGGATTGAAGCAATGACTGAGTGGTATTTCGCCGATGGCCAGGAGCGCCAGGGCCCGTTGACCGCCGACGAGATGCGCCTGCGTTTCCAGCGCGCGCAGATCAGCCTGACCACGCTGGTCTGGCGTGAGGGCTTTGCGCAGTGGAAGCCGTTGTCCGAGGCGGTCGACGAACTGCAGCTGCAGAACCTGAGCAGCGCCGCAGAGAACCTGGGCAGCGGCTTCGACCTGCGCGGCGACTACACGGCCATCGACAACGGCACCGCACCGCTGCCGGGCACCGGTGGCGGCACCTATTCGCCGTACACCGCGCCGGCAGCAGGCAGCGGCCTTGCGGGCACGGGCGTGGTCAGCGGCGGCCATGTGGTCTATGCCGGCTTCTGGAAGCGCTACGCCAGCTACTTCATCGACTCGCTGGTGGTCAGCGTGGTCAACATCCCGATCAGCCTGATCTTCAATGGCATCGGCGCGGTCTCGGGCAACGAGTCGCTGGCGCTGGTGATGAGCCTGGTGGCGATGCTGGCCGGCCTGGCCCTGGGCGTGGCCTACTACGCCGGCTTCCATGCCTCGGCCGGCGGCGCCACGCTGGGCAAGATGGCGGTGGGCATCAAGGTGGTCCGCGGCAACGGCGAACGGCTCACCCTGGGCCGCGGCATCGGGCGCTACTTCGGCTTCCTGCTGAGCAGCCTGACCCTGATGATCGGTTTCATCATGGCCGGCTTCACCGAGCGCAAGCAGGCCCTGCACGACATGATCTGCGACACCGTGGTGGTCGACAAATGGGCCTACACCGAGAACGAACACCTGCAGCAGGAGGGTTTGGGCACGCTCACCATCGTGATCCTGGTCGTCTCGGCGCTGCTCACCGTGGCCGCCATCGGCGTGGGTATCGCCATGATCGGGGTCATCGCCTCGTCCATGTCGTGACCCCACCCTCACACCGGGCCGCTTGACACGGGCGGCTCGGTCGTGATTCCTCTAATAAGAGAAAAAGCTGAACGCCCGGCGCATACCCGGGCGTTCAGTTTATGGAAATCGCCCGCTGCCCTTCACTAATGCGGCCATTTGCTCCACCCTAGCGCCCTCTCCCGGGCTGCTGCCCACAGAAATAATCTGACATGCCCAAGCACCTGCTCATCGTCGAATCGCCCGCCAAGGCCAAGACGATCAACAAATACCTCGGCAAGGACTTCACGGTCCTGGCCTCGTATGGGCATGTGCGCGACCTGGTGCCGAAGGAAGGCGCCGTCGATCCGAACAACAACTTCGCGATGCGCTACGACCTCATCGAGAAGAACGAGAAGCACGTCGATGCCATCGTCAAGGCCGCCAAGGGCGCCGACGACATCTTCCTGGCCACCGATCCGGATCGCGAGGGTGAGGCGATCAGCTGGCACATCGCCGAAATCCTCAAGGAACGCGGGCTGGTCAAGGACAAGCCGATGCAGCGCGTGGTCTTCACCGAGATCACCCCGCGCGCCATCAAGGAAGCCATGGGTCACCCGCGCGAGATCGCCGGCGACCTGGTGGATGCCCAGCAGGCACGCCGCGCACTGGACTATCTGGTGGGCTTCAACCTGTCCCCGGTGCTGTGGCGCAAGGTACAGCGCGGCCTGTCCGCCGGCCGCGTGCAGAGCCCGGCGCTGCGCATGATCGTCGAGCGCGAGGAGGAGATCGAAGCCTTCATCGCCCGCGAGTACTGGAGCATCGATGCCGCCTGCGCGCATCCTTCGCAGCCGTTCACCGCGCGCCTGACCAAGCTGGACGGCAAGAAGTTCGAACAGTTCACCGTGACCGACGGCGACACCGCCGAAGCCGCACGCCTGCGCATCCAGCAGGCCGCGCAGGGCGCGCTGCATGTCACCGACGTGGCCAGCAAGGAGCGCAAGCGCCGGCCGGCCCCGCCGTTCACCACCTCCACGCTGCAGCAGGAAGCCTCGCGCAAGCTGGGCTTCACCACCCGCAAGACCATGCAGGTGGCACAGAAGCTGTACGAAGGCGTGGCCATCGGCGAGGAAGAAGGCACCGTCGGCCTGATCTCGTACATGCGTACGGACTCGGTCAACCTGTCCCAGGATGCACTGGCCGAGATCCGCGACGTGATCGCCCGCGATTACGGCATCGCCTCGCTGCCCGACCAGCCCAACACCTACCAGACCAAGTCCAAGAACGCCCAGGAAGCGCATGAAGCGGTGCGCCCGACCTCGGCCCTGCGGACCCCTGCCCAGGTGGCGCGCTTCCTGACCGACGACGAGCGCAAGCTCTACGAACTGATCTGGAAGCGGGCCGTGGCCTGCCAGATGATCCCGGCCACGCTCAACACCGTGAGCGTGGACCTGTCGGCCGGCAGCGAACACGTGTTCCGCGCCAGCGGTACCACCGTGGTGGTGCCCGGCTTCCTGGCCGTGTACGAGGAAGGCAAGGACACCAAGAGCGCCGAAGACGACGACGAAGGCCGCAAGCTGCCGGCGATGAAGCCCGGCGACCGCGTGCCGCTCGATCGCATCGTGGCCGACCAGCATTTCACCCAGCCGCCGCCGCGCTTCACCGAAGCGGCGCTGGTCAAGGCGCTGGAAGAATATGGCATCGGCCGCCCGTCGACCTACGCCTCGATCATCCAGACCCTGCTGTTCCGCAAGTACGTGGAGATGGAAGGCCGCAGCTTCCGTCCGTCCGACGTCGGCCGTGCGGTGTCCAAGTTCCTGTCCAGCCACTTCACCCAGTACGTGGACTACGACTTCACCGCCAAGCTCGAAGACGAGCTCGACGCGGTGTCGCGTGGCGAGGAAGACTGGATTCCGCTGATGGCCCGTTTCTGGGACCCCTTCAGCAAGCTGGTTGAAGAAAAGAACGAATCGGTGGACCGCGCCGAAGCCAGTGGCGCGCGCGAACTCGGCACCGATCCCAAGACCGGCAAGCCGGTCAGCGTGCGGCTGGGTCGCTTCGGGCCGTACGCGGCGATCGGCAGCACTGCCGAGGATGCCGAAGACAAGCCCAAGTTCGCCTCGCTGCGCCCGGGCCAGTCGATGCACACCATTTCCCTGGAAGACGCGCTGGAGCTGTTCCTAATGCCGCGCGCGCTCGGCCAGGACAAGGACGAGGACGTCAGCGTCGGCATCGGCCGCTTCGGTCCGTTCGCCAAGCGCGGCAGCACCTATGCCTCGCTGAAGAAGGAAGACGATCCCTACACGATCGACCTGGCCCGTGCGGTGTTCCTGATCGAAGAGAAGGAAGAGATCGCGCGCAACCGGATCATCAAGGAATTCGAGGGCAGCGACATCCAGGTGTTGAACGGCCGCTTCGGCCCGTACATCAGCGATGGCAGGATGAACGGCAAGATCCCCAAGGATCGTGAGCCGGCCTCGCTGACCCTGGCCGAAGTGCAGCAGCTGATGGAAGAAACCGGCAAGCCGGTGCGCAAGGGCTTCGGCAAAAAGGCGGCCAAGAAGGTAGTGGCCAAGAAGGCCACGGTGAAGAAGGAGGCCGCGCCGAAGAAGGCGGCCGCCAAGAAGGCACCGGCGAAGAAAGCCGCCACCAAGAAGGCCGCAACGAAGAAAACCGCGACCAAGAAGGCGGCCACCAAGAAAGCTGCCAAGAAGACGGTCGCCAAGAAGGCCTGAGTGCCGCCACCGGCGCAGACCCACGCCCGGCGTGGATCTGCGCGGGGATCACCCGGTTGGCACGCCGGGGGCGGATAATACGGGCCTACGCCCACGCCTGCGCTGTTGCCGCCATGAACGAACTCACCCTGGATACCGCCCTGCCCGTGCTCCGCGCCGGCGGCGTAGTGGCTTACCCGACCGAGGCGGTCTGGGGCCTGGGCTGCGATCCCGCCCATGAGGCGGCGGTGATGAAGCTGCTGCAGCTCAAGCAGCGCCCGGTCGAGAAAGGCATGATCCTGGTGGCCGCCGACCTGGCCCAGCTGGACGACTGGGTGCGCCTGCAGGACTTGCCCGCGCAACGCCAGGCCGTGGTGCTGGCCAGCTGGCCCGGTGCGAACACCTGGATCCTGCCGGCCGGCCCACACGCGCCGCGCTGGATCACCGGCGCGCACAGCGGCATTGCCGTGCGCATCAGCGCGCACCCGTTGGTGGCCGCGTTGTGCCAGGCCTGGGGCGGCCCGCTGGTGTCCACCAGCGCCAACCTGGCCGGCAAGCCACCGGCACGGACCCGGGCCGAACTGGACCCGGCGCTGCTGCCGCTGCTGGACGGCCTGGTTGACGGCGATACCGGCGGCCTGGCCCAGCCCACCCCGATCCGCGACGCGCTCAGCGGCCAGGTCCTGCGCAGCTGAGCGGCCACCAGACCCGGGGTTTTGCGCCGCTGCCGGCAAAGCCGCACACTGGGCCCATGCGCCGAACGACCGTCCTTCGCCTGTCCCTGCTGCTGTGCTGCGCCAGCGCGCCCCTGGCCGCGCAGGACGCCGGCAATGTGCGCGTGTACCGGTGCGTGGGCAGCAACGGCGCGGTGTCGCTGCAGGACGCACCCTGCCGCAACGGGCGCCAGGAAGTGCGCGACATGCAACGCCCGCGCGATCCCGCCCCGCGCGTGGTGCGCAGCGACCGCGACCCCACTGCCACGCCGGCACCGGCGGCGCCGCAGCGCGAAGTGCGCCACGTCTACGTGCAGCCGCCGCAACCGCTGTACGAATGCGTGCGCGACGACGGCAGCCGCTATACCAGCGACAGTGGCGAGGGCAATCCGCGCTGGGTACCGATCTGGACCAGCGTGTACCTGCCGTACGGCGGCGGCCATCGTCCGCCCGGCGGTGGCCGCCCGCCGCGTCCGCTGCCGCCGATCGCCCCGATGGGGGCCGGCTCGGGATCGGGCGCGGTCCGCTCCAGTGGTGGCTCGCTGTCGATCTCCGGCGGTGGTCCACACGTGGGCGGCAGCGTCAGCGTGGGCAGCGGCAGCACGCACTGGGAGGGCACCCGCGAGGTCTACCCCGGCACCTACACCGACACCGTGGTTCCCACCGGCAACGTTCTGGTGCGCGACGCGTGCAACCCGCTGCCACAGCAGGACGTCTGCGCGCGCCTGCAGGATCGTCGCTGGGAACTGGTCCGCCAGTACAACAGTGCGCTGCAGGGCCAACGTGATGCGCTCAGCCGTGAGCAGCGCAGCGTGGATGCGCGACTGGAACGCGACTGCCGCTAGCACGTGCTTCAATGCGCACTTCGCTACGCCTTTCGGCTTGTCGCCCCGACCCGATGCCCATCGCTTTCCTGCCGCCCCCGTCCCTGACCCGCCGTGTCGCATTGCGCAGTGGCCTGGCCCTGCTCGCCATGTGGCTGTGCCTGCCAGCGCTGGCGCTTGCCGAGGACGTGGTGCTGTTCCGCTGTACCGCCGCCGATGGCGGCCTCACCGTGCAGAACGCGCCCTGCCCGGCCGGCACCCAGCAACGCATCCAGCGCTTCACCGCCCCGGCCAGCAGCGCCGCTCCGACGGCGCCGTCCACCGCGCCGGTGGCAGCGGCGGTCCCGGCCAGCGCCCCGCCGGCCGTTGCCGCCGGCCTCCTTGAACATGCGCCCCTGCCGGTGCTGCAGGCCGGTGATGTGCAGACCTCGGTAGAGGCCGAAGGCACGGCCATCCTGGACAGCGACGTGGTGCGCCGGCAGGCCCAGCAGCAGGCGGAAGCCGACGCGGTGGCCAAACAGCCGCTCCCGGAGATCTACCAGTGCCAGGGGCGCGAAGGCGGCGGCTACCTGCACGAACGCGAACCGGCGCCGCCGCACTGCGTCTTGATGACCGTCACCGGCCTGGGCGGCACCACCCCGCTCAATGCCGCAGGCTGCGAAGTGATCCGCGATACGTGCGAGCCCGTCCCGGAAGCACAGCGCTGCAACAGCTGGCAGCAGCGCTTCCGCGATGCACGTGGACGGGAGCGCTTTGCCACGCCGGAAAACGCGGCCCTGGCCACGGCCGAACGCGAACGGCTGGCGGGCATCCTCGCCGACAGCGACTGCCCCATCCCCTAACCGTTGGCCGTATGCCCGGCCACATCCGGGTAGAGCCGACCGTTGGTCGGCTGCGCGGCCACATCCGGGTAGAGCCGAACGTTGGTCGGCTGCGCGACCGCATCCGGGTAGAGCCGACCGTTGGTCGGCTGCGCTCCAGACCGTTTATCTGCGTCAGAACCCGTAGCGCAGGAACCCACCGTCCACCGCGATGCATTCACCGGTGACGTAGCTCGACGCCGGCAGGCACAGGAACCCCACCGCGGCTGCCACTTCCTCGGGTTCACCGATGCGGCGCATCGGGGTGCGGTCGATCACTTCTTCGTAGTAGTCCGGGTCGGACAAGGGTCCAGACGTGCGCCGGGTGCGGATGTACCACGGCGCCACCGCGTTGACCCGGATACCGTCTTCGGCCCACTCCACGGCCAGGTTGCGGGTCATCTGGTGCATGGCGGCCTTGGTCATGCCGTACACCGCGCCGCTGCGCACGTGGGTGAGGCCGGACACGCTGCCCACGTTGACGATCGCCGAGGCGGCGTGCCGGGCCAGCAGCGGGTGCGCGTAGCGCGACAGCTCGAACGCCGAGAACAGGTTGGTCTCGAAGATGCCGCGCCATTCGTCTTCGGTGTATTCGGTGGCGGGCTTGGTGATGTTGCCACCGGCGTTGTTGATCAGCAGGTGCAGGCCGTCGCTGTGGTCTTCGACCCAGTCGAGGATCTCGCGTCGGTCTTCGTCGTCGGAGACATCGGCGGCCAGGCCATGGATCTCGCGGTCGGGGAAGGCATCCACCAGTTCATCGCGGGCCATTTCCAGCGCATCCGGATCGCGCCCGACGATCAACAGGTCCGCGCCGAAACCGGCCAGTTCCCGGGCAATCGCCAAGCCGATGCCGGCACTTGCACCGGTGATCAAGGCGGTCTGCCCATCCAATCGCCAACGTTGCGCGCTCACCTGTTTCTCCTGCGGGGAACCCTGCCCCGTGATGCTGCGCACTGCACCATGCGGTGCGCTGCACGCAGGATAGCGCAGCCCCCGCACGCGGTCCGCGCTCATGCAGGCCGGCGGCGACGGTGCGACACTGTTCCCCCCGGCCATCAAGGTGTGCGTGCCATGAACATTCGTGTCGTCCTGCCGCTGACCGCGCTGCTGGCCCTGGCCGGCTGCAACCGACCGGTGCCACCGGCACCGGACAAACCCCCGGAACCGCAGGCCACCGCACTGCGCGATGCCATGCAGCAACCACTGGACAAGGCCAAGTCCGCGCGCGACATGCTGGAAAAGGCGCCCGACACCCGCGCCGCCGACGAAGCGCCCACCGACCGGTAGAGCCACCCCAAAAAAAACCCGGCGTTCGCCGGGTTTTTTCATGGCATGCGCGTTACCGCCTCAGAAGCCGCAGAAGCAGTACGCCAGCGCCTTCACCGGTGCACTCCCGCGCGGGTCGCGGGCCGCATCTTCGACAAAGCGCAGCTGGGTATCCAGCTCCGGCATCGAACGGGCCAGCATCAGCCGCGCCATGCCCGACTCGCCCAGCATCCACGCACCGGCGTGGCTGCCGGCAAAGCCGCTCATGAACTGCGCGAACGGCGTGGCGCCCTTCTCGATGTAGCGCACGCGGACCTTGTCCACCTCGCCCAGCTTGGCACGCTTGGCCGCATCGGCCACGGCAGCCTTCAGACCACCGAACTCGTCGACCAGACCGCGTTCCTTGGCCTGCGCACCGCTCCACACGCGACCGCGGGCAACTTCATCGACTGCCTCGACCGGCTTGTTGCGCGCGTCGGCAACCTTGCCGGTGAAATCGGCGTAGCCCTTGTTGATCACCGACTGGATCACCTGGCCCACGGCCGGGTCCATCGGACGGGTCATGTCGAACGCACCGGCGAAGCGGGTGGTGCCCACGCCATCGGTATGCACGCCGATCTTGTCCAGCGAACGGGCCACGTTGGGGATCATGCCGAAGATGCCGATCGACCCGGTGATGGTCGACGGGTCGGCGTAGATGCGATCGGCGTTCATGCTGATCCAGTACCCACCGGAGGCGGCCAGGTCGCCCATCGACACCACCACCGGCTTGCCGGCCGCCTTCAGCGCCACCACTTCGCGACGGATCTGCTCGGAGGCGAACACTTCACCGCCGGGCGAATCCACGCGCAGCACCACCGCCTTCACGTCCTTGTCGTCGCGGGCTTCACGCAGCAGGGCCGAGGTCGACACGCCACCGACGCGACCGGCCGGCAGGTCACCACCGGCGATTTCACCGGCGGCCACGATCACGGCTACCTGCGGACGCGAATCCACCGGCGAGCGACGGCTGTCCAGCGCGGACAGGTAGGCATCGAGGTTCACGCTGCGGAAGCCGCCGTCGGCGTCTTCGTCGGCGACGCCGCGATCGGTGAGCAGGTCTTCCACTTCCTCGCGCGTCTTCAGCCCGTCCACCAGCTTCTGCTGCAGGGCGAACTTGGCCAGGTCACCCCCGGCGGCGGCGATCCCTTCGGGCATGGTGTCGATGCCGGCGGCCAGCTGCGCGGGGTCCAGCTTGCGTGCCTTGGCGATGTCGGCCAGGTAGCGCTGCCACACATCGTTCATCCAGAACAGGTCGGCTTCCTTGGCCTGCGGCGAGGCGGCGTCGAGCACGTACGGCTCGGCGGCGGACTTGTATTCGCCCACCTTGAACAGATGCACGTCCACGCCCAGCTTGTCCTGCAGGCCGGTGCGGAAGTACTGGCGGTAACGGCCAAGGCCTTCCAGCACCACGCCGCCCATCGGGTCCAGGTAGACCTCGTCGGCCTGCGCGGCCAGCAGGTACTGCGACTGGCTCATGTTCTCGCTGAAGGCCACGACCTGCTTGCCGGCAGCGCGCAGTTCCTGCAGCGCGGCGGCCACTTCGCGCATCGACGCAAAGCCGCTGGGCTGCAGCTTGTCCAGCTCCAGCACCACGCGTTCGATCTTCTTGTCGGTGCGGGCCGCATCCAGCGCGCGGATCAGGTCGCGCAGCTGCACTTCCTCGGCGCTGTTGTCACCGATCGCCTTGGACAGCGCGCGGCTGACCGGGTCGGCGCTGAACTGCTCGACCAGCCGGCCTTCCGGCGCGATCACCAGCGTGGTGCGGTCCTGCAGCGCATTGCCGGCGCTGGCCCCCTTGCCCATCGCCACGACGAACAGGATCAGGATCAACAACAGCAGGCCGAAGAAGACCAGGTTGAGGATCAGCCTGCGGGTAAAGTTCATCACATCCCACAGCCCGATGAAGAAGCTGGCGACGGGATTGCGACGCGCGGGTTGGTTCATGGGGAAAACTCCAGTTGGCTTCTTGCCGTAATGCCAGCATAGCCGGTGCCGGGCAGGCCGGCATCGGACACAAGTAAGGGGGTCCGTCAGGCGGCGGGCGGGAACGCCAGGCCGACCCGGCGGCTGCTGACGCGCAGGCGCCAGGCCATCAGGATGGCGGCGGCGGTCAGGCCCAGGATCAGGCCCAGCCACATGCCCTGCGGGCCCATGCCCAGGCCAAGGCCCAGACCGGCGCCGAGCGGCATGCCCAGGCCCCAGTACGAGAACATGGCGATGAACATCGGCACGCGGGTGTCCTTGAGCCCGCGCAACGCGCCGGCCGAGAGCACCTGCACGCCATCGGGGAACTGGAACGCCGCGGCGTACAGCAGCAGCGTGGAGGCCAGCGCCGCCACGCCCATGTCGGCGGTGTACACCCCGACGATGGCGTCATGGCCGAACAGCAGCACCAGTGCGGACAGCATCTGGGTGCCCAGGATGATCACCAGCCCGGCGATCGCCGCGCGGCGCACGCCCAGCCCGTTGCCGCTGCCCACCGCATGGCCCACGCGCACGGTGGTGGCTTCGGCCACGCCCATCGGGATCATGAAGCACAGCTGCGCCACGTTGATGGCGATCTGGTGCGAGGCCGCTTCGGTAGCGCCCAGGCGACCGATCAGCAGCGCGGTGACGATGAACAGCCCGCCTTCCATCAGCACGGTGATGCCGATCGGCAGGCCGGTCCGCAGCAGGTCCCAGATCGCGGCCCAGCGCGGCAGCTCAAAATGCGAGAACAGCTGCAGGTGCGCGAACCGCTTGGTTTTCCACAGGTAGCCGGCAAAGCACAGCGCCTGGATCCACATCATCGTGGCCGAGGCGATGCCCAGCCCTTCGGCGCCCATTTCCGGCATGCCGAACTTGCCGTAGCAGAGGATGTAGCCCAGCGGTGCCAGGATCACCAGGCCGCCGAAGCCCAGGATCATGGTCGGCAGCGTCCAGTGCATGCCCTCGCTGAGGTAGCGCATGCAGAAATACAGCGTCAGCGCCGGACCGCCCCAACGCACCGCATGCAGGAACGCGGTGGCCCCGGGCACGATGTCCGGGGCGATGCCGAACGCCGGCAGCAGCGGCGGCACCACCGTAAGGAAGGTGAACATGATCAGGCCCAGCCCGAGCGCCAGCCACAGCGCCTGGCGGAACAGCGGGCCGATCTCACGCTCGCGCCCAGCGCCGTGCAGCTGCGACACCGAGGCGGTGAGCGAGATCAGGGTGCCGATCGGGATCAGCATCGGCAGCCACAGCAGCGCGGTGCCGATGGTGACGGCAGCCAGCGTCTGGGTGCCGTGGTGGCCGGCGATGACGTTGTCGACGAAGGAGATCAGGCCGGTGGAAACATGGCCCAGCACCAGCGGCAGCGCGAGCAGGCCGGTGGCGCGCACTTCCTGGGAAAGGCGCGGCGTAGGAGAAGCGATGGACATGGGGATCACGTACGGCAACTGCGGCAGCGCGCGGAGGGCACAGGCACCGGGTTGCGGCCGGTCATCTTACGCGCGTGGCACGGCAAAACCCACGACCGGGGGTGAATGTGCAGTTTGCGACACGATGACGCCGCCGCACTCGCACGCCGCGCTGCGCGGCAGCGTGCGTGCACTCAATGGCCGACGTTCTGCTTCAGCCACGCGTCGCGGGCGCCGGGGGCGAGCGCGAGGAACTGGCTGCGGACCTGGTCGCGCTCCTGCGGTGGGGTGCGCTGCGCCACCAGGCTGAGCTGGGCCAGCTGGTCCAGGCTGAGCTGGCGCAGGGTGGCCAGCGCCGGTTCGCGCTGTTCGGCCGGCAGGTAGCCGAACAAGCCCTGCAGCTTGGGGAAGGCCTGGCCCAGTTGCGGTCCCAGCAGCCAGCCGTCGCGGAAGCGCTGGTCCTGTGCGTCGAAACGCGCGCGCAGCGCCTGCTGCTGGGCCGGCGGCAACGCGGCCATGCGCTGGGCGGCGTCGCGGATGCGCGCCCGCTCCGGTTCCGGCAGTGCCTGCCAGGCGGCGTAGCGGCGGCGCAGTTCCTGCAGTTGGGCCGGGTCGAGCGCGGCGCGGGTGGCCGGAATGGCCGGCGCGGTGGCGGGCGTGGCGACGGCCGGCATTGCGTCGCGTTCGGGCAACGGCAACGGTTGGGAGGCGGCGTTGGCCAACGTGGGCACGGCCAGCAGCAGCGCCACGCGCAGGAAGAGCTTATTCATCGGTGCTGGTCTCCAGCCCGGCCGCCGCCGCTTCGGGGCGGCTGGGCTGCGGCTGTGATTCATCCACCGGCACCGGACCGCCGGCGGCCGACCAGGCATACAGGTCGGCATCGCGCGCCAGGGGCAGGTCCGGGTCGGCCAGCATGGCCGCATCGGTGGCGGCGTGGGCCGGATCGGCCGGCGCGATCACGGGCACGTCATCGGCCGGCAGGGCTTCCACCTGCACCGGGCCGGCATCGGCAACGGCGCCGTCGGGCGCACTTGCGGCCGGGTCGGTCGCGGTGCGGGCATGTTTCCACCAGGCCGCGCCGCCCAGCAGCACGCCAGCGGTGACCGCCACGATCAGCAGCCCCTTCCAGGGGAAGCGGCGCCCGCCCTGGCGGCGCGGGCGGGCACGGGCCGGCGTGGCATCGGCCTTGTGCGGGGTACGCCAGGAGGCGGCATCGTGGTTGGCCGGGGTCGGCGCGGCGACCGGCTGCTGCAGTTTCTGCAGGCGTGACAGCGGCAGGTCGCGCAGGCGCTGCTGCACCTGTTCGGCCAGTGCGCGCCAGCCGGCCGCGTCGGGATGGCCGTGCGCATCGCGCGGGCACGCGTCGGCGAGCGCCTGCTGGTAGTCGGCCACGGGCAGATCGAGGATCTGGGCCGCCGCCGCCTCGTCCAGTCCGCCGCCGATGCGCAGCAGCAGCGCCAGCCGTGCCGGCGGCGGCAGGGCCTGCAGGTGGCCAAGGCCGTCGCCCCAGCGCCCGCCCTCGGCCGGCATGCGGATGGGCGTGCGGTGGGCCAGCAGGATCCAGAATCGGTCGGGCCATTGCGCCATCGGCACATCGCTGGCGATACCGGCGAACGCCCGCATCACCGCCACCAAGGCCTGCTCGGCAACGGCCGGGTCACCGCATTGCAGCTCGGCCACCACCAGGGCGCGGCGCTCAACGCCGCGCAGGAACGCCGACAGCGCGCCGGCTGCGGTTGAAGAAAGGGGGGCCGTCGCAGCCGTCATAGCAACTCCATCATTTGCGGAAATGATAGCGATTGCGCAGCCGATCCGGCATGCCGATATAGGCAGCGTGTGAAGACGGGGCAGCCAGGTTGTGGCTGTCACGGGCGCAGGTTGTGCACAGCATCAAGGAAATGCAGGGTGCGACCGGGTGCGATAGGCACGCTATGCATGTTTCAGCTTTGTTTCACAGCTATCTTATTGAATTTTATAGATATAGTTGTGTGGCTATTTTTTGACCAAGTTGAGGGAGAGGTCGGAACTTCCTGACGCACGGCCCGGAGATCGAGAGTGGCGCACAGACTTATCCACAGAAGATGTGGATAAGCCTGAATCTCTCGACGGGACAGATATTTAGCCGCTATTTAGGTTTGCGCAGTGGACCTCACAAGCGTGTTCAGGGTCGCTGCCGGGGCGGGAACGGGCCGCTACACTGCTGCGATGCCCAGTTCCGATCCGGCCCCCACCCTGTCGCTGACCGGTGGCCCCACGCCCCAGCTGAATGCGCCAACCGTGCAGGTGGCGCTACCGCTGCCCCTGCCCCAGTGGTTCGATTACGCCCCGCCGCCGGGCGAGCCGCCGCAGGCCGGCATGGTCGGGCGCCGGCTGCGGGTGCCGTTCGGCTCGCGCGAGCTGGTCGGGGTGGTGGCGGGCATCGGCGTGGTGGCCGATGGCGGCACGCTGCGCACCGCGCTGGACTGGATCGATGCGCAACCGCTGCTGGGCGGCGAGCTATGGGCCTCGCTGCAGTGGCTGGCGCGCTACACCCACGCCCCGCTGGGCGAGGTGGTCAGCACCGCGCTGCCGGCGCCATTGCGACGTGGCGAGGCGGTACCCGACACCCACCGCTGGGGCTGGCAGCTGACCGCCGACGGCCACGCCCAGCGCGCGCGCCTGCGTGCCGGCACCCGCCCGCAGCGGTTGGGCACGCTGCTGGCCGAGGGCGTGGTGGACGAAGACGTGCTGGACGCACGCATGGAGGACTGGCGCAGCGCCGCCCGCGCCCTGGCCAAGCGCGGCGTGGTCGAGCGGATCGCGCTGGACCATCAGGTGCCGGTTGCGCAGGCCAGCGCCGGCCCACCGCCCAACCCCGAGCAGGCGGCCGCGATCGCCGCGATCACCCGCGCGACAGGCTTCGGTGCCTACCTGCTGGACGGGGTCACCGGCAGCGGCAAGACCGAGGTGTACCTGCAGGCCATCGTGGACTGCCTGGCACGCGGCCGGCAGGCGCTGGTGCTGGTGCCGGAAATCGGCCTGACCCCGCAGACGCTGGCGCGCTTCCGCACCCGCCTGGGTATTCCGGTGCACGTGCTGCATTCGGGCTTGAACGATAACGAGCGCGCACGCGTGTGGGCTGCCGCATCGCGCGGCGAAGCGCAGGTGATCGTGGGCACGCGCTCGGCGATCTTCACCCCGCTGCCCAACGCCGGGCTGATCGTGGTGGATGAAGAACACGACGGCAGCTACAAACAGCAGGATGGCATCCGCTACCACGCGCGCGATTTCGCCCTGGTGCGGGCCAAGGCGCTGGACGTGCCGGTGGTGCTGGGCAGTGCCACGCCGTCGCTGGAATCGCTGCACAACGCGCAGGCCGGCCGTTACACCCACCTGCGCCTGAAAGTGCGCGCCGGCGATGCCCGGCCGCCGCGGGTGCGAGTGCTGGACGTGCGCAAGCGACCGCTGCGCGATGGGCTGTCGCCCGAGGTGCTGCAGGGCATTGCCGAGCACCTGCAGGCCGGCCACCAGGTGCTGGTGTTCAAGAACCGGCGCGGGTATGCGCCGGTGCTGCTGTGCCACGACTGCGGCTGGACCGCGCCGTGCCAGCGCTGCGATGCGCCGATGACCGTGCACGCCGGCGGCCGCCGCCTGCAGTGCCACCACTGCGGCGCGCGCCAGTCCGCGCCATTGGCCTGCCCCGATTGCGGCAGCCTGGCGCTGCAGCCGCAGGGCATTGGTACCGAGCGATTGGAAGAACACCTGGTCGATGCGTTCGCCGATTACCCGGTGATCCGCATCGACCGCGGCACCACCAGCCGCCGCGATGCGCTGGAAACCCAGCTGGCAACGCTGGGCGACCGTGCCGGGATCCTGGTGGGCACGCAGATCCTGGCCAAGGGCCACGACCTGCCGAAGCTGACGCTGGTGGTGGTGGTGGGCATCGATGAAGGCCTGTTCTCTGCCGATTTCCGCGCCAGCGAGAAGCTGGCCCAGCAGTTGATCCAGGTGGCCGGGCGCGCCGGGCGCGCCACCGATCCGGGCGAGGTGTGGCTGCAGACCCACCACCCCGGGCACCCGTTGCTGGAGACGCTGGTCAATGGCGGTTACCACGCCTTTGCCGACGCCGAGTTGCAGCAGCGCGAAGCGGCCGGCTTTCCACCGTTCGCGCACCTGGCGCTGCTGCGCGCCGAGTCGCAGCAGGTGGAACACGCCAACGCGATGCTCAGCGCGGTGCGCGGGCTGATTCCCGACGATGCCGCAGTGGAACGTTACGGCCCGATGCCCGCACCGATGCCGCGCCGCGCCGGGTACCAGCGTACCCAGCTGTTGCTGTCCGCGCCGGCGCGCCGGCCGCTGCACGGCGTGCTGGACCTGATCACCCCGCAGATCCACGCGCTGCCGCAGGCACGCAAGGTGCGCTGGTCGCTGGATGTGGATCCGACGGATCTGTACTAGGTAGGTGCCGACCGTGGGTCGGCACACCACGTCCGCCATCGTTGCATCGCATGCGCGGGCCGTGTGCGGACCAACGGTCCGCACCTACCATGTGCCACCCATCCGGTATGTTTCATCCATCCGGTATGTTTCATCCATCCGGTAGGTGTCACCCATCCGGCAGGTGCCGACCGTTGGTCGGCACGGCGCGTCAGGTCAATGCGGTCATGACGCCGCGCTGGTACGCGGGGCGCTGCTTGAGGCGCTCGTACCAGGCCGCCAGGTGCGGCAACTGCGGGCGCTGGATCGGCATTTCGAACCAGGCATAGATGAAGGCGCCCAGCGGGATATCGCCCATGGCGAAGTCGTCGCCGGACAGCCACGGCTGCCGCGACAGCGCATCGTCGGCCATGGCCAGCAGTTCGCCCGAACGTACCAGCGCGGTGGCGATACGCGCTTCATCGCGATCGGCCGGCGCGGTGCGCAGGGTGCCCCAGAACAGGTCGCGGAACACGCCCGAGAACGCGGAGGTGGTCCAGTCCATCCATTTCTCCGACTGCGCGCGTGCCACCACGTCTTCGGGGTACAGCGTGCCCAGCGCGTAACGCGCGGCCAGGTAACGCACGATGGTGTTGGATTCCCACAGCGGCAGGCCATGGTCTTCGATCAACGGCACCAGACCGTTGGGGTTCATCGCCCGGTATTCCGGCGACTGGGTGCCGCCGAAGGCACCGCCGACCTGGATCGACTCGTAGGGCACGGCGATTTCCTCGGCACACCAGAGGACTTTGCGCACGTTGCTCGAATTGTGGCGGCCCCAGATCTTCAGCATGGTTGGTTTCCCGGTTCGGACAGAAGCGGCGCCACAGCACCGCGCGGTGGCGCTACGATACGCCGGTCGGCGGCGTGGCCGTCACCTCATGGACGAAATGCAATGTTTGCGCAGATCCTTGAAATCAGTCTGTTGTGCCTGGGTATCGTGCTGCTGGTCGTAGGCTACCGCCGTCATCATCGCAACCTGATGCTGGCCGCCGCGCTGGTGCTGATGTCGTTCGGCACGCTGCAGGATTTTGGCCGCGGTGTCATCGACGGCTACCAGCAGTCCGACGCGCGCACGCTGTCGGTATTGCACGCCACGCACTGACCGGGACCCCGCCGTGCATCACTTGGCCGCCTTGGCCGCGCCCTTCTTTGGCAGCGCGCGGACATAGGTGGATTTGCCGTCTTTCTTCATCTCGAACAAACCGGTGGCGGCCAGCAGTTCGCTGAGCTTGCCGTAGCCGTAGTTGCGCGAATCGAACGAGGCCTGGTTGCCGATCTGGCTGCCCACCGGGCCCAGGTGCGACCAGCCATCGTCGGCTTCGGCCGAGGCCACCGCACTGCGCAGCATCTGCACCAACCGGGTGTCGCTGCGCAGCTCGGGGCCACTCTTGCGCGGCCGGGTTTCCTCGTTGCCGTGCTCGACCTCCGGATCTGCCGCCAGGTCCTGCCCCAGCGCTTCCAGGTAGGTGAACTTGGAGCAGGCATTGACGAACGGCTCGGGGGTTTTCTTCTCTCCGAATCCGTACACCTTGACCCCGTCGGTAAGCAGGCGCATCACCAGCGGGGTGAAGTCGGCATCGCTGGAGACGATCGCAAACCCGTCCAGGTTGCGTGCGTATAGCAGGTCCATGCCATCGATCACCATCGCCATGTCCGAGGCGTTCTTGCCCCGGCTGTAGGCGAACTGCTGGATCGGGCGGATCGCATAGGCATGCAGCACCGATTCCCAGCCTTTCAGCGCCGGGCTCTTCCAGTTGCCGTAGGCGCGGCGCACGTTGGCCACGCCATAGCGCGCCACCTCGGCCAGCACCACGTCGATCTTCGACGACGGTGCGTTGTCGGCATCGATCAGCAGGGCGATGCGCTTTTCCGGTTCGGTCATGTCAGCCTCCAGAGCGATGCGACCACCGCCGCCTGCCAGCGCGACGGCCCCTGAACCCAGTATCTGTCATCGGCGTGAACATCGTGCTTCACGTGCGACGATATGCCGCGTCGACCATGAACCCATGGGCCGGAGGGCCGGCCCCCGCCAAGGAGTCCTTGCATGACCCGCGATACCCTGCCCCACCTGGTGATCATCGGTGGAGGCTTCGCCGGCCTCTGGGCCACCCGGGCATTGGCCAGCGCGCGTGTGCGCATCACCCTGGTAGACCGCCGCAACCACCATCTGTTCCAGCCACTGCTGTACCAGGTGGCCACCGCCGGCCTGTCGGCGCCGGATATCGCCGCGCCGCTGCGCCACATCCTGGGCGACCAGCGCAACGTGGAAGTGCGCCTGGGCGAAGTGACCTCGATCGACAAGCAGGCCCGGCAGATCACCCTGGCCGACGGCAGCGCGCTGGGCTATGACACCCTGATGCTGTGCACGGGTGCCACCCACGCCTACTTCGGCCATGACGAATGGGCCGCCGATGCGCCAGGGCTGAAGACCCTGGACGATGCCATCGCACTGCGCCGGAAGCTGCTGCTGGCCTTCGAGCGCGCCGAGGCCGAGCCCGATCCGGCCCGCAAGGCCGCCTGGCTCAGCTTCGCGGTCGTCGGCGGCGGCCCCACCGGGGTGGAACTGGCCGGCACCCTGGCCGAGATTGCCCGGCACACACTGCGCAACGAATTCCGCCACATCGACCCGGCCAGCGCCAAGGTGCGCCTGGTGGAAGCCGGCCCGCGCGTGCTGTCGACCTTCCCCGAGGTGCTGTCGTTGAAAGCGCGCCGCCAGCTCGAAAAACTGGGCGTGGAAGTGCTCACCGGTACGCCGGTCAGCGACATCAACGGCGACGGCTTCCAGCTGGGCAACCAGTTCGTGCCGGCGCGCACCGTGGTGTGGGCCGCCGGCGTGGCCGCCTCGCCGCTGGCACGGACACTGGCAGTGCCGCTGGACCGCGCCGGCCGTGTGCCGGTACAGCCCGACCTGACCATCGAAGGCCACCCGGAGATCTTCGTCGCCGGCGACCTGGCCGCGCTCAGCCAGGCCGACGGCCGGCCGGTGCCCGGCGTGGCACCGGCAGCCAAGCAGATGGGCAAGCACGTGGCGGCGATCATCCGCGCGCGGCTGGAGGACAAACCGGCGCCGGGCCCGTTCAAGTACCAGGACTTCGGCAACCTGGCCACGATCGGGCGCATGGCGGCCATCGTGCACCTGGGCAGGCTGCAGTTGTCCGGCGTGCTGGCCTGGTGGTTCTGGCTGGCCGCACACGTGTTCTTCCTGATCGGCTTCCGCAACCGCATCGTGGTGCTGCTCAACTGGGCGGTGGCGTACTGGAGCTACCAGCGCAGTGCGCGGATCATCTTCGGGGATGACCGTGAGGACCGCAGGCCGAAGCTGCCCAGCGACACCCCGCCGCCGCCCACGCCATGAGCAACCGCGAAACCTGTCCGGGCTGCGCGGCCGTGTTCGACAGCCGCAGGGCATTGGTGCGCAGCGGTGTGCCGATGTTCTTCAACGCGATCACCCCGCGCCACGTGCAGATGCAGGTGCGTTGTCCGAACTGCGGGCACCACTTCGCTGCCAGCGCGCTGCGCCTGTTCGGCGTGCTGTCACCGGCGGGGCTGCGCTGGGTGCTGGTGGGCATTCTGGTGGTGTGCGTATTCCTGATGTTCGTGCTGCCGCCGCGTTAGGGGTGAACCCATCGCGGTGACTTCGCCCCGGTGCATCAGCTTTCCATCGCGATCCCGTCGACCTCGCCGGCTTCATCGAAGTGCACCGACACCACGTAGTTGGTGACGTCCCCCGGCAGGGTGAAATCGAAATACTCGCTCTCGTTTTCGCCCCAGGCCGACTTGAATTCCAGCAGGCCGATGATGGCGGCCGACGTCGGCGCAACGTCGCCCAGGTGCTGCTGCCAATAGCTGGGCGGCAGTTCGTCGCGGTGGTGGTCGGCGAACAGATCCACGCCGTCTTCGCCGGCTTCGGTGCCCACGGCCTGCTGGATGGCGGCCAGTGCCTGCGCCTGTCGTTGTGCGGTTGTATCGGTCATGTGGCGTCCTTGTCGGCAGGGGTGCAATGCGGGCTTGCATTGTGGAAACGCGCGGGGCTCATGGCATGATCGCGATGACGTGGCGGGCGGTCAATCGCGCGCGTTCGTCTCCCGCAGACTATTCGAGTCTTTCCCGCTCTTCTTCGATATCGGCCTTCAGCGTGGCAGGCTCCACGGTGGCGCCCTGGCCGTGTTCGTCGGGCAGGACACAGACCCGCCGACCGTCACCGGCAAGGCCGGGCAGCCAGCGCTCCAGGAAGGCGTGCAGCGCGATCCTTTCCGGCCACGTGTTCGACCAGCTGCCTACCGCCGCACGTTCGGCGAACGCGCGGAACGGCCAGAACGGTGCCACCTGTTCACCCGCATCGGTGGCCGACATCACCCAGCCATCGGCGTTGCGCAATCCCCACACTTCTTCCCAGTCGGCCACGCGATTGACGAAATAGGCGTAGCGCTTCTCCGGCCGTGCACGCAGCACGGCATCGACCTCGCTCGGCCCGAACCGATACCCCGCCTCGCTATCGCCGTGCGTGGTCGTCACTTTGCTGTTGCCTTGGGTTTGCTGTACCACAGCGCATTGACGATGATCCAACGCGCGCCGAACCGGCCCATGTGGAAGTAGTCCACGAACCACGGCGTTTCCAACCGCACCGAGGCGGCGTTGCCGGTGACGTCGAGCAGCGTGCAGCTGCGCTTCCACTGGTCTTTCGGGGTTTTCAATGCGCCCTGCCGGGTGAGTTCCACCAGCTCTTCCTTCGACATCCGGCGCAGGCCGAGGCGCTCATCCGGGGTGTCGCCGAGGATCGCGCGCTTGGCCAGGTCCGGGTGCAGCGAACGCGCCACGCGGGCCGGGTCGCCTTCGAGCTGGCCGTCCACGTAGTCCAGGCAGGTGGCTTCGATCGCGGCACGCGTGGCGGGATCGATGGCGGGGGTGGCCGATGGAGTAGCGCCGACAAGGGCGAGCAGCAGGGCAAGCGGGGTCATCGCAGGGGTTCATCCGGTAGAGAGAGGAGGATCAGCGCGCCTGGAACAGCCCCATCTCGTCCAGGCCCTGCTGCATGTACATGAAGGCGGCCGCCTCGTCGCTCATTGGCTCGCCCTGCGGCCAACTGTCCAACCAGGCCGTGATCGCCGCATTGTGCGGGTTGACCGCATCGGCCAGCGCCTTCTTCTTCGCCGGGCTCTCCCCCTCCTGCAGCATCTCGCGGAGGACGTCATCGCCGATGCCCCAGTATTCGGCCAGCGGCACCAGGCCACGAAGGTTGGCAGGTACCTTGCCCGGGTCGAGCGAGATGCGCGCGGCCGCTATGGCATCGGGGGCGTAGGCGGCACGGAAGGAATCGGCCGGGGCGATGTCGCCATACCGCAGTGCGTTCACGGGCGTGGCCGCCGATGCAGGCGCGGCGATCACCAGGCCGAACAGCAGTGCGGGGAACGACAGGAGCCACGCCATGCGCGGTCGTGACAGCGGCTTTCGTTGGAGATCGAACATCCTGGTTCCCTCCCTGTGGTCGGCTGATTGTGGCCTACGCCGTGACGGCGAGCCAGCGCCACGCGCAGCCGCGCAGAGCCCGGCGCTACGGGGTGGCCTGCAGCCACGCCAGCTTGCGCGCCCGCGGTTGCCGCTTGAGCTGCCATTCGGCCTTGGAGGCGGTTGCCCGGTCCGGGTAGGCGCGCATGGCCAGCAGCTTCACCGGCGGGTGGGCGCGGGTGTACTTGGCGCCCTTGCCGGCCAGATGGGCCTGGAAGCGGGCGTCCACATCGTTGCTGATGCCGGCGTAGTAACTGCCGTTGCGGCATTCCAGCAGGTACACGTACCAGGGGGCGGGTTCAGCGGGCATACCGGGATTATCCACCGGAGAGTGCCCGGCGGCTGCTAGAATCCGCCCCGGATGCAGGACAGAGGTGCCACGCTGGCACCCGCCGAAGGCGCAGGCTCCCATAATCGCTCAGGCCGGTGGCTCGGAACGCCACCAACCATGCATCCAGCACGCCGATCTGGAGAGAGGTCTTCAATGACCCGCCGAAGGGGCACGTGGCCTTGGCCACCGAACTCTCAGGCAAAAGGACAGCGGGAGCGGCAACGGAATCCCACCCTCACGACAGTGCCCCGCGCTGGCGTGCGATGTGCGTGCTTCCGTCCCCGCCTGACGTGCCCGGAGCCTCCCCCATGCTGCTCTCCCTGATCTACCTCATCGCCATTTCCGCCGAAGCCATGACCGGCGCGCTGTCCGCCGGACGGCGGCGCATGGACCTGTTCGGCGTGGTCATCATTGCCTGCGTCACCGCGCTGGGCGGTGGCTCGCTGCGCGACATCGTGCTGGGCCACTATCCGCTGGGCTGGGTGAAGCACCCCGAGTACCTGGGCTTCACCATCTGCGCGGCGTTGATCGCCACCTGGGTGGCGCGCTGGATGCACCACTTCCGCCGCACCTTCCTGGTGCTGGATGGGCTGGGGCTGATCTGTTTCACCCTGATCGGCTGCGCGGTGGCGCGCGATGCCGGCCACGCCGCGCCGATCGTGCTGATCTCGGGCATGCTGACCGGCGCCTTCGGCGGCGTGCTGCGCGACGTGCTGTGCAACGAGGTGCCGCTGATCTTCCAGAAGGAACTGTATGCGGTGATCACCCTGTTCACCGGCGCGGCCTACCTGGGCCTGCTGGAGCTGGGCGTGTCGATCAACGCGGCCACGCTGTGGTGTTTGGGCGGCGGCTTCCTGCTGCGCCTGCTGGCCATCCACTTCAAATGGGAAATGCCCAAGTTCGTCTACCGCGACGAGGTGCATTGAACGGACCGTTCAATGCACCGGTAGCACCCGACCGTCTCCGCTCCATGACCAAGGTCATGTGAGTGCAGGCACCCACACGCGGTACCATGACGCCCCCGCCCCTCCCGGGTCGGTATCCAGCCACGCTGCGGCATTCGACCAGCGGCCCCGCCAGACAACCCCACTTCGCCTCGCCTGCCCCCACGGGCCGGTAAACCATGGACGCGTTCGCCGTGTGGCGTACGCGCAGGATGCCCCATGTCTGCCCCGCTCCCCTCGCGTTCCCGTCGTCTGTTCAAACCGCTGTTGGTCGGGGCCGTGCTGGCCGCCGCCGTGATCGCCTGGCGGGTGTTGTCGCCCGCGCCGGCCGCCGAAGCCGCGCCCGCGAGCACTGCAACACCGGTGCGCGTGGCCACGGTGGTGCGCGAAGACCTGGTGGTGCGCCTGAAGGCGCTGGGCACGGTGACGCCGTTGCATACGGTGAGCCTGCGCAGCCGCGTGGACGGCGAACTGCTGCGGCTGTCGTTCCGCGAGGGCGAGCACGTCAAGGCCGGCGACCTGATCGCCGAGATCGACCCGCGTCCCTACCAGGTGGCATTGACGCGTGCGCTGGGCACCCAGCAGCAGAACCTGGCCGAACTGGACAACGCGCAGACCCAGCTCAAGCGTTACAGCGAACTACAGGCCAAGCACTTCGTCTCTGCCCAGGACCTGAGCGACCAGCAGAGCAAGGTGCGCCAGCTGCAGGGCCGTCGGCAGACCGACCAGGCCGCGGTGGACGAAGCCCGCCTGCAGCTGCAGTACACCCGCATCACCGCGCCGGTGGCCGGGCGCATGGGCCTGCGCAACGTGGACGTGGGCAACCTGGTGCGCAGCGGCGATACCGAACCGCTGGCCACCATCACCCAGACCACGCCGATCAGCGTGCTGTTCACCGTGCCCGAGCCGGACCTGCCAGCGGTGGTGGCCGCCGTGCGCGCCACGCCCGACCTCACGGTGGAAGCCTGGGATCGCGAAGAGCGTCAGGCGCTCGGCAGCGGCGTGCTGTCCAGCCTGGACAACCGCATCGACACCGCCACCGGCACGCTGAAGCTGCGCGCGCAGTTCGCCAATGCCGACGAGGCGCTGTTCCCCAACCAGTTCGTCAACATCCGCCTGCAGGTCAGCAGTGCCGATGCGGTGGTGATTCCCAACGCCGCCGTGCAGTTCGGCAGCAAGGGCAGCTATGTGTACGTGATCGCGCCGAACAACACCTCGCACCTGCGCAACGTGGTACTGGGCCCGGCCGATGGCGAGCGCGTCTCGGTGCGCGAAGGCCTCAAGGCCGGCGAGCGGGTGGTGGTAGAAGGCATCGACGGCCTGCGCGAAGGTGCGCCGGTGGAGGTGGTGCCCACGCCGACAACACAGGTGGACGCGCCGCGGACCGGCGCATGAACCTCTCGCGGCCCTTCATCGAGCGCCCGGTCGCCACCACGCTGCTGATGGTGGCGCTGCTGCTGTCCGGCATCCTGGCCTACCGGCTGCTGCCGGTGGCGGCACTGCCGCAGGTGGATTACCCGATCATCCAGGTCACCACGCTGTATACCGGTGCCAGCCCGGGGGTGACCACCCGTGCGGTGACCGCGCCGCTGGAGCGCCAGCTCGGCCAGATTCCCGGGCTGAAGCAGATGTCGTCCACCAGCTCCGGCGGCGCCTCGGTGATCACCCTGCAGTTCTCGCTGGAGGTCGCCCTCGGCGTGGCCGAGCAGGAAGTGCAGGCCGCGATCAACGCCGCCGACAGCTTCCTGCCCGACGACCTGCCGGTGCCACCGGTGTACCGCAAGGTCAACCCGGCTGATACGCCGATCCTGACCCTGGCGGTAACCTCGCAGGGGCTGTCGCTGCCGCAGGTGCACGACCTGGTGGATACGCGCATGGCCCAGCGCCTGTCGCAGCTGCCGGGCGTGGGCCTGGTCAGCCTGGCCGGCGGGCAGCGCCCGGCGGTGCGCATCCAGGTGAATCCGTCGGCGCTGGCCGCCAACGGGCTGAGCATGGCCAGCATCCGCACCGCGATCGGCGCGGCCAACGTCAACATGCCCAAGGGCAGCTTCGACGGCCCCACCCGCGCGATCATGCTCGATGCCAACGACCAGATGCGCTCGGTGGCCGAGTACCGGGCGCTGATCCTGGCTTACAAGGACGGCGCGCCGCTGCGCCTGGGCGACGTGGCCACAATCGAAGACGGCGCGGAAAACCGCCAGCTGGCCGCGTGGTCGGGCACCACGCCGGCGGTGCTGATCAACATCCAGCGCCAGCCCGGTGCCAACGTGATCGCCGTGGTGGACCAGGTGCGGGCGCTGCTGCCGCAGCTGCAGGCATCGCTGCCCAAGGGCGTGGACGTGGCGGTGCTGAGCGACCGCACCGAATCGATCCGCGCCTCCATCCGTGGCGTGCAGCACGAACTGCTGATCGCCATCGCGCTGGTGGTGATGGTCACCTTCGTGTTCCTGCGCAACATACCGGCCACGATCATTCCCAGCATCGCGGTGCCGCTGTCGCTGGTGGGCACCTTCGGGGTGATGCTGCTGGCCGGGTTCTCACTCAACAACCTCACCCTGATGGCGCTCACCATCGCCACCGGCTTCGTGGTCGACGATGCGATCGTGATGCTGGAGAACATCGCCCGCCATCTGGAGCGCGGCGCCACGCCGATGCAGGCGGCACTGAAGGGCGCCCGGCAGATCGGCTTCACCCTGATCTCGCTGACCCTGTCGCTGATCGCGGTGCTGATCCCGCTGCTGTTCATGGCCGACGTGGTGGGCAAGCTGTTCCACGAGTTCGCGATCACCCTGGCGGTGGCGATCGGCATTTCGCTGCTGGTCTCGCTGACGCTGACCCCGATGATGTGCGCGCGCCTGCTCAAGGCCGGGCATGCCACCCGCCGCGATGCCGACGGCCAGGAATCGGCGCAGCAGGGCGACCCGTTCGACCGCGTGGTGGCGATCTACGACCGCCAGCTGCACTGGGTGCTGCAGCGCCAGCCGCTGATGCTGGGCGCCACCGTGGCCACCCTGCTGCTCACCGCCGCGCTGTACGTGTGGGTGCCCAAGGGTTTCTTCCCGGTGCAGGACGCTGGCCTGATCCAGGGCATCAGCGAAGCGCCGCAGTCGATCTCGTTCCAGGCCATGGCGCAGCGCCAGCAGGCGCTTGCGTCGGCACTGCTGGACGATGAGGACGTGGCCAGCCTGTCCTCGTTCATCGGCGTGGACGGCAACAACGCCACGCTCAACAGTGGCCGGTTGCTGATCGAACTGAAACCACACGCGCAGCGCAGCAGCGACGCACAAGCGATCATCGCGCGCCTGCAGCAGCGCGTGGCGCACGTGCCCGGCATCACGCTGTACCTGCAGCCGGTGCAGGAACTGGGCATCGAGGACCGGATCAGCCGCACCCAATACCAGTTCACCCTGACCAGCCCCGACAGCGACCAGCTTGCGCAATGGACGCCCCGGTTGCTGGCCCACCTGCAGCAGTCCCCAGCCCTGGCCGACGTGGCCAGCGACCTGCAGGACCAGGGCCTGCAGGCGCACGTGCTGATCGACCGCGTCGCCGCCGCGCGCCTGGGCATCAGCGTGGACGCGGTGGCCGATGCGCTGTACGACGCGTTCGGCCAGCGCCAGATCTCCACCATCTTCACCCAGGCCAACCAGTACCGGGTGGTGCTGGAAGCGCGCCCGGACGCGGCCTTCGGGCCGGACGCCATCGCGCGCCTGCACGTGGCCGGGCCGGATGGCAGGCAGGTGGCGTTGAATGGCATCGCGCGCATCGAGCAGCGCCCCGCGCATCTATTGATCAACCACGTGGGCCAGTTCCCGGCGGTGACGTTCTCGTTCAACCTGGCACCCGGTGCGTCGCTGGGCGAAGCGGTGCAGGCCATTGAAGGCGCGCGTGCGGCGATCGGCCTGCCTACCGGGGTGGAGCTGCGCCTGCAGGGGGCGGCCGACGCGTTCCGCGCCTCGCTGTCGAGCACGCTGTGGCTGGTGCTGGCCGCGGTGGTGGTGATGTACCTGGTGCTGGGCGTGCTGTATGAGAGTTTCATCCACCCCATCACCATCCTCTCAACGCTGCCCTCGGCCACGGTGGGCGCGCTGCTGGCCCTGCTGCTGAGCGGGCGCAGCCTGGACCTGATCGCGGTGATCGGCATCGTGCTGCTGATCGGGCTGGTAAAGAAGAACGCGATCATGATGATCGACTTCGCGCTGGAGGCCGAGCGTGAGTTCGGCCTGGCCCCGCGCCAGGCGATTCACCAGGCCGCGCTGCTGCGCTTCCGTCCGATCCTGATGACCACCCTGGCCGCGCTGTTCGGCGCCATTCCGCTGATGTTCGCCAGCGGCTCGGGCGCGGAACTGCGGCAGCCGCTGGGCGTGGTGATGGTGGGCGGGCTGATCGTCAGCCAAGTGCTCACCCTGTTCACCACGCCGGTGATCTACCTGTTCTTCGACCGCTTCCGCCGGCGTCCGGCCGAACGTGCCGACGATGCGGCCGAGGCCCACGCGTGAGTCCGCTTGCGCGGGCGATCGGCTGGTTCGTGCAGCACCCGGTGGCCACCCTGCTGCTGTCGGTGGCGGTGGTGCTGGCCGGCCTGCTGGGGCTGCGGCTGCTGCCGGTGGCACCGCTGCCACAGGTGGACTACCCGGCGATCAACGTCAGCGCCAGCCTGCCCGGGGCCAGCCCCGAATCGATGGCGGCCAACGTGGCCACGCCGCTGGAACGGGCGCTGGGCACGATTCCGGGCTTGAGCCGGATTGACTCGGCCAGCACCCAGGGCTCCACCCAGATCGAGCTGCAGTTCGAGTTGGGCCGCGACGTGGACAGCGCCGCGCGCGACGTGCAGGCGGCGATCAATGCCGCCCGCGCGCAGTTGCCCAGCGGCATGCCGGGCATGCCCCAGTACAACAAGGTCAATCCCTCGCAGGCACCGATCCTGGCGCTGGCGCTGAGTTCGGACAGCCTCTCGCCCGGTCAGATCTTCGATGTGGCCTCCACGGTGATCGCGCAGAAGCTGGCGCAGATTCCCGGGGTCGGCGAAGTGCAGGTGGGCGGCAGCTCGCTGCCGGCGGTGCGCGTGTCGCTGGATCCCAATGCGCTCAACCAGCAGCGCATCGCACTGGATGATGTCGCGGCGGCCATCCGCACCGCCAACGCACTCAAGCCGCTGGGCAACGTGGCCAGCCAGAGCCGGCAATGGCAGCTGGAGGCCAGCCTGCAGCTGCGCACCGCCGCCGAGTACCGCGACCTGATCATCGCCATGCGCGAAGGCCGCCCGGTGCACCTGCGCGACGTCGCCCAGGTCAGCGAGGACGTGGAAGACCGCTATGCCAGCGGCTTCCACAACCAGCGCCCTGCGGTGCTGCTGATCGTCAGCCGCCAGCCGGACGCCAACATCATCGAGACCGTCGACGCCATCAACGCGCAGATGGACACGCTGCAGGCGCTGCTGCCGGCCAGCATCGACATGCAGGTGGTGATGGACCGCTCGCCGGTGATCCGCGCCACCCTGCACGAGGCCGAGCTGACCCTGCTGCTGGCCATCGCCCTGGTGGTGCTGGTGGTGCTGGCGTTCCTGGGTCACTGGCGCGCCGCGCTGGTGCCGACCCTGGCCATTCCGGTGTCGCTGCTGGGTGCGCTTGCGGTGATCGCGCTGCTCGGTTTCTCGCTCAACACGCTGTCGCTGATGGCGCTGATCGTGGCCGCGGTGCTGGTGGTGGACGATGCCATCGTGGTGCTGGAGAACATCGCCCGCCATCGCGAAGGAGGCGCCTCACCGATGGATGCGGCCCTGCGCGGTGCCGGTGAAGTGGGTGCCACGCTGTTGTCGATGAACATCGCGCTGGCGGTGGTCTTCGTGTCGATCCTGTTCCTGGACGACTTCGTGGAGAAGCTGTTCCGCGAGTTCTCGCTGACCCTGGTGGCGGCGATGGGCGTGTCGCTGCTGGTCTCGCTGAGCCTGACTCCGATGCTGTGCGCACGTCTGCTCGGCCGTGAGCGGCCCGGTGCGGGCAACGTGCTGCAACGGGGCGGCACGGCGTTGTTCGAGCGGCTGCGCGGTGGCTACGTGGCCAGCCTGCAGACGATGCTGCGCTGGCTGGCCGTGCCGGTGCTGCTGTTCGGCGCGGTGATCGGGCTGAACGTGTGGCTGTTCCAGCAGGTGCCCAAAGGCATCGTGCCCAAGCAGGACACGGCACAGCTGCGTGGTTTCGCGCGCGGCGACGATGGTCTGTCGTTCCAGGTGATGCAGCCCAAGATCGATGCGTATCGGAAGCTGCTGCTGGCCGACCCGGCCATCAGCGACATCATCGGGTACATCGGCGGGCGCAGCGGGGTCAACAACGCCTTCATCATGATCAAGATGAAGCCGCTGGCCGAGCGCAAGGTGTCCAGCCAGCAGGTGATCGACCGCCTGCGCAGCAACATGCCGAAGATTCCCGGCGGCGGCATGTTCCTGTGGGTGGACCAGGACATCAAGCTGGAAGGCAGCGGCGACAGCGGCCAGTACGAGTTCCAGCTGCTGTCCGGCGAGCTGGAACCTCTACGGCAATGGGCACCCAAGGTGGCCGACGCCCTGCGCGCCCTGCCCGAACTGGTGGACGTGGAATCCAAGGGCGACGAAGGCATGCGCCAGGTGGTGCTGGACATCGACCGCGACGCCGCAGCACGTTTGGGCGTGGACATGCGCATGATCGCGTCGGTGCTCAACAACGCCTTCAGCCAGCGCCAGGTGGCCACGTTGTACGACACGCTCAACCAGTACCGCGTGGTGATGGAACTGGACCCGCGCTACACCCAGGACCCGTCCACGCTGGACCAGATCCACGTGATCGGCAAGGACGGGCAGCGCCTGCCGCTGTCCTCGATTGCCAGCTGGTCCTACGGCATGGCGCCGGACCGCATTTACCACAGCCAGCAGTTCGCCTCGGTCTGGATCGAGTTCGCGCTCGCACCCGGCGTAACCCTGGACCAGGCCGTGAAAGCCGTGGACCGCGCGATGGCCGGCATCATGCTGCCCACCCATGTACAGGCCAGGCTGAGTGGCGAGGCCGGTGGCTTCGAGACGCTGCGCGAGCGCCAACTGTGGCTGATCGTGGGCGCAATGCTCGCGGTGTACCTGGTGCTGGGCGTGCTGTACGAGAGCTTCGTGCAGCCGCTGGCGATCCTGTCCACCCTGCCCTCGGCCGGTGTGGGCGCCCTGCTGGCGCTGATGGCCTTCGGCAACGAATTGAACCTGATCTCGCTGCTGGGGCTGTTCCTGCTGATAGGCGTGGTGATGAAGAACACCATCCTGATGATCGACTTCGCGCTTTCGGCCGAACGCGAGCGCGGCTTGTCGCCGTATGACGCCATCTGCGAGGCGGCACGGCTGCGCTTCCGGCCGATCCTGATGACCAGTGTGGCGGCGTTGCTGGGAACGTTGCCACTGATGCTGGCCACCGGCGAAGGCTGGGAGATGCGGCAGCCGCTGGGGATCGCGGTCGTGGGTGGGTTGCTGGTGAGCCAGTGGCTGACGTTGTATACGACGCCGGCGATCTACCTGGCCTTGGCGAAGCTGCGGCGGGCGGCCTGAACGATCGGCGACAGGATCAGACGTTCGGCACCGGGCTCACCGGTCCTGCCGCACCCTCACAAGCAGTGGCGTTCCCTGGCCCTGCTGGAGGGCATCACGGTCGACGCGATAGACCCATTCATCCCAGTCACCGAAGAGGCGGAGATAGCCGTCCAGATCGGCGATAGTCCCGCTTCCGTATCGGCATTGATCGTCTTCAGGCCAGTCCGCAACGAAGAACACGAACGTTTCGTGGCCTGCGGCCTCGCCCGACTGCACCAGCGCCTTCAGTGTTTCAACAACGTGCCTGCGCACATGGCCGAAGTCGGTCGCACCGGCCTCCACGTCCACAGGAAGCCGGCCGACCCAGCACCAGTCGAAACGAGCGGCAAGACGCTGCAAACCAGGGCGAAGTTCCGTCCAGAATCGATCCAGGCCGTGTTCGATGGATGGCGCGCTGGTTTCCATGAGGCCTGCCCACCCACAGATCTGATGCGGGGGATGCGCGAAAGCGATGCCGACTTGATACATACTGCCGTCCTGGCCCGATGTTTGCGGAGACGCTAGCACCATCGCTGGATTCCCTCAACGAAAGTGCATCCGCAGGCGGAAGAGCCAAGCTCGGCTCCTCAGGAGCGTCACCGCTCCCTTGCGAAGGGTATCCAGCAGGCACCGAGCTGCCGCGTTCTTCTTGAGCGGCGCAACCGGCAGATGCACGCCGGTTGTATCTCGCCGTGACTGGAGCAGCGGTCAATTTGCGAGCTACTTCCAACTGTTTGACTCAGGTCAAGCATCTGTACCCGCGACGTCCTTGCCCAATGCGCCCGGCACAGTGCCGGGCGCATCCGCCACTCACGCCGCCTCGCTGATCCGCGCCGCGCGCCGCGCCCGCACCGCCTGGGCCAGGCTCTCCAGCACGGCCAGCGAGCTGTCCCAACCGATGCAGCCGTCGGTGATGCTCTGGCCGTAGGTCAGCGGCTGGCCGTCGACGAGGTCCTGGCGGCCGGCGACCAGATGACTCTCGACCATGACGCCGACAATGCGCTCCTCGCCGTTGGCCAGCTGCGCGTTGATGTCGGCGATGACCTTGGGCTGGTTCTCCGGATTCTTGCTGCTGTTGGCGTGGCTGGCATCGATCATGATGCGCGCGGCCAGGTGCGACTTGGCCAGCGTCTGGCTGGTCGCCTCCACGTGGTCGGCATCGTAGTTCGGCGTCTTGCCGCCGCGCAGGATGACGTGGCAATCCGGATTGCCGGCGGTGGCCACGATCGCGGTGCCGCCTTCCTTGGTCACCGATAGGAAGTGATGCGGGTTCGAGGCCGCGCCAATCGCATCGGCGGCGATCTTGATGTTGCCATCGGTGCCGTTCTTGAAGCCCACCGGGCACGACAGGCCCGAGGCGAGCTCGCGGTGCACCTGGCTCTCGGTGGTGCGTGCGCCGATCGCGCCCCAGGCCACCAGGTCGGCGATGTACTGCGGCGAGATCACGTCGAGGAATTCCACGCCGGCCGGCAGGCCAAGCTTGTTGATGTCACGCAGCAGACCGCGCGCGACGCGCAGGCCCTTGTTGATGTTGAAGCTGCCGTCCAGGTCCGGATCGTTGATCAGGCCCTTCCAGCCCACCGTGGTGCGCGGCTTCTCGAAGTACACGCGCATGACGATTTCCAGCTCATCGGCGTAGGCATCGCGCAGCGGCTTGAGGCGCTGGGCGTACTCGATGGCGGCCACCGGGTCATGGATCGAACACGGGCCGATCACGACGGCGAGGCGGTCGTCGCGGCCGTGCAGGATCTCGTGCAGGGCCGCGCGCGAGGCGCTGACCGTATCGGAGGCTTCGTCGTCACAGGGCAGCATCGCCAGCAGCTGGGCCGGCGGGGTCAACGGTTCGATCTTGCGGATGCGCAGGTCATCGGTGTGCGGGGGCATGGGGGAAACTCCTTGGAAGTGGGGGTCCCCAGCGCGGCGGCAACAAAAAAGCCGCCAGGTGCGCTGGCGGCTTTCGGGAATGCGTCTGAAGCTTTCTTCAGGGTGAGCGCATGCCTTCCTCCGCCGGTGGCTTCGGAAAGTAATACCAAAAGTAGGAATTGGCGGGGCGTGCGTTCATTGGGGAGTATTGATAGCACAGCTTGTGTGCGGCGCAAAATGTTTCATTCGCAACTGCGGCGGCGGTGTTCAGCCACCGTGGGCGCCGGCCTCATGCCTTCGGCAGCGCCGCTGTGAGGCCCCTGATGGTTTGATCATTCCTGGGCAAATCATCGCACCTCGCCTCCAGGGCCTCACCCCTTGCACGCAAAGGGCTATTGGCAACGCGCGGGGCAGCATGCGCGAAACTCGGTCGATGCGGAAGTCCGTGCCGCACCGCTCCCGGACAGTTCAACTGCCAACCGTCGCTCGCCTGCACGTCTCGTTCAAGTCTCATTAGACCGCGTTCCAGCGCTGCTCCGGATTGACCAGCTCGTGGTCCAGATAGACGAACAGATCAATGAGGTCGTCGTCCTGGAGGTGGGCGACGCTGGACGCTCCGAGCCGCTTCAACTCGCGCGCCACCTCCTGTTCGCAGCCCCGATCGGCAGTGATTCGCACGACATCCATGACCAGCAGCGAGCGGTCCACGCGACTCAGGCTACGTGGCTCTGTAGGAGAACCGGCATCATTGTCGTTGGCCGCGTCCAAGCCGATCCCCACGCCCGTCGTCCACGGCGAGGGGGGCTTTGCCTTAGCCAGCAGCTGCCTTACCTGTTCGATCCACTGATTCACTACCCGACCCCCTGATCCCGCGTGCTGCGGGCTTTGCGAACGCCAATACCTGGGCGGACGGCAGACCACTCACCAGGGCGCCGTAGATCAGTGCAACAAGCCTGCCATAGTCCTCTGGCTCCAGCCGCGCTCCGTCTAAGGCCTCCTCGGCCAACTGGACGGCCAGTGTGATGTCCTCGGGTCGCGCAGGTTGAGACATCCCGCCGGAAGTTGAAGCCGCTGCGCCGACGCCGACCTCGGAAGCGCTCAGACGTTCGTCGCCTGCCCCGGTGAGCACCCAGTTGGCATTCCACCCGGAAGCGACCAGACCGCTGAGGAACTCCGCATCGGGCAGACGCTCGCCTCGCTCATAGTTCTGGTAGGTCCGCTTGGCAACGCCCAGACGCTGGGCCATCTCCTCCTGGGTAGATGACGCACGAATGTGCCTTATTCGAACCCCTATCAGGCTCATTTGCTCCTTTCGCACTTATCCCCCTGAACCGCGAAGCGGCGTACGGCTGCCCGTGAACACGCTTCGCACTTTTTCAAGCCATTGATCGACAAGTATTTTTTCACAAGAAGCAGGCACATCTCGACCACCATTAACTACGAAGCACGTTCGTACTTGACATAGAGCACGTTCGTTCTCATCATGGCCGCACAGATTCCGACATTGGATACCCGGAAACGTGACGGCATTACACCCACCAAAAAAAACCAGCCTTCGTAAAGACTGGCACCCAGCCGAAATCGTGGCACAGCTACACATGAAGGGGATTTCCCTTCGTCAGTTGAGCCTGCTCAACGGCTACCGCAACCAGAACAGCTTGGCCAAGGCACTTCACCGCCCCTACCCCCTGGCAGAAGCGTTGATCGCAGAAGCACTCGGTTTCCCCACTGCCGATATCTGGCCCAGCCGTTACGGACCAGACGGCAGACCCAACCGCAGGCGCGGACCCGCTGTGCTTCTTCCGCCTGATGCCAAGCCTAGCAGGCTGCGTGGACGCCGCAATCAGGAAAAGGAGGCCAGTTGATGGATCGGGTGCCCGGGATTCTGAACATACCCGCTTTCGCATGACATCCGCCGCTCGCCTGTCGCGGCATGGGCCGCACCCGGGGCGACGCGATCAACCAGCGCACGGCTGGGCCACGCGCACCGCTTGCCCGCCTGACACATCCGGTGCGCCCGCGTGATCCCCCCAATTTCGTCCACCCGCTCCCGCAGGAGGTGCCCGCGCATGTCCGATCAGCCCAACGAAGCACTGTTTGACCTGGCGACGATCGCCAGCGCCCTGTCCGTGTCCAAGCGTGCCGCGGAAATGCGTGCGGCCAAGGACGCATGGGTCTACCAGAGCCGCAGCGTCCGCGGTGGAAGCAAACGTTACTACGCCGTCTCCGCGCTTCCGGCGCAGGTGCAGGCTGCCTTGTACCTGCATATCGGAGCGCGGCCTGCAGACGTACCGATCCTACCGCCGCCGCGTGTGACCCGCTCCCGGAAAGTTGCCCCGGGCCAGGCCCATATCATGTCCGCCTGGCAGCGATACGAGGCCCTGCCGGAATCGCGCAAAGCCATCGCGCACCAGCGCCTGCGCGCCCTGCAGGCGGTCGAGAGCCTAGTCGCTGACGGTACCGCACTGATGGAAGCACGGCGCCTGGTGGTTGCCCGACTGCGAACCGAAGGGGTGCGCGGTGGGTCCATGGCCAGCCTGGGGCGCTGGGCCGCGGAGGTAAACGGGGTGGAGAAACAGCATCGCCTTGCCCTGCTGGTGCCGCACTATGTGGGACGTACCAGCATGGTCAGCATCCCGCCCGATGCGTGGGACCTGTTCAAGTCGGACTACCTGCGTGTGGAGGCGCCGACGGCCACCAGTTGCTATGAGCGCGTCCAGCGTGTCTGCGCCGCACGCGGCTGGCCGGCGATTCCGTCGCTGAAAACCTTCGAGCGCAGAATCAGGGCCGAAATGCCGCCCGCAGCACTGATTCTGGCCCGGCAAGGTCGCCAGGCGCTGGCGCGAGCATTCCCGGCACAACAGCGCGACCGTTCGATGTTCCGTGCTTTGGAAGCAGTGAACGCGGATGGCCACCGCTTCGATGTATTCGTGCGGTGGCCCGATGGAAGCATCGCGCGGCCGGTGATGATCGGCGTACAGGACCTGTACTCGGGAAAGTTGCTCGGGCACCGCGTCGCGGCAACGGAGTCGGCGGATCTGGCGCGCCTCGCTTTCCGCGATGTCGTGGCGCGCTATGGCATCCCGGAAAAGGTCTGGCTGGACAACGGTCGCGGCTTTGCCAGCAAGCTGCTGACCGGCGGCGCGCCGAATCGGTTCCGCTTCAGGATCCAGCCCGATGACCCCATCGGGGTGCTGACCAGCATGGGCTGTGAAGTGCACTGGGCCTCGCCTTATCACGGGCAAGCCAAACCCATCGAGCGTGCCTGGCGCGATCTCTGCGACCGCGTTGCCCGACATCCGGCCTGTGCCGGCGCCTACACCGGCAATACGCCCACGGCCAAGCCGGAAAACCATGGCAGCCGTGCCGTCGCGCTGGACGACTTCATCCGCCTGGTGGACACCGAAGTGCTTGCCCACAACGCACGCGAAGGCCGGCGCAGTCGTGTCTGCGGGGGGCAGCGAAGCTTCGACCAGGCCTTCGCGTCCAGCTACCAGCAGTTCCCGGTGCGACGGGCGACGGGCGAGCAGCTGCGCCAGCTGATGCTGGCTGCCGAGCGGGTCACCAGCGACCCACGCGATGGCTGCGTGCGCCTGGGTGGAAACCGGTACTGGTCCGCCTCCATCGCCCGCCATGCCGGCCAGAAGCTGATGCTGCGCTTCGATCCGGAACAGTTACACGCCAGCATAGAGGTCTATGCCCTGTCCGGCGTCCATTTGGGAACGGCCGAGTGCATTGCCGCCGTCGGCTTTGCCGACACCGACGCAGCGCGTGAACACGCCCGGGCAAAACGGCAGTTCGTGCGAGCCGCCAAGCAACAGCTCGCCGCCGAACGTCGCATGAAAGTGGCCAGCGTCGCCGCGCAGCTGCCCGGCCCGATCCCTGAAACCCTGCCACCACCAGGCGTGGTGGCCCCACTTTTCGGCCAGGCACGGGCAAGGTCCGCAGCCCCCGCTCCCCTGCGCGCCACCGGCACCGACTCCGACCGCCACCAGGCCTTCAGCAGCCTGATGGAGAGGCTGGCCAACCAACACGCGCCGCCGCAGCGCCGCCCACCCGACCAGAACGAATGAGCCCGCCGTCCGCGCACCTGCCACCCCGCGACCGACCGCGTCCGAAGGGCGCACACCTCACCGCCATACACCAAGGAGATCCCGTGGAAACCGCCCCTCCCGCCACCGCCGCCCCACCCGTGCCCACCGAGATCACCGCCGATGCGGTGTTCACGCTGCGCGAGCGTGTGCGCATGATCGCCGAAGCCGGCAATGGCTACAGCCAGGCGCGTATTGCCAAGGAAAGCGCCATTTCCGGCGCGACGCTGAGCCAGTTCCTGGCCGGCAGCTACGCCGGCAACATCCAGGCCGTCGCCCGCAAGGTGCAGGTCTGGCTGGACCATCACCAGGCCAAAGCCAACGGGGAGACCCTTCCCGCAGCCCCGCATTGGGTGGATACGCCGACAAGCCGACGCATCATCAACGATCTGCGCTACGCGCAGTTGGCCGCCGACCTGGTGCTGATCGTCGGCAGCGCCGGTGTCGGCAAGACCAAGGCCATCGCCCGGTACCAGACTCTCTCGCCCAACGTGTGGCATGTGGAGATGTCGGCAGCCACCGCCTCCCTGCTGCGCTCGCTGGAGGAGATCGCCCTGCGCGTGGGCATCAAGGAACCGCCCATCGGTGCAGCCGCCCTGCAGCGCGCCATTGCCGCGCGCATCGGCGGGTGTGGCGGCCTGCTGGTGATCGATGAAGCGCAGCACCTGACGGTACAGGCCTTGGACCAGGTCCGCTGGTTCAACGACAAGTGTGCCGTGGGAGTGGTGCTGTGCGGGAACGATCGCGTCTATACCCAGATGACAGGGGGCAACCGCGCCGCACACCTGGACCGGCTCTACTCGCGCGTGGGCAAGAAGACCCACCTCAAACGCGCCTGTGTGGGCGATGCCGATGCGTTGATCAAGGCATGGGGAATCGATGACAGCCGCTGCCACGCCTGCATCCGGCGCGTGGCAATGAGGCCCGGGGCGTTACGCGCACTGAACAAGGTCCTGCGACTGGCGGCCACCTACGCCCAAGCCAGCAGGAAGCGACTGGATGCCGAGGTGATCGATGCGGCTGCGCTGGAGCTGGGCGTATTCGAATGAGCCGCCGCCCTGAGACTGCGTCCCGCAGTCAAACACCTCTGGCGCGCAGGACTGTTGCCGCCAGCACTCCCCCTTTCGGAGACATTCGCATGGATTCCAACCCGTCATCTCTACACGCGCACGTCCTGGCCCAACTGCAGGCCTGCCACATGTCCGTCCAGGAACTTGCCAGGCAGGGCCTGTGCGCACGACGGGTGTGCATTGGCGAGCGCAGGGCGGTGATCCTGATCGACCCGCCGCTGGCCAACACGTTCCTGCATGGCGCCATGCGTCGTCGTGAAACCATCAACCACGTCACCCGCACCGTCATGGCCGCGCCCTTGCATGGCTGCCAGGTCGAATGGGAAGTGAGCGAATGCCGCGACCTTGTGACGGTACAGGCATGAACATGGCATGCCTGGAGACCGCCCAGGTGCAGACACACGCCGAGCGGGCGCTTGCCTGCGAGCTCGAGAATGCGTGCAGTGCAGCGATGAGGATCCTGACGGCGCTGGATCAGTCCAACGGAGTGGTGGCGTCTTCCGCACTGGTGCGCGTGGTACCCGACGCGACGCCCCTTGTCGGCTTCCTCGTTTCGCTTCGCCTCCACGAGGCAGGACTGGTGAAGATCGCCGGGGCCGGGCCGGCACAGCGGATCGAGCTGACCGATGCAGGTCGTCGGGCCGCCCAGGCCGCCACGCCACGCCCGATCCGCCGACCTGATGGGCTCTCGTTCGATGTGCGCCTGCACGCCGTTCTCCAGGATCTGGAGGACGCGCTCAATGATGCCTGCGATGCACGACGACCCCACGTCGCGCTCCGCCATCTGCTGGCCGCGCGATCGTCGGTTGCCAAGGCCATCACCGGCTTTTTTCCCCAGCACCATCCCTGATTCGAGATATTTCCATGAACCAACAGGAGATCCACATGAACGGCATTCCGCACGGCTATCGGCAGGACCCGCAAGGTCGTCTGGTCGATGAAAGTCGGATCAAACCCATCGACCTGCTGCGTGACCAGCTGGTCACGGAACTGGTGGCCGAAGCCAAGCAGACGCAGGCGGCGCTGCGCAGCTTCAAAGACCGTGCGTTCAACAACGTCGATGCATTCGTCCAGCTGAGCATCGAGCAGTACCGTGCACCATTGGGCGGGAAAAAGGGCAACGTCACGCTGATGTCTTTCGATGGTCGCTACAAGGTCGTCCGCCAGATCCAGGAGTCGATCCGCTTCGACGAGCGTTTGCAAGCGGCAAAGGCACTCATCGACATGTGCCTCGTGGAGTGGACCGAGGGTGCGCGCCATGAGCTGCGCGCCATCATCAACGACGCCTTTCGCGTCGATCAGCAGGGCAACATCCGCACCACCCAGGTCCTTGGCCTGCGCCGCCTGCCGATCGAAGATCCGCGCTGGCTGCGTGCGATGGCCGCGATCGGCGATGCGGTCCAGATCGTTGGCAGTAAGGCGTATGTACGCGCCTACGAACGCGACGAGCAGGGGCGGTACCAGGCCATTGCACTGGATATGGCCAGTGCCTGAGCGAGTTGGCCAAGGACGGCGGCGCCCAGTGGCTGGGCGCGGCCACACCGGCCGTTGCAGCCATTGAGAGCAGTGACGATGAATGACGGGATCCAACATACAGATGGCAACACGCCACCGGCCGCAACGGACGAGACGGCGCTTGCACCGACTGCACGACGATGGGCGCCGGCGCTGGCCGCATTCGTCGAGGTCATGAACAGTGCTCTTCAGAAACAAGGGCTGACGGAGGCGCAGGCCGCCAAGCTGGCAACAGCCGGCGTACTTGCGCTGGCTTCGTACCTGGGCGGTCGCCAGTTCTACCTGCCGCGTGGCGAGCGGCTGCGCAAGGCATTGCGCGATGCGGAGATCTACCAGCGCGCCAAGCGCGGCAACATCCAGCAACTGGCTGCCGAATACGGCCTGTCGGACATCTACATCTACAAGATCTGCCGCATCCAGCGCGCCCTCCACCGGGAAAAGATCCAGTCCCGGTTCGATTTCGACGACGCCGCTCCCTGAAGCGCTGCGGCGCTGCCTGGCCAGCGCGCGTCCCTGCACCGTTTTTCACTAGCCCAGGTTAGTTCCGCGGCAACAGCAGGCACAGAGATAGTGGACCCATGGAGTGGCGTGCCGACACCGGCCCGGCTACGTCCCACCGGCAGCGTCGTACCCGCTGCCCACCGTCCCTGCTTGGAGCCGCAACCATGTTTCCCTCCGTATCTGGATTGTTCGCCAGCCTTTGCACCCGCTTTGAGCGCGCGGGCTACATGTGGGCATGGCTGCTGTTGAGCATTCTCCTGCTGGGGGCGGTGGCCGGGCTGAACCCGGTCCTGATCGCCAGCTACGCATGGGCGGCCAGCAAGATCACGATGGCCGCCGTCATCGGCTATGGGGTGGATTGGGCTGCCTTCCGCGGCGGAGATCCCCGCCATCTGGAAGGCATCGAGAAATCGATGGCACAGTCGCGGCGGGTCATGCTGATCGCAGCGGCCATGATCGCAGCGGGTCTGATCGGATGAACACGTCGGCCGACCGCGCTGCCGTTGGACTGGGCACGGCCCTGACCACGCTGCTGGCCCTGGCATCGATCATGCCCAGCGCGGCGATCGCCGCTGCGCCTGGCAGGACCGGGACCGTCCGGATCGCACCCTCGTCAGCGCTGTACCGGCATCGCGTGGAACAGGCTGTCACCCGTGCCTGGGGCGTTGAAGGCTCCAGTGCCCGCCTGGCCGCCCAGTTGCACCAGGAGTCCGGGTTCCGGGCCGATGCCACCTCGAAGGTCGGCGCACTTGGCATTGCCCAGTTCATGCCACGAACTGCGACCTGGATAGCCAGCGTGTATCCGCAGGACCTGGCTGGGTTCGACCCATGGAATGCACAGCAGGCGATCCTGGCAGCCGCGCTTTACGACCGCTGGCTGCTGGATCGGGTCGTGCCGCTCGGACCTGGGAGGGTCTCGGCGTGCAGCCGCTGGGCATTCGCGCTACGTGCGTACAACGGCGGGGAGAAGGCCCTCGAGCGCGAACGCCAACTGGCCCGGTCAGCAGGGAGCGACCCTGATGATTGGCTGCAGGTGGCCCGCTACCGCAGCCGTCTGGAGTGGGCGCATCGGGAGAACGTCGGGTACTCCCGACGGATCCTGTTGGACCTGGAGCCGGCCTATCTGGCCGCTGGCTGGACGGGGTCATCGCCATGTTTGTAGCGCCCCCCCTCATTGCGCGCATGGCCCGGCTCGGCAGCCTGGCGCTGGTCGCCGCAGTACTCGGCTTCTGGGCCGGGACGCGCTGGAGCCAGGGCGCCAAGGCACGGCACGAACAGGCGCGGCAGCAGGCGTACATCGTCCAGCTGCAGCGTGATGTGGACCGGCTCCGCGCGAATTCGGTTCAGGCCCTGATGGACTACGCCGCTGCGGCGGGACGACTTGATGATATTGCCGATGCACTGGAGCAGGACCGTGAACAGACCCGATTGCATGCCGAACGACAGCGCACCTCGCTGGCAGCGCTGCTGGATAGCCAGCCTCGGTTACGCAGTCAGCCTGCTGGCGATGACCTCCTGCAGCACTGGAACCGCAGCAATGCAGGCAGGGCTACCGCCCCCGCCGCCCCTGCAGATCCCCTCCAGCCTGGCGCAGCCATGCCCGCCGCTGCCGGCGGCCGCCGATGATCGCTGGGCAACGCTTCTGGCTAACCACGACTTGGTGACACGCGCCTACCATGACTGCCGCGCAGGCAAACACGCGTTGGTCCAGGCCATGCACGAATGGGAGTCCACTGCCTGGCGCTGGTATTGCAGTGCGCTGCCGGCCGGTACTCGGCCGGGACAGTGCCGCAGCGGCGCGTCGACCCCATGAACGCACGCGACGCACGTCAATGATCGGGACGGATCTGGCCTTGCTGGCGGTACTGATGGTGGTGGCCTTGTTGAACCTGGGGCAGAGCCTGGTGTTGGCGTCGCGGCACAACACCCTGCAGGAGCGCATCGCACGGCTGGAGGCGTACCAGCAGACCAACCTGACCCACGCCGAAACCCGAGCCATCTACCAACGGCTGTCCTCGATGGAAGGCCAGATCGAAACCACCCATACCTTGCTCAAGACCGTGCAGGAACATTTGCTGGAGAGAGATGCATGACCACGAAGTCCTTCGCCGATCACCTGCGTGAAGATCGTCGCCTGGTGATTCTACGGATCCTGTGCGATCTGCCCGGATACCGCGCAAACAGCTCCCAACTGCATGCCGCGCTGTACCACCTGGCTGTCGCCAGTTCGCGTGACGACGTGCATACCGACCTGCACTGGCTGCAGGAACAGGGATTGCTCCGCCTGCATGAAACGATGCCCGACCTGCAGGCGGCCGAACTCACCCCGCGTGGCCATGATGTGGCCAAGGGCCTTGCCATGACACCCGGTGTGAGCCGACCAGGCCCACGCTGACAACACACCGCGCGTGGAGGTGCGCGGTCCTCGCACTTGCCGCCCGCCCCGCCTTGCCCCTGCCCCTGCCCACCAGACTGTCCTGACCGTGCCCCGCCCGCCTGCTGCCCCAGGTGGGCGCGTCCGTTGCGCAGACCATCCGCCCCTGTGTCCGCTTCCAGGGCCGCTGCACGCCTGTCTTCTTTTCCCTCCCGTCCACCCCATGCGAGCACCGCTCGCCGGGTGGGCCGACGTGCGACGACGGCGCTGACCGCGAACGCACCCGCAGCGCTGTAAGCCTTCCCACCGCCGCGCCCCGCCCGGGGTGCCCGGCCTGCCCTCGAATGGGCACCACGAGCGATTTAAACGCCTTTCAAACGCCGTTGATCCTGGCCGCCTGCGCACCGCGTGGGGGCGGCGGGCACGCATGGGCGTGCGCACCACCACGACCCACATACCTGGTCCAGCCAACGCAGCCCTGCCCCCGGTGCCGCTGGATCGCCGAACGGTCGAATTCACTAACAGCGGTTAGTCCCGGCCCGAGTGACCGGACGCCAACACTGGGCCCATGACGAAACACCTGCTACCGACACCCCGCCGCAACCCGGACCGACGCGCCTTCCAGGACGACACCGTGTGTTGCAGCCCCCACGCCCAGGGCGTGGTCCTGCCCAGGAGCATCCGATGAGCGTTGGTCCCTTTCCGCTGAGCCCGGTGATCACCCGGCTCCAGCAGCGAGCGCAGGTGCTGGAGCTGGTGGGCGACGCGGCGGGGCTGGCTGACGCCCTCGCCGCGCAGCCGGCGGTCGATGCCGCTGCCTATGTCACCGCCACCGAGCAGAGCAGGCACCTGTTCTACAGCGGCGCCGCGCCGCTGCAGCACTGCGACGTCGAACTGCTCGTGGTGATCTTCGTCCGCGTTCGGCCCGCGTCCGTCGAAGGTCCCACGGCACGCCAGCGCATGGATGCCGACCTCATTCCCGCCGTGCGCCTTGCCCTGCTGGGCTGGGCGCCGGAGGACACACAGGAACCGCTGACCCTGCTCAGCGCCCGTGAGGCGTCGCAATCCGGGCAGTGGCTTGTTTCACACCAGACCTTCGCCAGCAGCTATCGGATGACCCCGCCGCCTGCGTAGGCCACCGGCCACGGCCCGCGACGCGCATGCCAGCTGCTTCCCCACGATGGGGCGTGGCTGACCTGCGGTAACGGTCCGACCGGCCATCGCTCCACCCCGTTGAACCCGCCGGCAGGTGTCGGCACCAAATCCACCATCAAGGAATCGAAATGGCCCAGCCTGACCTCCAACAATTCAAGAAGCGCGGCCTGGCACTTGCCCTGCGCACTGCTGCCGGCGTACCGGTGAACCCCTCTGCCGTGAACAATGGCGTGCTGCTGTTCAACGGCAGCTCGGGTACCGAGTTCGACAAGATCGAACGCCCCCTGGATCGACCGCACTTCAGCGGCCAGCCGTTCGCCGTGGGTGCCAAGCGCGCCTTCATCGAAGGCGAATTCGAGCTGTACCCGCCGCTGACCCCCGGCGCCGCCGCGACCAGTGACGCCGATTGCGGTGTGCTCCTGCTGCCGGCCGGCATGGCGGTAATCAAGGATGCCGATGACAAGACCACGCGTTACCAGCCGATCAGCGCCGATATCGCCGTCGCCGATGCCAAATGGTGGCATGCCGGCACCCTCAAGAGCGTCGCTGCGGCACGCAACAACGTTACCGGCCTGACCCTGGCCATCGGTGACCGCTTCAAGGGCAATGTCCGCATCCAGGGCGATTACACCACCGTCGGTGAAGAGGACCTGCCGTCCATCACGCTGCCGACCACGGTGCCGGTGGTGGCCCGCCACGACAACACCCGCACCACCGTCGCCGTCAACGGCACCGCGCCGCTGGTGGTCTGGGGCAAGTCGCTGGCCATCGACTTCGGCAACACCATCGCTTCCAAGGAATTCAGCAGCCACAAGGAGACCGGCATCAGCGATCGCCTGGCCAGCTGGACGCTGCGGATCGCACGCACCGCGCTGACCGACTTCAATCCGTGGGCAGTCCGCGACGCGGCGCAGACCATCGAAGCCGCCATCCGCGTGAGCCAGGGCGGCAACGTCTACAGCGAGCTGGCCATCCGCGGCCAGATCGAGAACGTCAACGAAGTCGACGTCGATGGCGACTACGGCTGGGAACTGACCGGCCCCTGCGTGGCCAGCAATGCTGGTGGCGACGAGTTCCACATCGAGTTCGGCGACGCCACGCCGTAATCGACCCTGCATACGGCGCCTGCCCTCGGCAGGTGCCGTCAGGCCCCGGTGCATCGCACCCGGCGGCCTGTGCACCACCGCCCTGCGGGGCACCCATGAACCCCCTTCCCAAAAAGGATCGATCCCATGCTTCGCCTGAAGAAAACCACCACCGTTGCAATGCCCATCAAGCTCCGCCTGCCGACGGAGAACCCGGATTCCTTCAACGAAGGGACCATCACCGCGCACGTCAAGATCCTCACCAAGGACGAGATGAAGTCCCTGGCCGAGGCGGAAACCGCCGACGCGGAATACGTGGACAAGCTGCTGGTCTCCGTCGAAGGCCTGGGCGATGAAGACGGAAGCCCGATCAACGGCGACGCCGCGCTGGAACAGATGCGTCGCGGCCCGTGGTCCACCTTCCTGCAGGCCGCCTTCCTGCAGGCGTACTTCGAGCAGTACGGGGATGCCCGGGTAAAAAACTCGAAGACGTCGCGCAGGCCCTGATTGGGAAGGGTCCACGCACCGACGGCGGCGAGAGGGGAGAGCCCCTGGACCCGACCGTCGGTGCGGCGGACTTTCTGCGTGACGGCGGGGCCTCGCGCCCCGAGATCGAGGACGTCGGGGTGCTGGTCGAAAACTGGGTCGCCGTGTCGGTCTTCCGACGTTGCAAGGCGGCTTGGCTCACAGGCATGCATCCCCCCATCTATGGCGGCGTGGCCGCCCAGGAGATCGAAGCGGCCGCGCGGCTTGAACGCGTTCCCGTTGCCGACTACCCGGATCTGTTGGACGCGCTGGATGTCCTGATCTCAACCACCCGCAGTGCGCATTGCACCACTCTGAACTAAGGGACACGCCCGTGACCGACTCCGCCGTTACCTTCCGCCTTACCGCAGAGCACAGCGCCCTGGTCGCTGCGGTCACCTCTTCCAAGGATGCCTTGGCCCTGTTTGGAAGCACCACGCTGGTGGTGAGCCGACAGTCCGCCGAGGGCGCCCAGGGCATCCGCCAGATAGGCGATGCCTCCGGGAGCACGACGCAGAAGACCACGGCAATGACCGCCGTGCTTGAGCGGGCCAAGGGTCTGCTCGGTGCGGACTTCGGCAAGGATGCCGTCAAGAACCTGATCAGCATGGCGGACAGGTATGCGGAACTCTCGGCGAGGATCGCGCTGTCCACCAAGGGGCTGGCCAACGTCGCCGCGGTTCAGGCCGAGGTCTTCGCGATCTCGCAGCGTACCTCGACGGCGTTGGATGGCACGGTGGCGGTGTATGCGACGCTGGCGCGGTCGGTGGACGACTACGGTATGTCGCAGCGGCAGCAGCTGGCCATGACCGAGAGCATCAACAAGGCACTGGCGCTGTCCAACACCAGTACTGGCGGCGCAGCAAGCGCGGTGAGCGCGCTCAGCCAGGCCCTGTCGGAGGGCGTACTGAGTACCGACAAGTTCAATGCCGTCATCAATGCCTCGCCGCGCTTGGCCGAGGCGCTTGCCAATGGCCTGGGCCTGAGCGCCGATGCGATGCGCCGGATGGTCGCCGACGGGGCGGTTTCCGGCCAGATGATGATAGATGCATTGGCACACCAGGCTGGCACCCTGGACACCGAGTTCGCGCAACTACCGCTCACCGTCGGCCGTTCGATGGAACAGCTTCGCAACGCGGTCACCCAGGTGGTAGGCGAGGCGTCGGAGCAGCTGGGCGCATCGAGCACGCTGGCCAGTGGCATTGCCTTCCTGGCCAGCCATATGGGCACCCTGGCCACCGCGGTTGGCGTGGTTGCACTGGCTTACACCAGTGGCCTGGGCGTTGCCCTGGTCAAGAATGCAGCCGACAAACTGCAGGCAATCCTGCAGACCCGGCTGCTGGCCCAGGCCGAGCTGGACGCGGCGCGGGCGGCGGAAGTCCATGCGATGGGGCGGGTGAGCCTGGCCCGTGCCGGCCTGTCCAGTACGGGCGGGCTGGTTGCCGCCGAAGCACAGCTTGCCGCAGCGCAGGCACGCACCCAGGCGGCCACGGAGGCCTCCTCGCTTGCCCTGACCGCCAAAGGTGCGGCCATGCGTGCCGCAGGAACCGCGATGGCGGCGTTCGGCGGACCCGTGGGCCTGGCCATCACCGCCCTGACCACGTTTGTCATGTGGGCACGCAACAGCGAGCAGGAAGCCACGCGCCTGGCCGACTCGGTAAGCAAAGGCTTCCAGTCGACGATGGGCAAGCTGGAGGGTTTCAGCCAAGAAGGCGCGAACGTCGGGTTCGCCGGCCTGGAATCGTCGCTGGGAACCCTCAACGACGCACAGCAGCAGGTGGAGGTGCTCACCCGGCGTTACGGCGACCTGGTTCGCCAGCGCGACATGATGGTGGCGCGGACCGGCTGGGTGTCGCCGGACTTCAAGGCGCAGATGGCCGAGGCCGCCGAGAGCCTTGAGGTCGCCAAGGTCAAACAGGTTCAACTCAGCGACGCCTACCAGAATGCGATCGGCATCAGCCGCGACGCGGTGTTGCAGGCCGCCGGACTGACCGATGCGACCGATACCCAGCGCAGTTCGCTGGAGAAGCTGCTGCAGGAGCTCGCCCGTGAAGGCCAGACCCTGGACCAGATCCGCCCCCACCTGCAGCGGTGGGCCACCGAGCAGGTCAACGTGGAAGCAGCGAACCGCCTCGCCGAGTACTCGTATCGGGACATGGGCAACGCCGCCGGCACCGCCGGTGCGGCGATCAGGCGCGCGACTGGCGACGTTACCGCAGGGTTGCTGAGCCGGATCAACCAGCTGGAACTCCAGGAAATCGAGCAGACCCAGGGCAAGGCGGCCGCGATGCGTGCTGCGGTCGAGCGTGACCTGGCCGCAAAATCCTACGCGCCCAACAGCAAGGAAAGCGAGGCTGCGCGGACTGCCAATGAGTACATCATCAAGATGACCTTGGCGCAGGACCGCCGTGCCGAAGCGACCCGCCGTGCGGCCGAGGCGGACCGGGAGGCCCAGCGCGTCCTGCAGGACAACATTCGACTCGCCCAACAACGCGAGGACTCCCAGGCCAGGTATGCGAGCGATGCCGCGCGCGTGGCCGCCCAGGCGCAGGGCCCGCTGGCCCTTGTCGAAGAAGAGCGCAAGCAGCGCATCACCGAGCTGCAAGGCCTTTTCAACGAACAGAAGCTGCTGCAGGAGAGCTTCGACACATTGAAAGGCGATGCCGATCGGAAGGCAGATGGTCGCATCGCCGACCTGCTGGCCAAGCAGGCCGCCCCCCGGGCGGTGCTCGACACCATGAGCGGCGAAGTCGAACGCCTGAAGATGAGCACCAGTGAGCGCGAACGCTACAACCGGGAGCTGCGCAACGAGCAGGAGATGCGCAAGGCCATCAACGAAGCCAACGAGAGCGGCGCGGCGATCAATGCGGAAAGAACGGCCGGCCTGATCGCCGAAGCCCGGGCATGGGCCGGCGTATCGATCGAGACCGAACGACAGGTCGCGCAGCTGCAGAAGTTCACGGATATCTTCAATACCGGCATCAGCAGCATCGCCGACCTGCTGGCGGACAGCTTCAGCGGGGGCCTGGATGGCTCCAAGAGTTTCTTTGATCGTCTCAAGGACATCTTCAAGAAGGGCTGGCGCGACGTGCTGCGCACGATGCTGGACCAGAGCTTCGTGCGGCCGCTGCAGGAGGGCATGTCCAGGATGATGAACAGCATCATGTCCGGCCTCACCGGCAATACCAGCGAAGGCGGCGTCTGGTCGAGCCTCGGCAAATGGTTCGGCGGCGCGGATGGCGGCGCATCGGGCACCGGAGGGCTCAAGGGCATCTTCCAACAGGTCAAGGGTCTGTTCGGCGGGACCTCGGCGAGCCCAGCGGGCAGCAGCGTGTGGTCGGGCGCGTCGACGTTCACTCCTTCGTTGCTGTCCGGCAGCGGCAGCTGGATGGCTGGCAGCGCCGCGCCCAACACGCTGATGGGCTTTGGCAATAACGTCGGCGGCTTCATCGGTGCCGGCACGGGCACTGCCGGGGTCGGGGCGGGCGTGAGCGGTGCAGGTGCCAGTGCATCCGGGGCGATGGCCGTGCCGATCATCGGCTGGATCATCGCGGGCATGATGAAAAACGCCGAGCTGTTCGACAAGGGCTGGGACATCGCCAACGGGGAGAGCTGGGCGGGCAAGGCAGCCACGTTGGGTGCGGTAGGCCACGCCGATGACATGTTCCGCAAGATCGGCCTCAACGACAAGACCGCTTCGATCCTGTCCGGCTCGTCCATCCATGCGGCGCTGTTCGGCCGAAAGAAGCCGACGGTGGAGGCGCAGGGGTTGATCGGCAGCTACGGCTTCGATGCATTCACCGGGCAGAGCTTCACCGACATCAAGGCCAAGGGCGGCATGTTCCGCAGCGACAAGCGCTGGACCGAGTACGGCGAGCTCGACCAGGGTCTCAACGATGCGTTCGGTAGCATGATCCGCCGGACCCGCAACAGCGTGACGACGTTGGCCGACCAGCTCGGCGTGGATATCGGCGCCCAGCTGGCAACGGTTCGTGTTGACCTGGGCAAGATCAAACTGGACGCCGACCCGGAGAAGGCCAAGGCGCAGCTGGAAGAGTTGCAGGCGGGCATGGTCGACAAGCTGACCGGCACCGGCGTGGGCATGCTGGGCTTCCAGCACCTGCTCGACCGCGGTTTTGAAGCCGGAGATGTGATGAACGGCCTGGCATCGGCCATTGCACTGATGACCGGCACTGCCCAGGAACTTGGGCGGGCGCTGGATGGCTCGGAGATCGACCTGGTCAACCGCACCACCGAGATGTTCCAGCGGCTTGCCAGCACGGCCGGCACCACGATGGAGGAGCAGGTCAACGCGATTACCGCGGCCGCCTCCGGTTACGGAACGGCCGTCGGCGGCGCGCAGCAGGACATTGCCACCGCCGGCTTCAGTGGCTTTGCCACGTCCCTGCTTGCCGTCAAACAGGAGGAGCGCGAGCGCATCCGTACGTTGCAGGACCAGGCCAAGGCACTGGGTGGCCTGACGGCGCGGGAGCAGGACCTGGCCACGGTACGACAAGCCGCACAGGTCAAGACCGATGCCTTGGTGCGCACCCTGGAAGCAGACCTGGTAGACCTTGCACTGGGCCAGGTCGATGACCGGATCCAGCGTCTGGGCGGGGCCGTGGAGGGTACCTCCAGCAAGATCGAGCAGTTCCTGGACAGCCTCCAGCTGAGCGACACCCTGGGCACCGCGACGGATGCAGAACGTCGGGTCACCACCAACGACCTGATGAGTGCTGCCGCGCTGGCCGGCGACGCAGATGCCTTTGCCCAGTACGCGCAGCAGTTCCTTTCCTTGAGCCGTGAGCTCAATGCCAGCGGCGCCGGGTACCAGGCCGACTATGATCGGGTACTGCAGATGGCGCAGAACTTCGGGGGCGAGGGCAACGCCGCATCGCTGGAGCAGCTGTACGCCCAGCGCGACGCGCTCAAGGCACAGCAGGAAGCGGCCAGCCGCCTTGAGCGTGCCCAGCGCATCGCACAAGGCGTCAGCGACCTGGCCGGTGTCCGTGGGGGGGATCCGCTGGACCTGCTGCGCAGCGTAACGGGCCTGTCGCCCGAAGCGCTTGCTGGCGACCTTGGCATGTCGGTCACGGAACTAGGCCAGTACTTGTCCGAGCAGAAGACCGACATCGGCGACCTTGCAGACATCCTGTACGAACTGCCCAAACGCATCGCCTCGGAGATGGTCACCGCCCTGGTCGACCGGGAGGTCCCCGTGGCGCGTGGACAGCCACAGACACCGGCAACGCTGGCGACCGGCACTGGGGCATCGGCCGAAGACACCACCCGCCAGCTGATGTTCGTGCTGCAGAAACTCGACGTCACCCTCGCCCGCCAGAACGTCCTGGCCGAACTGGAGCAACTGAAATGACCCGTCCGGTCCTTCTGGTCGATATCGGCTCATCGCCCCTGCCGGTGGTCACCCCGGTCCAGCACATCGCGGCCAGTTGGGCGCCCTCGGTGTATGTCGCGCCACCGCCGCCGGCACCCACCGCGTTGACCGCCACGTCGGTTGCGGACGGCGTTGCCCTGGCCTGGGCAGCAGGCCCGGGCAAGGGTATCGCCTATCGGATCGAACGGGCGCCGGATGTGGCCGGCGCCCCGGGTACCTGGCTGCAGATCGGGACCGCTGACGCCACGACGTTCACGGCCACGCTCACCGACGTCGCTGGCTACTGGTTCCGGGTCCGTGCCGTGCGCAACGGACAGTACTCGAGCTATGCCTCACCGGTGTACCAATACGCGTTCGTCACCAATCCGCCGCCGCTGGTGCTGGAAATCACCGACGGCACCATCACCATCGATTGCCGATACAAGAGCTTCGTGCTCGTGCTGGACCGCGACGTGGATATCGTCCATTTCACCTTCGTCCGACCCGAAACCACGGTGGTGGTGGACGTGCAGCAGAATGGCGGGGGCAACACACTGCAGTTGCCGCCCCATGTTCGGCCGATCAACGGCGTGCCGTACCGCGCTTCCCCGGTCTCGGGCAGCATCGATGTGGTCGGATTGAAGACCGTCAACGCTGGCGAGTCGTGGTTGCTGACCGCACAGCAACCGGCAGGTGGCGGCAGCGCGTTTGCCGCCGTGGTTGCCCCATCCCCCGCCGAGGCGACTGCCTACTACGATGGCAATGGCCCGGTATCCCCGGTTATCACCGTCACCCTGGCCGAACAGAACGGCGTGGCGCCGATCAGCGTGCAGTGGCAGCGCGCGGACCTGTCCGGTGGTGAGGACTTCCTGTGTTCGGACCGCACGGCGATGGCGCCGGTGTTCAGCGTTCCAGCCGATGTCACTGCGTTCCGCCAGACCCAGCAGTGGACGGCCACTCTGAAGGATCGGGCCGCGCGCGTATTGCAGGTGCAGGTCAGCATCAAGCTGCAGCGGATCGTCACCTACGAGGACCTCTCGGCACTGCTGCAGAACCCGGATTTCGAAGCGGGCAATGCCGGCTGGGACGTGGATGCTCCGATGCTGATTTCCAATGAGGTGCCCTACAACGGACGCTACTCGATGATGCTCGGCACCGGACAGTGGGGAACGTTCGAGGCCCGCAACATGTACTCCGCGGTGGTATCGCCGGGCAACACCCTGCAGGCGCGCTGCATGGTTCACCAGGGCGCGTCGGACCGGTACGCCGCCGGCGGCTGGGTGCGGATCAAGTGGTATGACGCCAACGGGCAGTTCATGTTCAACAGCGACGGCAACAATGTCGATGATGGCAGCGGAGGTGCCTGGCACCCGTCCTCGCTGACGGTCACGGTGCCGCCTGGTGCCGCACGCGCGCGTCTGACGGCCGTGCTGTGGCGCACCCGCCAGAACAAGACCTGCCACGCCGATGCCTTCCAGTGGGCACGCCTGTGACCGCGTCCTATTACATGCTGATGGGCGGCACCAACGGGTACATGACCGGGAGCATTCCGTTCGAACGGACCCAGATCGCCCGGTTCACGCCCCGCTACTGGCGGATCGACGGGCCACGCTCGATGTCCTTCTGCCTCACCAGCGAAAGCAACGGCTTCGATGCGCTGTTCATCGCGCGCTACGCCGACGACCTGTGCGGCATCCTGTGGGATACCCGGGACAGCAAGGACCATGTCTACCTGGCCTACGCGGAGAACCCCGACTACCGCGACTGCGTGTGGGACTTCGATATCCAGGTCTCGGACACGATGCCGTTGCTCAATGATGCGCAGCGTGGCCTGACCATGACGGTCTATGGACTGGATGAGGATGGCTACGAGGCCGAATGGTATGTGGCACTGGCACGCTATGCCGACACCCCCGGTGCACGGTCGGCCCACATCACCATCGACTGGAACACGGTCAAGGCGGGTTTTGCTGCCGACGAGCCGATCAACACAGCCAGCATCAGCCGGGTCATGATCTCCGGCGCAACCTCGCAGTACGATGCTGAGGCCGGGCAGACGCCGCTGCCGCAGGCAGTGGAGGCCTGGATCAAGGTCCGCAACTCGCGCACCCGGGGCAGTGCGGGCAGCCTTGCGCTGCGGGCGCCCACCATCCCGGCACATGCGCTGGGTATCTGCACCAGCTACGACGACCACTACGACCTGACCCCGGAGCGGATCATCGAGAACTGCTACGCGCTGGGCTATCGGGACTGGGTCAACCACTACGTTGGCATGTCCACTTACCCCGAGCGGCGCTGGAGCGACGAGGTCAACCGCTTCGTCGTCGTCGATGCGCCCGGCGTAGACCCGGTCAACCCCGCCTGTCGCCGCTGGCACTCGGATTTCGCGTTGCAGTGCGCGCGGCGTGGCTTCAAGCTGATCCAGTCGGTCAGCTATGAACTGTTCAGCGAAATCTCCAGGCTGGACTGGACCCAGCGCGACTGGCAAGACAACTACGGCGCGACCGGCTGGACACCGCCGTCCTACCTGCTGAGCCACTGCAACATCCAGGCGCAGGCCTGGCTGCACCGTGTGTTCCTCAGTTTCACTGCCCTGGCCGACGCAGCTGGCCTGGACCTGTATGTCCAAGTCGGCGAACCGTGGTGGTGGTGGAACGGTGACTCCCGTCGTCCATGTGTCTATGACTATCCAACGCGACTGGCATTCAACGCGGCCACCGGGCTGTATGCGCCTGAGTTCCCGACCATCGACGCCGACCTCACCGGTACGCCGTACGACGAGTTCAAGGCATTCCTGCGTGATGCGCTCGGCAACTCGGTGCTGGCCATCCGCGATGCAGTCAAGGCCGTGCACCCGCACGCCCAGGTCACCACGCTGTTCTTCCTGCCATCGATCCTGACCCCGAAGGTCGGCATCATGCAGACGATCAACTACCCGGCCACGCACTACGCGTGGCCCAACCTCGACTTTTTCATGACCGAGGCATACGACTGGCTGATCACTGCCCAGGTATACCTGGCCGAGACCGCGATCACCCGTCCCATGGCCGAATTGGGCTATCCGGCCGACAAGATCCACTACCTCGGCGGCTTCGTCCCTGATGCCAACATGGCCGCGCTGCTGGGCTTCAACCCCACCCTGACCTATCGCCAGGAAATCTGGCAGCGCATCTTCGGCAACCTATGGAACAACGCCGAGTTCACCGGACTGACCCAGCACATCTGGAGCTATCCGCAGCTGATGGCCGATTCGATCACCTACCTGCCTGAAGATCACTTCACCCGCTTCTACGCCCGCGATGAGCTATGGCCGGCCGTACGCGACGACACCCCCTATCTGATCGGCGGCGATGGCAGCGTGCCGCCGGGCATTCCCAGTGGTCCGGGCCAGCCGGAAACCACCGTACCCAAGCGACCGGTGAATCTGCGCGCGATCCGCAGCAGTTGGGGTGACGTGCGCATCAGCTGGAGTTCCAGCGTGGATGATCCCGGCGCGATCTACGTGGTGGAGGTCTTGTCCTTCAGCAACCTGGAGGTTCTCTGGAGCGTGACCGTGTCGGACATGTTCGCCTTGTTCCCGGCGACGCAGAGTACGCCGATCTTCGGCTTCCCGCCGACCTACCTGCGCTACCGGATCCGCCGTGTCGCAGGTGCCCGTTCGCAGATCGTGGCGCAGGACATTCCACTGGACGACAGCGTATTCGTTGATCCGCGGCCACGTGCGCTGCAGGTGGTGCGCAACAGCTGGGGGGACCTGTACATGAGCTGGCAGGACGGTGACCTTGCTGAAGGCAGTGGCACGCGCCGCTATCGCGTGGACCTGTTCAACGGACCTGCGACGGCGATCATCGACACTGTGCTGGCGACCGATCGCAACCACGCCGGCTACACCGTTGAGACGCAGCTTTCGCTCATCAACGCCGAAGCGACCTACCTGACCTTCACCGTTACATTGGTGGGTGCCGATGGCAACGCACTGTCGGCACCCAGCCGCTTCTCGGGCGAAATCACGTTGGATAACACCTTCGTCAAGAAGGTGGCCGTGCTCGGGATCAACTCGCTGATCGGCGGATACTTCAACGACCTGTCCGACAGTCAGCATCCCGGCAACACTGGCGCACCGGGCGACAAGCGCTACATCGCCGCGCGCACCTTCCGCACCACGCTGGCCACGCGACTGGGACTGGAGACATGGGAGGTGATCCCGGTCATGGCCGTCATCGGTTCCTCGCCGATCAACCCCATGCCGTACCAGCCAGGCTTCCCACAGGACAACTACTGGTGGGATGCCACCACCCAATCGCCAGGCCCCAACCTGCGCATCGCAGACGGCATCGTGCGCGCCTTGGGCCGCGCGCCGGACTACTTCGTCCAGTCCGGGCCGGGTGAAACGACGGGTATCGCTTTTGCGTCGGCCTCGCAGCGACCGGCCATCCTGGATGCATGGCGCAGTTCCAACGTGGCGATGCTGGCGTGGATGCGTGCCAACTGGGGCAATGCGGCGCTGGAGATCTGGTTCCAGGGCGCCACCACCAGCTGGTGGGGTCCCACCGCGCCGCCCGACGAGGTCAACTACGAAGGCGCGAAACTGCTTCGTGATGTGCAGACGGAAATGGCGTTGAACGTCACCGGCTTCAAGATGGCCTCGTATGTCCCCGACGCGCATCGCTACAGCACCTACCTCAACGAAGCGGCCGATGGCTTGGGATGGGTCCACTACACCCCCGCCGGCTACCATGCGGCCGCCGCAGACGTCGCCGAGGCCTTGGCGCTCGGCCTGAACAGGGCCACGCAACCGCCTGCGTGGGCGCTGGTTCAGCGCCCCATCAACCCGGTGGCATCCAAACGACTGAACAACGACATCGTGCTGTCCTGGGGTTCCGCAGCGCACAGCTTCGTGCTGCGCATCCTCAGCCCGGTCACCAGCGAAGTAGTCCGCGAGAAGCGCATCAGCGGCGGGCCCAGCTATGTGTTGAGCGTGGCCGAGCAGGTGGCACTGTTCGGGTTCGAGGCGTCCTATATCGATTACCGCGTCGCCGAGTACAGCGATGCCCTGGGCGAAGGACCGTTCAACGGCTACACCGGCAGCGTGTACCGCGGCAACCTCGCCACGCCACAGAACCTGACGGCGGTGAAACGCGCCAACGGTGATATCCGGTTCACGTGGACCGCAATTCCCGGGGCCACCTACTGGTTCCGCAATTTCGACGTGGGCAACCTGAGCCTCATTGCCGAGGGTCCGCTGACCACCAACGAGTACGTGTTCTCCATTGCCGAGCAGCACGCCCACTACAACTTCTGGGTGAGCCTGGTGCGTCTGGATGTCTACCAGTACGACCCCGCAACCGACACCGTCGGCCAACCCGCCTATTGGAATGACAATGCACAGCCGGAGTGACCTGTGATGAACTTTGCACGATTTGCGACTTTCCCGATCGGGCGCGGCCTGGAGGCCACCGACGGCGGCCTGTCACTTGCCAGCACCGCGCCCACCACGCTGGACCAGTTCGCCAGGAGCGACGTCGGCTGCGCTGCCGGCGCGGCCGGCGCGGAGTTCTACTTCTGGGGCGACAGCCTGGAGAGTGGCACCTACGGAGCTGCGGTAGGCCTGGTCCCTGCCGAGGCCACCGTGGACGTCGGCATGGCGGCCGTCGGCCTGGAATGGCGGGTGGCCAGCGGCGAACTGTATCGCGGTCCGACCTTGCTGCGTGCTGACCTGCCGACGCTTGGCAAGGGCGACATAGCCGGCATCCGCGTCGTTGTCGACGGCGACGACGCACCTGTTCGGGTCCAGCTGTTCCGCAATGCGGTGCAGATCCATGCCGGCACGGTGCAACTGGAGGGGGTGCTGCATTTCGCAGTGTCGCTGATCAGCCCCGCGGCCGGCCGGCTGCGCTGCGTGGTCAACGCCGGTCAGTGGCAGGGTGCGAGCGAGGCCATCAACGGCGGGGGCTGGAAGCAGCCTTCCACCACGCTCGCCCCATTGCGCCTGTCTGTGGAGCCGTACATGTCCGCCAGCACCGATACCCCACCCAACGCTGCCTATCTGGACCTGGTCGCCGGTGATGGCCTCGACGCGGTAGCCAGCATTGCGTTCTGGCCGTGGGAAGGAATCAGCCGCGCGGGCAGCGCCTCGCTCAAGCTGCAGGACGGCGACGGGGTACTGGATGCGGTGGCCCTAAGCGACGTCCGCGACGTTCCGGTCCAGGTTCGACGGGTCGACCAGGGCCGTGCGCTGAGTACCGCTACGGCCGTCAGCCGGTATGTGCTGGAACGGATCGACATCGAGGACGATGGGCGGAAGACCGCCGTGCTGCGCGATCCGCACGATGACCTGGACGCGCCGCTGCACCGCGCCGTCTTCCTGCCGTCGATCAACGACCAGATCGCCTGGCAGCCCCAACCGGTGATCATCGGTGCGGTACGCAGCGCGCCTACGGTGCCGGTGAACCGCGACGGCAGCGTGCAGTGGGTCGCCGACGCCCCGCTGTCGAGCGTTGCCAAAGTCCTTGATCGCGGCGCGGAGATCACCGCCGGAGACGGCTATGTGCTCGTTTCCGGTGGCCAGCAGTTGGCCTTTGGCGCGCCGCCGGTAGGGCCGGTCATTGCCGATGTGTCCAGCGTCGGCCCGGACATGCGACCGGCCACGCTGGAGCGTGCCCTGCAGGAGGTGTTCCGCCGCATCGACAAGTCTGCCTGGTCCTCCCAGGACGCCCGCGCCATCGATAGCGCCAGCGGTTACGCGGGTATCGGCTTCCACGCCGGCGCCGGCAGCACCCCGCGGCAGGCGTTGGCCGCCATGCTGCCCAGCTATGGCGCCGACTGGTGGCAGGACGGCGAAGGCATCTTGCGCATCACCCGCATGATCGATCCGGATGAGGTCGCCGAGACCGACCTGAGCTTCGACCTGGACTGGCGCGAGTTGGCGGGCGATCTGGTGGTGCGGCCAGACCTGGCGCCCAACCTGACCCGTCGCATGGCTTACCAACCCAACGCCGTGCTGCTGTCCAGCGGCGACATGGTCAGCGACCTGGGCCTGCTGACGCCGACGCAGCGCCAGCAGCTCAGCGGCCCGTTCCGCGGGCAGGTCTATGCGGGAGGCCCACTGGCCAGCCGCTACGTCCGTGCCGAGGCCGCCGCACCGATGGTCTCCCGGTTCGATCGCCGCGAGGACGCGCAGGCCGAGATCGACCGGGTAATCGCCCTGTACGCGGTGCCGCGCAACTTCTACGACGGACGGCTGGCCGCCCGCACCGACATCGGTTTCCGTCCCGGCCAGGTTGGCCGGATCACTTACCCGCGCTATGGCCTGCAGGCCGGACGGCGGGTGCTTGTCACCAGTGCCCTGAGCAACCCGGTATCGGGCAGGCACGTGGTGCGTTTCTGGGGAGCATGAGCATGCTAGTTGGATATGGAGTTCCCACCGATATCATTCCCACCGTCGAGGGAGGCCTGGCGTTCAATCTCCCGGCCCTGGTGGACGGAAGACCTGCCCGCGCCGCCCGGATCGTGGCCGGCGCAGGGGGCGCGACGATCCGGCTGGATTGGCCCCAGGCCAGCAACATCCGCGTAGTAGCGGTACTCGGCCTTACCTGTGCTGCCGGCACGTTGATCTCGGTACGGGGCCGACGTGCGGGAGAGGGCGGGTATACGGTGGCACTGGGAGGAAATACGGCGGGCCAGCGCGTGGAACAGTTGCCGGATGGATCCCGGGCTGCGTGGTTCGTGCTGGAGGCGGAAAATCCTTCGCTGATCGGGCTGGCGTTGCACATCGATGCGGCGGAACTGGACATCGGTGAGGTACTAGTCATGCGCGCACTCGACCTGGCCCATGAAGTGGAGTGGTCGATGGAGCGGATCGACCCCAGTCTTGCCGAACGCACGATCGGCGGCGGCTTGAACACCGTACAGCGGCGTGGCTACCGGGTCCTGCGCGCCCGCTTTGCCCCGGCCCCACTGGCGCAGGTGCGCGGGCGCGGATTGGCCGGGAACATGGACCTGGACACCCTGGCCTGTACCGTCACCGCGTCGGGGCCGGTGGTCGCCATTCCGCGCTGGTCCACGCCCGAGGGGGGCATCGACACGATGGAACTGCACCGGACCGCGCTGTACGGCATCGCCCTGCCGGGGCCGATCACCCATCAGGGCGGAAACTACTACGGCAGCGACTGGATCTTCGAGGAAGTACCACCGATCTGATCCGCCTGGCCTGGGCCGGGTACGGGCCAGCAAGCGCCGCCGCGCAAATCAAGTGTCGGCGCTTGGCGATACAAGTGTCTACCCACAATGGCATTTCTTGGGTCAGAGCGAGCGCAGGGCGCGCTTGCGGATGTAGCTGTTGGCCGGATCATCGGCATGGCGCTGCTGCCATTGGCTGCACAGCGCGCGGACCCAGTCAGGCTGACTCTTGCCGGCATCGTTCAACCAGTTTCCGACCGAATCCTGCACGTAGCGCGCTTCATCGCAGCACAGCGCGTCCAGCAGGTTCTGTGCATGGTGGGGTTCCTGCTTGAACAGCGCGATATGCGCGGCCCATACCCCGCGTGGGCGCAGCGCTTCGCAGGCGAAGCGGCGCACGTTGGGCGACGCGTCGTGCGCCCAGGCCTGCAGGTGCGCGAGCACCCGCAACGGCTCGGCCGCGATATGCGGGCGCACGGCCAGCCAGGCCCATTCGCGCACGCCGAAGTGGGCGTCATCGGCCAGCCCGCGCAGGGCGTCCAGCTTGCGTTCCAGGGTGAGCCGCGGATCGCTACCGATGAGGTAGCAGGCCCAGCCGCGCACCGTGTCGCTGGCGTGCGCCGACCAAGGCACCGGGTCACCCAGCGCATGGGCGCGTAGCAGCGTGGCGGCGCCCTGCATGCGCAGGGTGATGCCGCTGTTGGCGGCCTTGCGCATGTTGCTGATGGCCGCTGCCGGCAGAGACGGCGCCACGCTGGCCAGCAGCCGGGCGAAATCGACCGCGAGGATCTCGGCCAGATGGGCCGCTTCGGCCTCGCCCCCATCGAGTTGACCGCGGCGTTCGCGCGTCAGTGCCTGCTTCTTCATGCCGTCCTCCCCGCATCGGTGCGCGCCCAGATGCGGCACAGCATGCCACTGAGCAGGGTGCGCTCTGCCTCATTGAGGTCGGCGAACAGATCGCGTATCCACTGGGTGTGCTGGTCGAACAGAGTGAGTGCCAAGGCCTCGCCGGCCGTGGTCAGGCGCACGTTGATGCGGCGCTTGTCGTCCGGGTCGGCATGCCGCTCCAGCAACCGGTCACGCTCCAGCCCATCCAGCAGGCCGGTGACGGTGGCGCGGGTGACCCCGGCGCGTTCGGCGAGCTGGTGAGGCGACAGCGGCGCCTCGGCGCCTTGCAGCAGGAAGAGCAGAACGAATCGGCCTTCGCTCAGCCCCAACGGGGCCAGCCGCTGCGCGCAGTCCTGATCAATCGCACTGGCCAGTGACAGCAGTTGAAAGCACTGCGCCAGGCCGTCAGGCTCCGGCTGGCCGCGGCGCTGCATCTCGGCCAGGAATGCCTGGTGCTTCAGGGCCAGCATGGGTGTTTCCGCGCGAATGATTAGGCGCCTAATCATAGCCCGGATTGTGCGTGGTGTGGGTCCTGCCTTCGGTGACCCGACTACGCAGGTGCCCGCCGGACAGGAGGCAGGGATGGCAGGCAGATGCGGGCAACCAGGCCACCGCCCTCGCGCGCCAGCAGCTGCAGCTCGCCGCCATGCTGGTGGGCCGCGCCCTGCGCCACGGCCAGTCCCAGGCCAATTCCGCCGGTGCTGCGATTGCGTGACCCTTCATGGCGCTGGAATGGCTGCAGCAGACGGGCCTTGTCGGCGTCGGCGATGCCGGGACCGCGGTCGGCCACCTCCATCAGGATCACGCCATCGCCCCTGTCCAGGCGTACCTCGGCTGCGCCGGCGTAACGGAGCGCGTTGTCGATGAGGTTGTCCACCGCGCGCCGCAGCTGCAGCGCATCGACGGGAAGGGTGACCGGGTCGGCATGCGTGAGCCGTACATCCGCGCCACGTGCCTGCGCGTGCTGGGCGCATTCCTCCAGCAGCAGGTGCAGCGCGCTGGGATGGCGCTGCGCGGCATGCAGTTCGCCGCGTGCATAGTCGAGTACCTGGTCGATCATGCTGGTCATGCGCGCGATATCGGCCACCATGCGCTCGGCCTGCGCCGGCGGTGCGCTGTCGGCGCGCAGGCGCAGGCCGGTAAGGGGCGTGCGCAGGTCGTGGGCGACCGCGGCCAACATGCGGGTCACCTCATGGGCCTGGTCGCGCAGGCGTTCGCGCGCGGCGTTCATCGCCTCGGCCATGACCTGCACTTCGCGCGGCCCCTCCACGGGCAGGCGCGCGGTGGACTGCAGCGACAGGTCCGCGCTGGCATCGGCCAGGCGGCGCAGCGGTCCGGTCACCCGCAGCGCCAGCCAGGCCGCCAGCGGCGCCAGCAGTACCGCGCCAGCCAACAGGGCCAGCAGCACCTGGCGTCGCCATTGCAGCAGCGCGCTGTAGTCGGCGCCGACCACGGTCCACTGGCCATCAGGCCGCTGCACCGCCAGCTCGAACGCCGGCCACAACAGACCGGGCAACAGCAATGCCTCTTCCACCGTGGCGCGCTGCTCGGGGCCACTGGCCAGCAGCTGCCCCTGCTTGATCACCTGTACCTGCACGGCAGTGGGATCGGTGCTGCGCTGCCAGACTGTGCGCACCCGCGCGCGCGGCACGCCCAGGCGGGCCGCCACCACGCTGCTCATCCAGTCGTTGTTGCTGCCCGCCGGCGGCTGCGCCTGCCGCCAGCGGCGCAGGCCCAGGTCGGCGGCCGCGCGCTCGCCAGCCATCACCTGGAGCGCCTGCTGCAGGTTCATCTGCGGCGCGGCCGGGCTGGGCAGCGCCCACACCACGGCGAAGCTGACCGCCTGCGCCACCAGCAGCGTGGCCAGGGTCAGCAGGGCCACCCAGGTGGCGGTACGCCAGGGGCGGCTCATCGGCGGGTAACCGGCGCTGCGAAGCGATAGCCCTCCCCGCGCAGGGTCTGCACCAACGCGTCGCCGCCCGTGGCTGCCTGGGCGAGCTTGCGGCGCAGGCGGCTGACCGCCAGGTCGATGGCGCGATCGAACGGTTCGCTGTCCTCGCCACGGGTGAGCCGCAGCAGCTGCTCGCGGCTGAGCACGCGGCCGGCGCGTTCGGCCAGCACGCGCAGCAGCGCGAACTCGCCGCGGGTGAGGGCGATTTCATTGGCCTGCGGCGTCAGCAGACGGTGCTGCTCCACCTGCAATTGCCAGCCCTCGAAGTGCAGCGTGGTGGAAGGCGCGACCATCTCCCCCTTGTGCGCGCGGCGCAGCAGCGCGCGTACGCGGGCCAGCAGCTCGCGCGGGTCGAATGGCTTGGCCAGGTAGTCGTCGGCCCCCATCTCCAACCCGATCACGCGATCGGGGGTGCTGCCCATCGCGCTGAGCATCAGGATCGGGATGCCGCTGGCCTGCAATCGTCGGCAGACCGACAGGCCGTCTTCGCCGGGCATCATCCAGTCGAGCACGATGAGGGCGGTACGCTGCTGGGCCAGCAATGCATCGAGCATGGCCGCATCGGCGGCCACACGCACCTGGTAGCCGTGCTGGCGCAGGCAGTCGGCGATGGCGTCGCGGATACTGGCGTCGTCGTCCACCACCACGATGTCGATTGCTGCAGGCATGCGCCGATTATGGCGTGGGTTTGTATCGGGAGTGTATCGACACGCGCGCCACGCCGACATCGTCCCGATACCGCCAACGGTTGTACTGGCCTCCCCTAACGGAGACCGTCCCATGCGCATCACGCCCCTGCTCGCCCTTGCCTGCCTGACCACCCTGCCCGCGCAGGCCGCCACGGCCACCCATGAGATCCCGATGTGGATGCAGGGTGGCCACCCTACCGTCGCGGTGCAGCTGGGTGACAGCGTGGAGCCGCTGCACTTCGTGATCGACAGTGCGGCCGGGGCCACGGTGATGGACCAGGCCACGGCGCGACGACTGGGGCTGGATGACCCTGAAGCGGCAGGCGTCGAGGTGGAGGGTGCCACCGATAGCAGCGCGGTGCTGCGCCGTACCCGCACCACGCGCTGGCAGGTGGGCACCCTCTCGTTCGAGGCTGCGACCATGCAGACCGACCTGAGCCAGCTGGGCAAGGATGGGCGCCGCATCGATGGCATCCTCGGCAACGATGTCACCGACCGCTTCGATACCACCTTCGATATCGCCGGCCAGCGCGTGCTGCTGCAGCCGCCAGGCCGGATGCCGGCAGATTCCGGCTGCGCACCCAACGCCGTGCCGGTCCGCGATGCGAGCATGCAACGGTTCGGTTTCATCCCGGTCCAGTTGGGTTCGCCGGCCGTGGAGGCCATCGCGGTAGTGGACACCGGCGCCGCGCAGACCGTCCTCAACAGCACCGCAGCCGGTGCGCTGGGCCTGCGCACCGATGGGAGCGATGCGCGCGTGCGGGTACGCGAAAAAGGCACCCGCGGGCTGGGCGAGCGTGTGATGGAGACCTGGCTGGCCACGTTGCCGGGCCTGCGCATGGGCCGTTGGCAGCACGCCCCGCTGGAGGTGCGGATCAGTGAGCTGCCGGTGTTCGCCTCGCTGGGATTGAAGGAGCGGCCGGCGTTGATCCTGGGGGCCGATGCGATGGCTGATACGCAGGTGCAGGTGGGCAGCGGCGCGGCGTGGGTCTGCCTGCGGCGCGGATGACCCACGCTGATGCCAGTGCCCAGGCAGCTCGATCCGCCCGGTGCGGCCGGTCCCCAACGTGTAGCCGCCAGGGAGCGGCCCGACGCATCGTGACGTGCGGTGAGGCGATCAGGCGCGCACAAAAAAAACCCCGCCTTCCGGCGGGGTTTTTCGTCGTACGTTGGCGCATGGTGGGTACCGACCATCGGCATGCCCTCCTTTCGGGCGAGCACCCTTCGGGCCGTCGCACGCGACGCTGGCAACGGTATTCGCCGTTGCCTGCGGTACCTACCGCTCCGATGTGTGCCGACCGATGGCCGGCATCTCCATCAGAAGTCCATGCCGCCCATGCCGCCCATGCCACCCATGCCGCCGCCCGCTGCGCCAGCGCCGTCATCCTTCTTCGGGGCTTCGGCAACCATCGCTTCGGTGGTGATCATCAGGCCGGCGATCGAGGCCGCGTTCTGCAGCGCCGAACGGGTCACCTTGGTCGGGTCCAGGATGCCGAATTCCAGCATGTCGCCGAATTCGCCGGTGGCCGCGTTGTAGCCGAAGCTGCCGGTGCCTTCCTTGACCTTGTTGACGATCACGGACGGCTCTTCGCCGGCGTTGGCCACGATTTCACGCAGCGGGGCTTCCATGGCGCGCAGGGCGATCTGGATGCCGTGGTTCTGGTCTTCGTTGGCACCCTTCAGGCCGCTCAGCGCGGTGACGGCACGGACCAGCGCAACGCCGCCGCCCGGGACCACGCCTTCTTCAACGGCTGCACGGGTCGCGTGCAGGGCGTCGTCGACGCGATCCTTCTTTTCCTTCATTTCGATTTCGGTCGAGGCACCGACCTTGATCACGGCAACGCCGCCGGCCAGCTTGGCCACGCGTTCCTGCAGCTTTTCACGGTCGTAATCGGACGAGGTGTCTTCGATCTGGGTCTTGATCTGGGTGACACGCGCGTCGATGTTGGCCTTCTCGCCAGCGCCATCGATGATGGTGGTGTTTTCCTTGGAGACCTGCACCTTCTTGGCGCGGCCCAGGTCCTTGATCGTCGCCTTTTCCAGCGACAGACCAATTTCCTCGGAGATCACGGTGCCGCCGGTCAGCACGGCCATGTCTTCCAGCATCGCCTTGCGACGGTCGCCGAAGCCCGGTGCCTTGACGGCCACGACCTTGACGATGCCACGGATGGTGTTGACCACCAGGGTAGCCAGCGCTTCGCCTTCGATGTCTTCGGCGATGATCAGCAGCGGCTTGCCGGCCTTGGCGACGCCTTCCAGCACGGGCAGCAGGTCGCGCACGTTGGAGATCTTCTTGTCGTGCAGCAGCACGTACGGATCGTCCAGGTCAGCGGTCTGCGACTGCTGGTTGTTGATGAAGTACGGGGACAGGTAGCCACGGTCGAACTGCATGCCTTCGACGACGTCCAACTCGTTGTCCAGGCCCGAGCCTTCTTCAACGGTGATGACGCCTTCCTTGGTCACGCGGCGCATGGCTTCGGCGATGATGTTGCCGATCGACTCGTCCGAGTTGGCCGAGATGGTGCCGACCTGGGCGATGGCCTTGTCGTCAGCGGTCGGCTTGGAGATGTTCTTCAGCTCGGCGACGGCGGCGATGACGGCCTTGTCGATACCGCGCTTGAGGTCCATCGGGTTCATGCCGGCCGCAACGGCCTTGGCGCCTTCGCGGATCAGGGCCTGGGCGAGCACGGTAGCGGTGGTGGTGCCGTCGCCGGCGTCGTCGTTGGTGCGGGAAGCAACTTCCTTCACCATCTGCGCGCCCATGTTCTCGAACTTGTCAGCCAGTTCGATTTCCTTGGCAACGGAGACGCCATCCTTGGTGATGGTCGGGGCGCCGAAGCTCTTTTCGAGCACGACGTTGCGGCCCTTCGGGCCCAGGGTGGCCTTGACGGCATTGGCGAGAACGTTGACGCCGCGAACCATGCGGGCGCGAGCGTCTTCACCGAAACGAATATCTTTGGCAGCCATTGCGATTACCTTTTTTGTAGCGCCGGGCGATGCCCGGCTGCTTGAATGGGGGATACGGTCGACCGGTCAGTCCGGCTACCGCGCAGCGGGGCAGAGCCCCGCTCTACGTCATCAGATGATGGCGAGGATGTCGTCTTCGCGCAGGACCTTGTACTCGACGCCATCGGACTTGTAGCTGCTGCCGGCGTACTGGCCGTAGATGACCTTGTCACCGACCTTCAGCGACGGCGCGCGGACGCTGCCGTTGTCCAGGGGCTTGCCCGGGCCGACGGCCACGACTTCACCCTTGGTCGACTTTTCCTTGGCGGAATCCGGAATCACGATGCCGCCGGACGAGATTTCGTCGGCTTCGATCGGCTTGACTACGACGCGGTCATGAAGCGGCTTGATGCTCATGTGAGACCCTTTTAAGTTGTTGATTGGTCTAGGAAAGTCTGGCGATGTTAGCACTCGCACAGGGCGACTGCCAGCCACGCTCACGAAAAAACCCGACGGTGCGGGTACAGAGCAGAGATGGTGCTGGGCACTTCCCTTTCAAGGGGGGGCGAGGGAGAAATTTTTCTCGCCTGCGGCCGGTGGGGGGCCCGAGGCAAGGTCAACCGCACCTCGAGTCTGCGGGCGTGGCGCGCCGGGCTGGTAGGGGTGGGGCTGCGGGACACGCTGCAAGTACGTCCCTGTAAGCTCCGTCGCCGCATCCATGCGGCTCAGGGTCCCGCATCCCCACCCCTACCACCCCTCAGACACTCTGCCGTTGCTCCCGGAGCAGCAGAACCAAGAGGCACTTGACCGCCAAGCAGATAAGGCGGCCGCTCTCCGCAGGCCCCAGCCAACTGTCTGGGGCGGGGGTGTGAGGGTTTACGGGACCCTCCACCGCATGGATGCGGTGGCGGAGCTTACAGGGGTGAGGACGCATTGCATGCGAGGCACTGCCTCGCATGCGTCCGAACGCACAGCCGCCAGCGGCTGGGCCGGGCCGCGGAGCGGGACTTGCAGCGTGTCCCGTGAACCCTCACACCCCCGCCCAGCCTGCAGGACCGGCCAACCGAGGCTCTGGCTCTGGCTCCGGCTCTTCAGCTTCGAAAAAAAAAGAACCCTCCCCCGCCAATTCCTTGACGCACGTCCCACTGCGGAAGGCCGATCCCGTCATATCGATAGATGTGTCATCTGGATTGATTAGATTCGGCCAGCAATACCCAATCACAAGGAGACGTAGATGAGGTTGCTTACACCGCTGTCCCTGGGGTGCCTGCTCGCATTGGCCGCCAACGCCGCCCAGGCAGACGTATTCATCAATGAACTGCATTACGACGACAGCACGCCCGCCGGCGATGTCGGCGAAGCCATCGAAGTCGTCGCCACCGGCGGAGAAGACCTCAGCACCTACCGCCTCTACCTCTACAACGGCAGCAACCCGTCCGCGGCCACCGTCTACGCCAACAACCCGGTCCCCGCCGGCGCTGCCGCTGGGTGCGGCAAGGCCACCCTGGCCACCGTCACCTACCCCACCAACGGCCTCCAGAACGGCGCCAACGACGGCATCGCCCTCGTCGACGCCAACGGCAAGGTCGTCCAGTTCATCAGCTACGAAGGCACCATCACCGCCAGCGGCGGCCCCGCCGCCGGACTGACCAGCCAGAACATCCCCGTCAGCGAAAGCAACAGCACCGCCCCCGGCACCTCCCTCCAGCTCACCGGCAGCGGCAGCCAGTACGCCCACTTCACCTGGGCCGAATCGGCCAAACAGACCTTCGGTGCCTGCAACAACGGCCAGACCTTCAGCGGCAGCGGCGGCACCGGTCCCAACACCCCGCCGTCGGTGCGCACCACCACCCCCGAACAGGGCGCCAGCACCTTCCCGGCCGCCGCCGACCTCCGCGTCACCTTCAGCGAAACCGTCACCCTGGCCAGCGGCGCGTTCGTGCTCAGCTGCGGCCAGTCCGGCACCGTGCCGCTCAGCCACGCCAGCAGCGGCAGCACCTTCACCGTCTCCACCAACACCGCCCTGGTGGCCGGCGAAGCCTGCCGGTTCGACATCCGCGCCACCAAGGTCAGCGACGCCCAGGGCGCCCGCCCCGCCGCCGACACCCGCATTGCCTTCACCGTGGCCAGCAGCACCGGCAACCCCGACCCGGGCAATCCCGACCCCGGCAACCCGGGCACCCCCGGCGAGTACTACTCGCGCGTCAACACCGCCAATCCCAGCCAGCTGCGCTGCTCGCTGCATGAAACCATCAAGGGCCATACCGCCTACCCGTACAGCGGCTCGGGCACCAGCACCTGGACCATCCTGGAAATCGCCGACGAAGATCCCAACAACAGCGGCAAGATCCTGGACGCCTACCGCAACCGCAGCTACACCAAGGTCAGCGGCCGCGCGGGCACCGGCAGCGGCTTGACCTACAACCGCGAGCACACCTGGCCCAACTCGCTGGGCTTTGCCAACACCACCGGCGACAAGGGCCTGCCGTATGCGCCCTACACCGACACCCACATGCTGTACCTGACCGACGCACAGTGGAACGCCGACCGCGGCAACAAGCCGTTCGGCAAGTGCGACAGCAACTGCGGCGAGCGCGCCACCGAGTCCAACAACGGCGTCGGCGGCGGCAGCGGCGGCTATCCGGGCAACTCCAACTGGGTGCGCACGCCGGACGGCAATACCGGCACCTTCGAAGTATGGGGCCACCGCAAGGGCGACATGGCGCGGGCCGTGATGTACATGGCCATCCGCTATGAAGGGGGCAAGGACGCCAAGACCGGGCAGTCCGAACCCGACCTGGAGCTCACCGACGACCGGGCCAAAATCGTCAAGACCTCGGCCTCGCCGGCGTACATGGGCCTGCTCTCGACCCTGATCGAATGGCACCTGTCCGATCCGCCGGATGCCGCCGAACGCGCCCGCAATGAAGTGATTTACAGCTTCCAGGGCAACCGCAATCCGTTCATCGACCACCCCGAATGGGCCACCCCGGCCCTGTTCACCTCGGCCAAGCCGACCAGCTGCCAGCTGCTCAACTGAGCCCCGCCGGCCGGCGCCGCAACGGCGCCGGTCGGACCATTCGGGTCCGGCAGTCCTATACTCGGCGGTCATGTCTTCCGTCGATCCCGTATTCATGCTGTTCACCACCTGCCCCGACGCGGCCACCGCGACGCGGCTGGCGCGTGCGCTGGTGGAAGAACGCCTGGCGGCGTGTGTCACCCGCCTGGACGGGGCGCACTCCACCTACCGCTGGCACGGGGAGATCAGCGAGGACCACGAGGTCCAGCTGCTGATCAAGACCACCGGCAGCCGCCTGGACGCGGCCATCGCACGGGTGCAGGCGCTGCATCCGTATGAACTCCCGGAGTGCATCGCGGTCGAAACCCGCGCCGGCCTGCCGGCGTACCTGGACTGGATTCGGGCGCAGACCCGTGAGGAAAGTGATTGATGACGCTGTTTCGTCGTGTTGCCGCGCTGTGCGCGTTGTTCGTGGTGTGCCTGCCGGCGTGGGCCGTCAGCGAGAAAGACCTGCTGCCGGTGGACGAAGCGTTCGGGCTGACCGCGCAGGCGCGTGACCGCGACCGCGTCGAGATCAGCTGGAAGATCGCGCCGGGCTATTACCTGTATCGCCACCGCACCACGGTCAAGGCCGATGCCGGCTTTGCCGCCGAGGCATTGCAGATGCCGGCCGGCAAGAAGCACCACGACGACTTCTTCGGCGAGGTGGAAACCTACCGCGATCGGCTCACCGCCGTGCTGCCGGGCAAGGCCGACGACGGCACCGACACGGTGACCCTGGAAGTGCGTTACCAGGGCTGCGCCGATGCCGGCGTGTGCTACCCGCCGCAGAAGCGCAGCATCAAAGTGAAGCTGCCCGCCGGTAGCGGCGCCGCTGCGGGCGTGGCCCCGGCCGCCGCCGCGCCTGCGGCCCTCGGCGCCTCGCCGTTCAACAACCCGTTGGCCGGCAACAGCAGTGGCGGCGGCCTGCGCCTACCGGGCACCGCCAACACCCAGGCGCTGCCGCTGCCCTCCGAACGTGCGTTCGGCTTTGACGCCATCGTCGGTGACGGCAATACCGTGCTGCTGCGTTTCAGCCCGGCGCCGGGCTACTACCTCTACCGCGACCGCACCTCGCTGAAGCTGGAAGGTGCCGCCGGGATCCGCGCCGACAAGCCGGCATGGCCGGCGGCCAAGTCGCACCGCGATGAACATTTCGGCGACGTGGCGGTGTATTTCGACCAGGTGGACGTCAAGCTGCCGCTGCGCCGCAGCCGTGCCGACGCCGACCAGGCCACCCTGGTGATCACCTTCCAGGGCTGCCAGACCGATGGCATCTGCTACCCGCCGATGACGCGCCGGGTGACGCTGGCGCTGCCGGCCGGCAAGGTCAACGCGCGTGCCGATGAAGCGGCGCACCAGAACGACGTGATTGCCCCGCTGCCGGGCAAGGACAAGGGCGCGCAGGCACGTGAGCGCGACGCCGCCGGCATCGCCACCCAGCCGATGCTGATCCACCCGAACGACACGGCCGCCACCGCGGCCGATCCGTCGATCGTGCCCGATGCCAGTGCCGACAACGCGCAGCGCACCCGCCCGCCGGGTGACGATGCCGCGCCCACCACGCTGATCGGCGCGCTGCTGCTGGCCCTGCTCGGCGGCCTGATCCTCAACCTGATGCCGTGCGTGCTGCCGATCCTGTCGCTGAAGGTGCTGGGCGTGGCGCAGAGCGGCGAAAGCCGCCAGCGCGCGCGCAGCCATGCGCTCTGGTACACCGCTGGCGTGCTGGTGGCCTTCGCCGCGATCGGCGCACTGGTGCTGACCCTGCGTGCAGCCGGCCAGGCCGCGGGCTGGGGCTTCCAGTTGCAGCACCCGTGGTTCATCGCCGCGCTGGTCTACCTGATGTTCACCGTGGGCCTGAGCCTGTCGGGCGTGTTCACGCTGGGCGGGAGCCTGGGCGGGGTGGGCCAGTCACTGGCATCGCGCAGTGGCCCGGTGGGCGACTTCTTCACCGGCGTGCTGGCTTGCGTGGTGGCCAGCCCGTGCGTGGCGCCCTTCATGGGCCTGCCGCTGGCGTATGCGTTCACCGCCAGCACCGTGCCGGCGATCCTGGTGTTCATGGCCCTGGGCCTGGGCCTGGCGCTGCCCTTCCTGCTGATCGGCTTCATTCCGTCGCTGGCCAAGCGCCTGCCGCGCCCGGGCGCCTGGATGGAAACGCTCAAGCACGTGCTGGCCTTCCCGATGTACGGCACCGCGATCTGGCTGCTGTGGGTGCTGGGCAAGCAGCGTGGCGTGGATGCCATGACGCTGGTGCTGGGTGGCCTGGTGGTGCTGGCACTGGCGCTGTGGTGGTACGAGCGCAGCCGCTGGCGCAGCCACCGCGTGGGCGGGCTGTTGGCCCTGTTGCTGCTGCTTGCCGCGCTGGTACCGGTGTGGGGCGTGACCCAGCTGGTGCCGCCGGCCAAGGCGGCGGCCGCCGCCGCCGACAACGTGGTGGCCTACTCCCCGCAGATGCTCGACCGCCTGCGCCAGGACAACCGCGTGGTGTTCGTCAACATGACCGCCGACTGGTGCGTGACCTGCAAGGCCAACGAACGCACGGTGCTGGGCACCGACGCCTTCCACGACACCCTGCGCCGCACCAACGCGGTGTACATGCGCGGCGACTACACCAATGTCGACCCGGAAATCACCGCGTTCCTGGATGAGCACAAGGCCGTGGGCGTGCCGCTGTACGTGGTGTATGGCCCGGGCGCACCGCCGACCGTGCTGCCCACGGTGCTCACCCAGGCCATCGTCGAAGAAGCCCTGCTGCGGACCGCGCGATGAGACCGCGGCCACCCCGCCAACTTGCGGTGGTGGCCGTTCTGGCGGCGGTACTGGGCGTGGCCGCCGGGGCGTGGTTCTTCAACCGCCCCGGTGCGGCAACACCGCCGCCACCGCGCGCGGTCACCCCGGGCGCCGGGATCGGCGATGCGATGCCCGCCATTACCCTGCCCGATGTGTCGGGCACGCCCGTGGACCTGGCCCGCTTCCGCGGGCGCCCGCTGCTGATCAACGTGTGGGCCAGCTGGTGCGGGCCCTGCGTGGAAGAAATGCCGGCGCTGGCGGCCTTTGCCGCTGTCCAGCCAGCCGATGGCGTCCAGGTGCTGGGGGTGGCGCTGGATACACCTGAAGGCGTGCGCGACTTCCTGGCCCGGGTGCCGGTGGGCTATCCGATCGTGCTGGACACGCCGGGGCCGGCCGATGCCAGCGTGCGGCTGGGCAACGCGCAGGGGCTGTTGCCTTACTCGGTGCTGGTGGATGCGCACGGGCGCATCGTGAAGCAGAAGCTGGGGCCGTTCGAGGCCGGCGAGATCGAGGATTGGGCCGGGTATTGACCGGGGCGACGGCCCGCCCAACAATGACGCGATCAATTCTCATTCGCTGCTGGGCTGGTGTTGCCACGTCCATGCTCCAAGGACGTGCCCGTGCGCTTATCTCCCCTGTTCATCGCCCTTTCCGCGCTGCTGGCGGCGCCCGCCATCGCCCAGCAGACCGACGCCCGCACCCTGGACACGGTCACGGTGAGCGCCTCGCGCACCGGCCAGCTGGCCGACACCGCGCCGCAGACGGTGGTGATCATCGACCGCCAGGCCATCGAACAGCAGCTGCGCATCAGCAGCAACTCGTCGGACCTGCTGTCCAGCCTGCTGCCGTCGTACACGCCCAGCCGCGGCAAGATGAACGGCAGTGGCGAGACCCTGCGCGGGCGCACGCCATTGATCCTGGTCGATGGCATTCCGCAGTCCAACCCGCTGCGCCCGACCGGTCGTGAAGCGCACACCATCGACTACGCCATGGTCGAGCGGATCGAGGTGATCCAGGGCGCCAACGCCATGAACGGGCTGGGCGCCACCGGCGGTACCATCAACCTGATCACCCGTCGTCCCGAGCCGGGCGAGATCAACCAGCACCTGGGCGTGCAGACCACCGTGCCCACCAGCGGCCTGGACGGTGACACCACCGGCTACCGCACCGATTACCGCATCAGCGGCGGCAAGGGCCGGTGGGACTACCTGCTGGGCGCCGGTTATGAAGACCAGGGCCTGTGGCTGGACGGCGACGGCACCGCGATCGGCACCGACACCACGCAGGGCGACCTGATGGCCACCCGCGCCTACGACCTGCACGCCAAGCTGGGCTACTGGTTCGACGACAACCAGGAACTGCAGTTGAGCACCAACCGCTACCGGATCAAGTCCAAGGCCGACTACCTCGCCGTGGCCGGCAACCGCAGCGCCGGCATTCCCACCACGTCGGTGCGCGGCACCCCGCCGGGCACGCCTCCGTGGAACGATGTGTGGACCACCGGGCTGTCGTATATCCATCACGACCTGGCCGGGATGGAACTGCGCGCGATGGTGTTCAACCAGGAATTCGAAGGCCTGTTCGGCGGCGACCGCTCCTCGACCTTCCAGGATCCGCTGATCGCCCCGGTAGGCACGCTGTACGACCAGTCGCGCTCGGTAGCCTCCAAGTGGGGCGCCAAGACCAGCCTGGGTCGCGACGACCTGCTGGGCGGCGCGCTCAAGCTCACCGGCGGCATCGACCTGCTGCACGACAGTGGCAAGCAGGACCTGTACGGCACCGGCCGCACCTATGTGCCGGAATCCACGTTCCGCAACGTGGCCGGTTTCGTGCAGGCCGAGTACAAGCTGCTGCCCACGCTGACCGCGCAGGCGGGTGTGCGCCGCGAAGAAGCCGACCTGCGCATCGACAGCTACCAGACCCTGTACCGCTACAACCGGGTCAACGTGGAGGGCGGCAAACTGTCCTTCGGCCAAACCCTGTACAACGCCGGTCTGGTGTTCGCGCCGACCGACACCTTCAACGTGTTCGGCAGCTACTCCGAAGGCTTCGGCATGCCTGACGTGGGCCGCGTGCTGCGCTCGATCAACACCCGCGGCACGTCGGTGGCCGACCTCGATACGCTCGAGCCGGTGCTGACCCGCAACGTTGAACTCGGCGGGCGGCTGCGCGCCGGTGCATGGGAAGCGGACGTGGCGCTGTTCCAGTCGCGCTCGGACCTGGGCACGCGGATCATCGCAGTCGATGGTGCCTTCCAGATGGCGCGCGAGAAAACCCGCATCGAAGGCCTGGATGCCAGCGTGCGCTACCGCCTCAACGAAGCGCACAAACTCGGTCTCTCGTATGCGTGGACGCGCGGGCGCTACGACAGCGATGCCGATGGCCGCCTGGATGCGCGCCTGGATGGCCTGAACATCGCGCCGAACCGGGTGATTGCCAGCTGGTCGACGCAGTGGACGCCCGCGCTGTCCACGTTCGTGCAGGGGCAGTACGCGTTCAACCGCACCTTCGATGAAGCGGCCAAGCAGTTCCAGGGCTATGCCCTGTTCGACCTGGCCGCCACGTACACCCTGCCCAAGGGCAGTGTGCAGCTGGGCGTGGCCAACCTGCTGGACCGCCAGTACATCACCTACTACTCGCAGAGCGCGCTGATCGAGCCGGACCGTTACTTCGCCGGGCGCGGGCGCACCGTCACCCTCGGCTACCAGCTCGACTTCTGACCGGACCGACCCGCATGTTCAAGTGGACCCTGTTCCAGCTGCACTGGCTGCTCGGCATCACCGCCGGCACGGTGCTGGCGGTGATGGGCCTGAGCGGGGCCACGCTGGCCTTCGAAGACGAGATCATGCGCGCGGCCAACCCGGTGTTCGCGCAGGTGGCCCGGCAGCATGAAGCCGGTGCGCAGCCGATGGCACTGACCGAGCTGGTACCGCGGCTGCAACAGGGCCAGCCGCGCGCGATGCAGCGGCTGCGCATGGACGCCACCGGCCAGCGCTTGTCGGTGGCACGTTTCGAGGGCGGCCAGGAACACTGGCGCTACTTCGATCCCTATACCGGCGCGGTATTCCACGACCTGCGCGGCCTGGGATTCTTTGCCTTCGTCGAAGACCTGCACCGGCACCTGGTGGCCGGCGAGCGCGGCGGCGTGGTTACCGGCAGCTGCGCGATCGTGCTGGTGTTCTTCTGCCTGTCGGGGCTGTACCTGCGCTGGCCGCGGCGCTGGTGGCACTGGCGCACCTGGCTGGCGGTGGAATGGACCCGCAGCGGGCGCGCGTTCCTGTGGAGCCTGCACTCGGTGGTGGGCACCTGGGTGCTGCTGGTGTACCTGCTGATCGCGCTGACCGGGCTGTGGTGGTCATTCGACTGGTATCGCGCCGGCGCTACCCAGCTGCTGGGCGGCGCCCGCGCCGAACGGGCCACCGCCACCGCCGGGCCCGGCGCGCTGGACCTGGGCAAGCTGCAGGCCACGCTGTACGCGCTGGAGGGCGTGCGCGGCAGCTACGTGGACCTGCGCTTCCCGGCAAAACCCGGTAAGGCGGTCACCGCGCGCGTGCAGGGCACCAACACCGCGCACGACCGCGCTCAGGATATCGTGCACATCGATCCGGCCAGCGGCGCACTGCTGGGCTATGAGCCGTATGCGGCCCAGGATGCGGGCGGCAAGGTGATGGTCAGCGTATTCGCATTGCACTCGGGCAGCTTCTTCGGCCTGCCCGGGCGCATCCTGGTGATGCTGAGCAGCCTGGCCATGCTGCTGTTCTTCATCACCGGCTGGATGCTGTACCTGGACCGGCGCCGCAAGAAGCGCGAGGTACGCAACGCGCGCCTGCCCATCGCCACGGCGGGAGGCAACGGCCAGGCACCGTGGCTGGTCGCCTTCGCCAGCCAGAGCGGGTTCGCCGAACAGCTGGCATGGCGCGCGGCCGCGCAGCTGCAGGCGGCGGGACTGGCGGTGCAGGTCCGTGCGCTGGGGCAGCTCGACGCTGCCAGCCTGCAGCAGGCCGACAAGGCATTGTTCGTGATCAGCACCTTCGGTGATGGCGAAGCGCCGGACGCCGCACGCGTGTTCGAGCGCCGCCTGCTCACCCGATCCCTGCCGCTGGCCGGGCTGGACTATGCGCTGCTGGGGCTGGGCGATGGCGAGTACGTGCGCTTCTGCGGCTTCTCGCGTGCGGTGGATGCGTGGCTGCACGCGCAGGGCGCGCAGCGCCTGTTCCCGACCGTGGAGGTGGACCGCGACGATGCGGCGGCACTCGCACGCTGGCAACAGCAGCTGAGTGCGATCAGCGGCATCGAAGACACGGCACCCCCGCCGGCGCCGGCCGCCCTGCAGACGTGGGTGTTGCAGAGCCGCCAGCAACTCAACGCAGGCAGCCCCGCTGGGGCGATCTGGCAGGTAGACCTGACCCCGCCGGCACACGCCAGCTGGCAGGCCGGTGACATCCTGGAAGTGGCGCCCCGGCATGCCGATGCCTACGTGCGCGCCGTGCTGGCCGTGCACGGGCTCGACCCGGCGGCACGCATCGTGGTGGACGGCCTGCCCGCCACGCTGGTCGAGGTTGCGGCTGGCCGTGTGTTGCCCGACGCCCCGCCGGCCCTGCCGGTCACCGACGCCGCCGCCTGGCTGGCCACGCTGCCCGCGTTGCCGCACCGCGAGTACTCCATTGCCTCGGTGCCCAACGATGATTGCCTGCAGCTGGTGATCCGCCTTACCCACCTGCCCGATGGCCGCCACGGGTTGGGCGCGGGCTGGCTGTGCGTGCACGCCGGCCCAGGCGCGGCAATCCAGGCCCGGGTGCGCCGCAACGCCGGTTTCCACCGTTTCCCGGAACACGCACCGATGCTGCTGATCGGCAATGGCACGGGTATCGCCGGCCTGCGCAGCCTGCTGCGCGAAGCCGCCGCGCACGGCGACCGCGGCCACTGGCTGGTGTTCGGCGAGCGCACCCGCGCGTTCGACCGGCTGTACGGCGACGAGATCGCAGCCTGGCAGGCCGAGGGCCATCTGGCCCGCGTCGACCTGATGTTCTCGCGCGACGCGGACGGGGGCGGCTATGTGCAGCACCGCCTGCGTGCGGACCCGGAGGCGCTGCGGGCCTGGGTGGCGATGGGGGGCAGCCTCTACGTGTGCGGCTCGCTGCACGGCATGGCCGAGGGAGTGGATGCGGTGCTGCGCGAGGTGCTGGGCGAGGACCAGGTGGATGCGTTGCTGGGCGAAGGACGTTACCGCCGCGACGTGTATTGAGCGGTGCAGCGACGCATGGCGTCGCTCTACCGGTGCTGGTTTGCTTCAATCGGTGGTCGGGTGGTGCAGCGACCCACGGCTCAGGGGAACCAGCGTCGCAGGTAGGGCGCGGTGGCACCGGCCTTGGCGCGGCTCACCTGCGCGGGTGTGCCGGTGGCCACGATCGTGCCGCCCTGCTCGCCCGCCCCCGGGCCGACGTCGATCACCCAGTCCGCATCGGCCACCACGCGCAGGTCGTGCTCGACCACCACCACGGTATTGCCGGCATCCACCAGGCCGTGCAACTGCGCCATCAGCTTGTCCACGTCGGCGGGGTGCAGGCCGGTGGTCGGCTCGTCCAGCACGTACAGGCTGCTGCCGTGCTGGCTGCGCTGCAGTTCGGTGGCCAGCTTGATCCGCTGCGCTTCGCCGCCGGACAACTCGGTGGCCGGCTGGCCCAGCCGCAGGTAGCCCAGGCCGATGTCGCGCAGCAGCTGCAGCGGGCGCTGCACCGGGGCCTCGTCGGCGAAGAAGGCCAGTGCCTCCTCCACGGTCATGCCCAGCACCTGGGCGATGTTGCGGCCGTTCCATTCCACTTCCAGGGTCTTGGCGTTGTAGCGCTGGCCATGGCAGGTGGGGCACGGCGCGTACACGCTGGGCATGAACAACAGTTCCACGTGCACGAAGCCTTCGCCTTCGCAGGTGTCGCAGCGGCCCTGTGCCACGTTGAAGGAAAAACGCCCGGCGCTGTAGCGCCGCGCCTTGGCAGTGCGGGTGGCGGCGAACAGGCGGCGAACGTGGTCGAACAGGCCGGTGTAGGTGGCCAGGTTGGAACGCGGGGTGCGCCCGATCGGCTTCTGGTCGACGTTGACCAGGCGCTTGATCGCCTTGGCGCCGGCCTGCAGGCGGCCGCGGGTACGCTCGATGCTGCTGGGCACCGGCAGTTCGCTGTCGGCGTCCTCCACCACCGGCTCGTGGCCCAGGTGCTCGCCGACCAGGTCCACCAGCCCCTGGCTCACCAGGCTGGACTTGCCCGAGCCGGAGACACCGGTCACCGCGGTGAATGCGCCGAGCGGGAAGCGCGCGTCCAGGCCGTGCAGGTTGTTGCGGTGGATGCCGCGCAGTTCCAGCCAGCCCGAGGGCATTCGCGGCGTGCGCCGTTCACCGCGGTCGCCGTCGAACAGGTACGGCGCGGTGACCGAGGCCTTGACCGTGCGCAGGCCGTCGGGCGGCCCGCTGTAGAGCACCTGTCCGCCATGCTGGCCGGCCCCCGGCCCCACATCCACCAGCCAGTCGGCGCGCCGCAGCATCTCCAGGTCGTGCTCGACCACGAACAGGGTATTGCCACCGGCCTTGAGCTGGTCGAGCGCGCCATACAACGCTTCGCCGTCGGCCGGGTGCAGGCCGGCGGTGGGTTCGTCGAGCACGTACACCACGCCGAACAGGCTGGAGCGGATCTGGGTGGCCAGCCGCAGCCGCTGCAGTTCGCCCGGTGACAGCGTGGGCGTGGCGCGGTCCATCGACAGGTAGCCCAGGCCCAGCGCCTCCAGCGTGCCGATGCGCTCGACCAGGTCATGCGCGATGCGCTGGGCGGCGATACGTTTTTCCTCGGACAGGTCCGGCGTGCGCCGCACGTCGCTGCCGCCCGCATGGGACGGCCCGCCTGCGGCGACGCGCGCCTGCTGCGCCTTGCGCCCGGCCGCGCGGCTACGGGTGGTGGCGGCGGCCGGGGCCTCGAAATGGCCTTCGGCGGCAGGGCGCAGGACGGCGGCCATGGCACTGAGCGACAGTTGCGACAGCGCACCGATATCCAGCCCGGCAAACGTCACCGACAGCGCTTCGCGCTTGAGTCGCTTGCCGTCGCACACCGGACACGCCGTGCCCACCATGTAGCGGGCCACGCGCTTTTTCATCATCGCGCTCTGCGTGGTGGCAAACGTATGCAGCACATACCGCCGCGCGCCGCTGAAGGTGCCCATGTAGCTGGGCTCTTCCTTGCGGCGCAGCGCAGCGCGGGTTTCGGCGGGGGTGAAGCCGGCATACACCGGCACCGCCGGCTGTTCCTCGGTGAACAGGATCCAGTCACGCTGCTTCCTGGGCAGGTCGCGCCAGGGAATGTCCACGTCGTAGCCCAGCGTGACCAGGATGTCGCGCTGGTTCTGCCCGTGCCAGGCCGGCGGCCACGCCGCGATGGCGCGTTCACGGATGCTCAGCGACGGGTCGGGCACCATCGACTGCTCGGTCACTTCATACACATGGCCCAGGCCATGGCAGTTCGGGCAGGCGCCCTGCGGGGTATTCGGCGAAAAGTCCTCCGCATACAGCATGGGCTGTTTGGCCGGGTAGGTGCCGGCGCGCGAATACAGCATGCGCAGCAGGCTGGACAGCGTGGTGACGCTGCCGACGCTGGAGCGTACGCTGGCCGTGCCGCGCTGCTGCTGCAGCGCCACCGCCGGCGGCAGGCCCTCGATGGCATCCACGTCGGGCACGCCCACCTGGTCGATCAACCGCCGTGCATACGGCGACAGCGACTCCAGGTAGCGCCGCTGTGCCTCCGCATACAGCGTGCCGAAGGCCAGCGACGACTTGCCCGACCCCGAGATGCCCGAGAACACCACCAGCGCATCGCGCGGGATGTCCACGTCGACGTCCTTGAGGTTGTGTTCGCGGGCACCGCGCACGCGCACGAAGGCGTTGCGGGTGGACGGTGACGGGGGCGTGCGACGGGTGCTCATCGGTGCAGGATAAAGAGCACCCGTCGAAGCGGCCAGTGAAGGAACGTGAGCAGGGCGTGTGGGGCCGCCGCTACACCGCGACGCGCATGGCCGCACGCGGCGTCACCGGCACCTCCAGCACGAACGCGGCCACCGCGTCGGACAACAGTGCGGCCTGGCGTTCCATCGCCTGCGCCGAGGCCGACGCTTCCTCCACCAGCGCCGCGTTCTGCTGGGTGCTGCCATCCATCTGCAGCAGCGTATGGCCCACCTGTTCGATGCCGGCGCTCTGCTGCTGCGACGCCGCCGAGATGCTGGCCATGATCGCGCTGACCTGCTGCACGCTGCCGACAATCTGGTCCATCGTCGCACCGGCCTGGTCCACCTGCCGGCTGCCGGCGGCCACGGTGTCCACCGAGGCCTCGATCAGGCCCTTGATCTGCCGTGCGGCGTCGGCACTGCGCTGGGCCAGCAGGCGCACTTCGCTGGCCACCACGGCAAAGCTGCGGCCCTGCTCGCCGGCCCGCGCCGCCTCCACCGCCGCGTTCAAGGCCAGGATGTTGGTCTGGAAGGCAATGCCGTCGATGACCCCGGTGATGTCGCCGATGCGCCGCGACGCGTCGGCGATGTCGCGCATGCTGGCCACCACCTGCGCCACCGAGGCGCCGCCCTGCTGGGCAACGCCGGTGGCCTGCAGCGCCAGCTGGTTGGCCTGCTGGGCGGCGTCGGCGTTCTGGCGCACGGTAGCGGTGAGTTCTTCCATCGACGAGGCGGTTTCTTCCAGGTGCGCGGCCTGCCGCTCGGTGCGCCCGGCCAGCTCCTGGTGGCCTGCCACGATCTCGCCCGCCGCGCCATCAATGGCAGTCGAGGCCTGCTGGATGCGGGCCACGATGTCGGTGAGCTGCTGCACGGTGGCGTTGGCATCGTCGCGCAGGTGCGCGAACACGCCTTGGAACTCGCCCTGCATGCGCACCCGCAGATCGCCCTGGGCCAACGCGGACAACACCGCCTGCAGACCGGACAGATTGCCCTGGAAGGTATCCAGCAGCCGGTTGATGCTGACCGCCAGCGTGTGCACGAAGCCGTGCTTGCCGGTGGTGTCGATGCGGCCGTGCAACTGGCCGTGCGCAGCGGCATCCACCAGCGCCGCCACCTCGGTTTCCACCGTCGTTTCCAGCGCGCGGCTGCGCCATTCCACCGCGGCGCCCAGCAGGTGGCCGTCGTCGATGATCGGCGTGGCCACCAGCTGGTAGCGCGTGCCCGCGTGCTCGATCTCATGGCTGCCCGGTTCGCGGCCTTGCAGCGCTGCCACGATGCGCGCGAACACCGGGTGCAACGCCTGCGCCGGTTGGCCACGCCACTGCGCTTCGGATGCCGCCAGTTCGGCCAACAGCGCATGGTTGAGCAGGCTGATGCGGCCATCGGGGTCGATCACCATCACCCCGGCCTGGGTGCTGTCCAGCGCCTGCCGCGCGCGGGCGTTGTCGCGCGCGGCGGCACGTTCGGCCTCGATGCGCCCACGCAGGCGCTGTTGCATGTGCACCAGCCGCTGCGCCAGCTGCCCGATCTCATCATGCGGGTTGTGCACCACCAGCACGCTGTCCAGGCGATCCTCGGCGATGTCTTCGGCAAACCGCAGGGTGTCGGCGATGGGCTGGCGCACCGCCCGCAGCACCAGCAGCAGGCTGGCGATCAGCACCGCCGCCACCAGCGCCAGCGTGAACCCGAACAGCACGGTCATCGCGCGTGCCTGCGCCTGTTGGCGGGCGCGCGCGGCGTCCAGCGCGGCCGCCTGTGCCTGGTGCAGCGCCTGTAGTGCCGGGGCAATCTGCGCGGCGGTATCGGCCAACGACTGCGCTTCCACGTCCAGCCCCACCCGGGCGGCGGTGTACGCCAGCAATGCGCCCTGGTAAGCATCCATGCCGGCGCGCAAAGTGTCCTGCGTTGCTGCCGGCAGGCCCGAGGCCGACAACGCAAGGTCGAACGGCAACTTCGCTTCGCTGGCACGATCGGTGTGCTGTGCATCACCGGTGAGCAGCAGCAGAGCTTCCTGGCGGCGCATGGCCTGCCATTGCACGGCCAACGGCAAGCGATCGGCCCCGGCAAGCAGGCTGTCCAGCGCAGCCGCGCTGGCGTCCAACTGTGCGCGCAGCCCGGCGTCGCCGCGGCCCATTTCATCGGCGCGCGCGTTCAACGCGGCAATCCCGTCGGCGAATTCCTGTGCACGGGCCGCCAGCGCGCGTAGCGCGGCCGCCGTGCCCGGCTCGTGCCGGGTACGCTGCAGCGCCTGCAGGGTTGTCTGCAACTGGGCCTGGCCCTGCTGCAGGGCGGCACGGTCGGTGTCCTCGAAGGTGATGGCGTAGCGGGTCTGCAGGCGACGCGCATCGGCCACCTGGGTGGCCAGCGTGGCGGCCAGGGCCGCGTCCTGCTGGTGGGCCGCGTAGCGGGCGGTGGCGCGTTCACTGCTGTAGCGGGTCCACGCGTACACCAACGCCACCACCAGCAGGCCGCTGCCGCAGACCAGCAGCGCGGCCTTGAGTTTGCGTGCGACACTCAGGCGGCGCGCCGACGCGGCGGCACGGGTGAACCAAGGCAGGACAACGCGCTCACCCAGGCGGGCGAACGAAGACAACGGGCGGCGGGGGACGGCCGACATCACATGCTCCAGGCGGAATGACGCATCGGTATCGGCCGGAGACGCGTGGTCTTTAGCGTATTTTTTCGCGGTGGCCGCGACCCGGTGCCCTCCCTGCCCCTTGTAGCGGGCGGAAGCGACGGCACGATGACGGTGACGGGCATTCCGCGGGCGCGATTCAGCATTCGATCGCCCGTGCTTGACCTCAACCACGGTTGAGCCACCACAGTGGCCCCACCTTCCCGCACGGCACCTGCCCATGGACCCGGAAACCTGTCGCGACTACCTGGCCCGCCTCGGCCTGGCGGCGCCACCGCCCCCTACCCTGGCCACGCTTGCACTGCTGCAGGAACGTCACAACGCTACGTTCCCGTTCGAGACGCTCACCACGCTGCTGCGCGATGCGGTGGCCATCGACCTGCCCAGCGTGGCGCACAAGCTGCTGCGCGAAGGACGCGGGGGGTATTGCTACGAGCTCAACGGACTGTTCCTGGCGCTGCTGCAGCACCTCGGCTTCGACGCCCGCGCCCTTGCCGCGCGCGTGGTCATGGGACGCACCGATGACGCCCCCACCGCGCGCACCCACATGCTGGTGCTGGTGCGGATCGACGCGGTGGACTACATCGCCGACGTCGGCTTTGGCGGCAACACCCCCACTGGCCCGCTGCGGCTGGCCCACCGGTTCGCCCAGGCCACGCCGCACGAGCACTACCGGCTGGACCCGCAGCACGACCAGTTCCTGCTGCAGGTGGACATCGCCGGCGAATGGCGGCCGCTCTACCACTTCGACCTGCAGGTGCAGGCGCTCATCGACCATGAGGTGGGCAACTGGTACGTGTGCACGCACCCGCATTCGTCCTTTCCCGGACAGCTGCGGGTTGCCCTGGCCGCGCCGGACGGACGCCGCACGCTCGGTGCCGGCGCCTACACCGTGCACCGCCGCGGGCAGCCCAGCGAGCGCCGCCTGCTCAACGACGCCGACGATGTGCTGACCGTGCTGCGCGATGCGTTCGGCATCACGGTGCCCGCGCACCCGCGCCTGCATGAGGCGATCACGGCGTGGCTGCGCGGGGCGGCGTGAGCCTGCACACGCAAACCGGCACGGGGTGACGTCGCCTTGCAGGCCCGTTGGGACGGCGGCAGACTCGCCCAGCTGCACGTAATGACATGTTATATCATTCCTTTATCGAGACTGCCTGACGTCCCTTCCCCATGAAAACCCACGCTCTGGCCTCCGCCCTGCTGGCCACGCTGTGCGCACCCGACGCGGCGGCCAGCCCGCCCTCTCCCTCGGCCGTCACGCTCGGCAGCGTGGACGCCCGCAAGGGCACCCCCGGCCCGTTGGCGTCGCGCCAGGTGCTCACCTCGGTGGATGTGCTGGCTGCCGACCGGATCGCGGACAAGAATGTCGGCAACAGCTGGGAACTGCTGGGGCAGATGCCGGGCATCCAGCTCACCGAAACCCGGCAGGGTGCCGAGTCCGGCAAGGCCAGCTTCCGTGCGATCAACGGCGAGGGCTACATCAACGGCATCAAGATCCTGATCGACGGCATTCCCAGCAACGTCAACAGCGGCAACCAGCGCTTCGTGGACATGATCTTCCCGCTGGACATCGACTACATCGAAGTAGTGCGCGGCACCAACGACCCGCGCTACGGCCTGCACAACATCGGCGGCAACATCAACTTCGGCACCCGCCAGGGGGGCACCTACACCGATGCCCGGCTCAGCTACGGCAGTTTCGAGAGCCGCGAGTTGCAGCTCGCCATCGGCCGCGAAGCCAACGGTGTGGCGCAGAACTACTTCATCGGCACCCAGGCCTCGGACGGCTATCGCGACCACGACCGGTCGCGCAAGTATTCGCTGGGCGGCAAATGGTTCATCGGCAGCGACGAGGATGTGCTCAAGGCCGGTCTGGTCGCGCGCGTGTACCACCACGTTGCCGACGAACCCGGCTTTCTCACCGCCACCGAACTGGCCAGCGCACGGCGCGCGTCGCCGCGCAAGAATGCCAACGATGGCGATGTGCGCGACATGCGCACCCTGGGCGCTCACGTGGACCTGCGCCTCACCGACACCCTGCAGCTCAGCAACCGGCTGTACCACAACCGGTACGAAGACGACCGTCAGGTGACCTTCACCGATTACCGGCCCGGCAACGCGCCGCGCCAGCGACGGCAGTGGGACGAACGGCAGACCGGGCTGTTGAGCACCCTCACCTGGCGCGCCAGCGAGCGGCTCACCGTGGCCGGCGGCATCAACGCCGAGCAGCAGGACAACGCATACCGACGGCTGCGTTACGCCTACGGCATCCCGACCGACTTCGACGCGGTACCGGCGCGCATCCAGAACGATGACCGCTATTCCCTGGACAACGTCGGCGGCAACCTGCAGGCCGTTATCCAGCCAACACCGGCGCTGAAGATCATTCCGGCGTGGCGGGTGGATCGGTTCTCCGGCGACACCCACCTGCCCGGCGGCATCCGCGCACCGTTGCAGCGCTCCGGCTGGATAGACCAACCCAAGCTCAGCGTGGCGTACGCGTTCACCCCCTCGCTCAACGTGTATGCCAACTGGGGCCGCACCTTCCAGGTGTTGACCGGGTCCACCGCCCCGGCTTACCTCACTCCCGGGCAGGCCGCCTTCCGCCCGTCGATCAACACCGGCAAGGAACTGGGCATCAACTTCAACCCGGCCGACGGCATCCAGGCAAGGATCGCCGCCTGGCAGCAGGATGCCACCGATGAAGTGGCCAACATGCCCGCCACCGGCACCACCGTTGGCCTGGGCCAGACCCGGCGACGCGGGGCGGACCTGCAGGTCAACGCCCGCGTGAGTGCGCACTGGACGCTCTGGGCATCGCACGCCATCCAGCAGGCCACGGTGATCAGCGCGTTCACTGCCGACGGCCGCTCACTGGCCGGCAACGAGGTGCTGGCCACGCCACGCCACATCACCAACATCGGGGCCGACTACCGCCCCGATGCACGCTGGCGCTTGGGCATTCAGGGCCGCCGGCAGGGCGACTATTACGTGGATGAGAGCAACCAGCACGGACGTTATGGCGGCTTTTCGGTGCTGGACGCCAGCGCCGGCTACGCGCTGTCGGACCGGCTCAGCGTGGATCTGCAGGTGAAAAATCTCACCGGTCGCACCTACGCCTACGCGTGGTACGACAATTTCTTCTGGGGCGGCGATAACCAGCCGATGTTCTCGCCGGCGCCCGGGCGCAGTCTGTTCGTGTCGTTGAACCTCACGCTGTAGCAAGAACGGCCAAGCGGCCGTGGCGGTGCTGGGCTACGCTGCGTGCCTGTCCCGATCCGGAAAGCGGCATGAGCGCGGCACGCAGGGCCCTGTGGTACATCGAAAGCCACCACGCCGCGCCGATCGCACTGGCCGACGTGGCACGCGTGGTGGGGGTGTCGCCGTTCCACCTGTCGCGCCTGTTCCAGGCCAGCACCGGCACGTCGCTGGTGCGCTACCTGCGCGGGCGCCGTCTGAGCGAGGCGGCGCGGCAACTGGCCGCCGGCGCGTCCGACATCCTGCAGGTTGCGCTGGAGGCAGGCTATGCCTCGCACCCCACCTTCACCCGTGCGTTCTCCGAGCAGTTCGGCCGCCCGCCGGAACAGGTGCGCGCGCAGGGACTGGGCAGCGTCGCGCTGGTGGAGGCGATCAAGCTGCACGACGATGCCCTGCCCTGCGCGCACCCCCCGCGCATCGTCAGCGCCGACACCCTGCTGGTGGCAGGCATCGGTGCGCGCCACCACGGCGATTCAGTGGCCTCCATTCCTTCGCAATGGCAACGGCTGGCACAGCAGTGCCCCACCGCACCGGAGGTGAGCTACGGCGTGTGCTGCAACAGCGACGAGGACGGCAGCTTCGACTACATCGCCGGCATCGGCGTGGCCGGCTTCGCGGCGCTGCCGGACGGCTGGCAGACCGTGCGCATTCCCGCCCACCGCTACGTGGTGGCGTGGCACGCCGGCCACATCTCGGCGATCCGCTCCACCTGGTACTGGTTGTTGAACCATTACCTGCCTGCGTCCGGGCTGAGCCTGGCCGATGCGCCGGAACTGGAACGCTACGACGCACGGTTTGACGCCCACAGCGGCCACGGCGGCGTGGAAATCTGGCTGCCGCTGACCGACACCAACCCTACCTGAGAGAACGCCGATGCGAGTGCCTGCCCGTTGCCTGACCCTGCTGCTCTGCCTGGCCAGTGCCGTCTCGCTGGCGGCGCCCGCGCCGAGCGTTGTCGGCGAGCGCCATGGCCAGACCCGCAGCGCCAGCGCCGCGGTGCGTGATGCCGCCCAGCACGATGGTCTGCGCTACACCGTGTGGTACCCGGCTGCGCCGGATGCCCGCGAGCGCCCCATCACCATCGGGCCTCCCGACGCGCCGTTGTTCACCGTGGGCAGCGCCGCCGTCGACGCCCCGATCGCGCCGGGCGCCCTGCCCACCCTGCTGCTGTCGCACGGCAATGGAGGCAGCGCGCGGATGATGGGATGGTTCGGCATTGCCATGGCGCGGGCCGGCTACCTGGTGATCGCGGTGGACCACCCCGGCAACAACGGCGTGGAGCCGATGACGCTTGCGGGCAGCATCCTGATCTGGGAACGGGCCGAGGACCTCAAAGCCGCGCTGGCCGCGGTGCAGGCCGACCCGCAGCTCGGCGCGCACGTGGATGCCACGCGCCTGGGAGTGGCCGGTTTCTCCGCCGGCGGCTTCACCGCGCTGGCCGCCGCCGGTGCCCGCGTGGACATGGCCCACCTGTTGGCGTTCTGCCGCGCCACTCCGGATGACGGGGTGTGCCAGCCGCAGCTGGAAATGCCTGCGTCCACCCTGCAGGCCCGCATCGACGCGGCAGCGACGCCCGCGCTGGCGCCCCACATGGCGCACGCAGGCGATGACCATGGCGTGCCGGGTGTGCGTGCCGCCTTCCTGATGGCACCGGCCATCGTGCAGGCGTTTACGCCGGCACAGCTGCGCGCACTGCCGCAGCCTGTGTCGATCCTGCTTGGCGACGCCGATGCGGTAGCCCCGCCATCGACCAATGGCGAGGTGCTGGCAGCGCTCGCACCGCAGGCGACGCTGCGCACGTTGCCCGGTGTAGGCCACTACGAATTCCTGGCCACCTGCACGCCGCTCGGCCGCCAGCGCCTGGCTGCGCTGTGCCCACCGGAGGCGCAGCAGGCCGCAGCCCACGCAGCGGCGATCGCGCAGGCGCTGCAGGTGTTTGGCGACACGTTGGCAGCGGGAACCGGCGTGCCCGCGACCCGCTAGCGCACGCCCAGCGTCATCGCCGCGCTGCCGGGGTTGTGCGCGGGGCGGGCGTCCACGCACGCAGCAAGGGCAGCGGGTCGTAAGCCCCGTCGGCCCCATAGATGCCCCAATGCAGGTGCGGCGGCGTGCCCTTGGCATTGCCGCTGTCGCCCACGTAGCCCAGCACCGTGCCGGCCGCCACCACCTCGCCGCGCACCAGGCCGTCGCGCCAGCCTTCCAGGTGGGCGTAGTAATAGCGCTCGCGGGCCGGGCCCAGTACCCACACCTGCCGACCGCCCAGCCCGCCCTCGCGGATATCGGCCACGATCCCATCGCCCACGCTGCGTACCGGCGTGCCGCGCCTGGCGAAGATGTCGATGCCCGCATGGGTGCGGTCACGGCCACGGGGCGCGCCGAACGTATCGGCAATGCGTCGGGCCGTCACCCCGTCCACGGGCACCGGCAGTGCGGTGGGCGGCGGCATCCGCGCCAGTGTCCACATCGCCCGCGGCACCTGCGCCCAGTGGCTGTTCCACAGGGCACCCACCGCGACCACGCAGGTGGCCAACAGCAGCAGGCGGACCAGCCAGCGGCGCAGCCGACGTGCCGGTGAGGGCATAGCGGCAGAAGAAGACATCGGTGTATCCGGGCGCATCGTTGCTCCAGTGGGGCGCAGGCAACGAGGGTACAAAGCGCGTGTGGGCTGGGCATGAAGTGCGCGGCTGTTGGGGCCGGCGTCACGGCATTGCCGCTTCGGATGGACAGCGGCTTCACGTGACATCTGCTGAACTGCAGCTGTCGCCTGGGAAGATCATTCCGCCTTCCCTCCGTCGGACGCCCGGCAGGCTGCTATCGAAGGCACACCATGAATACCGCATTCAAGATATTTCTGTTGGTCGGCGCCCTGCTGTACGGGCTGCCCGGGCTGGTGTGGTGGGTGAACCACCGCCGCGCCATCCGTGCCCGGCAGGGCGGTGCCGCGATCGGATCGAGCGGGCCGACCACGTGAGCCTGACAGCTGAGCAACGCCGCATCCTGGATGACATCAACGCCACCCGCCCGGTGTCGGACGCCGAGGCGAACTGGGCAGTTGCCGCGGGCTACGCCGCGCAGGCCGAGGACGGCGATATCGACCTGACCCAGGAAGGCCGCCGTCATGTCGATTCCAGCCAGTTGCAGGGCTGAGGCCCGTCGCCGGCGCGTTGCTAAGATGACGGCTGCATCCACCCGCGTCACTCCCCCGTGCCCGTGCCCGTGCCCGTACCCGACCCGTTTCCCGCACCTCGCCCCTTGCCAGGCCTGTCACGCGCGCAGCGCCTGAAGGCGGGCACCGACCACGCGCATCGGCGCCTGGACCAACGCATTCTGGACCTGGACATCTTCCGCAGCCGCGCTGCGTACGCTTCTTTCCTGCGGGTGCAGCATCGTCTGCACGCGGACGCGCATGGCCTGTACGCGTGTCCCGCGCTGGTGCAGCTACTGCCAAGCATCCAGGGACGGCAACGGCTCTCCCGGGTCGCCTGCGATCTGGCCGACCTGGACGCGCATCTCCCCGACCCTGCTCCCTGCGCACCTGACATCGGCACGCCGGCCCATGGACTGGGATGGCTGTACGTGATGGAGGGCTCGGCGCTTGGCGGCGCGGTGCTGTTGAAGCTGGCCAGCCAACTCGGTCTGCACGCGGACTTCGGCGCGCGCCACCTGGCGCCGGCGCCGGAGGGTGTTGCCGCCGCATGGAGACGGTTCGTCGCCGAACTGGACGCCATCATCCTGGACCCCCAGCAGGAAGCCGCAGCGTTGCAGGGCGCCGAGGCCGCGTTCGCGCGCGTCGCGCATCACCTCGACGCCGAACTCGGTTGAGGCCGCGTCCAGCAGGTCCCCGCCCCCGTGCGCCGGATCATCACCGGCCCGGGTGCACGCCTGTGCCAAGCTATAGGGCTGTTCCACGCCGCACTGGCGCAGGTGCTGCTGTCGGGTATTGAGACCCGCAGGGCGCCTGGAGCGGTTCTGTTACCAAGGCAATGGGTGGACTCAACAGCATGTCATCAATCAATTCCAGCGACATCCCCTTGGACCTGAGCACGTGTGCCAGCGAGCCGATACGCACGCCAGGCGCAATCCAGCCTCATGGGATGGTGCTTGTGATGGAGCACCGCACATTGGCGGTCAAGGCGCGCGCGATGGCACGCCCGGACGTGCTGGACGCGTACGGCGATCCGCTTGGGCAGCCGATCGACGCCGTACTGGGGGGAGCGCTGGCGCACTGTCGCCCGCTGCTGGCCGCACTGGCTGCGGGGACCACGCAGTTCCTGGGCGCCCATGCCATCGGCACGCACGGCGTCCACCAGGTCGTGGCGCATCGCGTGGGCGAGGATGTCATCGTCGAGCTGGAGGAGCCGGTGGCAGGCGAACCGGGCTCGCTGGAGGACCTGTACCCTGCGATCCGCCGATTCATGGAGGCTATCGAGCACGCCGCCACCCTGACCGACCTGTGCGACCTCGCGGCCACGCATGTGCGTCAGCTCACCGGGCTGGACCGTGTGCTGGTCTACCGGTTCGATGAGGACTGGAACGGGGCGGTAGTGGCCGAGAACCGCAACGAGGTGCTGCCCAGTTACCTGGACCTTCGCTTCCCCGAATCGGACATCCCGGCCCAGGCACGCGAGCTGTACCGCCAGAACCGCGTCCGGCTGATCGCCAACAACGACTACCAGCCGGTGCCGCTGGTGCGTGCCGCGGCCGACGCCGCTGAGCCGCCCATCGACCTGAGCCCGGTGTCGCTGCGCAGCGTTTCGCCGGTGCACCTCCAGTACATGCGCAACATGGGCACCGGTGCTTCGATGTCGGTGTCGCTGCTGCGCGAAGGCCAGCTGTGGGGACTGATTTCCTGCCATAGCCAGCAGCCACGGCGGGTGCCTTATCACGTGCGCACCGCGTGCGAGTTCATCGGGCAGATTCTGTCGTTGCAGATCACCTTGAAGGAGCGCGCGCTGGGCGTGGAACAGCGCATCGCGCGCCGCGCGATCCAGGTGCGCATGCTGGCCCGCATGGCCGGTGACCAGGATTTCATGGCCGCGCTGGGCCGTGACCAGGACAGCCTGCTGGCACTGACCGAGTCGGCCGGGGCGGCGATCGTGCACCGCGGCGAGTGCATCCTGCACGGCCAGTGCCCCAGCCTGGCGCAGGTGATGCAGCTGGTGCAATGGCTGGCCGCGCACCAGCGCGAGGGCGACCTGTTCTGCACCGAGCGCCTGCCGTCACTGTGGCAGGCGTCCGAGGCCTTTGCCGCGGTGGCCAGTGGCGTGCTGGCCATTTCCATCTCGCAGGTGCATGACAGCTTCGTGCTGTGGTTCCGCCCGGAGGTGGTGCGCACCGTGCGCTGGGGCGGCGATCCGCGCAAGGAGGCCACCGGCATGCTTACCCCGCGGACGTCGTTTGAAGGCTGGAAGGAAACCGTCCGCCGGCAGTCGCTGCCGTGGAGCGCGGTCGATCGCGATGCCGCGCTGGAACTGCGCGCGGCCATCGTGGACATCGTGCTGCGCAAGGCCGAGGAACTGGCCGCAATCAACGAACAGCTCCTGCGTAGCAACAAGGAGCTGGAAGCCTTCTCCTATTCGGTCAGCCACGACCTGCGTGCACCGTTCCGCCACATCGTGGGCTATTCCGAACTGCTGTGGGCCTCGGCCAGCGAAAGATTGAACGATTCAGAAAAGAGATTTCTCGACACCATCGTCGAGTCTGCACAATCTGCGGGAACACTGGTGGACGACCTGCTCAGCTTCTCGCAGATGGGCAGGTCCACGATGGGTCAGATTTCCATGGACATGACCGCTCTGGTCGAAGATGTCCGGCACAAGCTGGACATGGAGTACGCCGGTCGCTCGATCCAGTGGCAGGTGCCGCCGTTGCCGCGCGTGCAGGCAGACCCCGGCATGCTGCGGCTGGTCTGGCAGAACCTGCTGGCCAATGCCATCAAGTTCACCCGCGACACCCCGCACCCGGCCATCGAGGTGGGCCATCAGCGCACCGACAGCGAGGACGTGTTCTTCGTGCGCGATAACGGCTGTGGCTTTGACATGCGCTACGTGGACAAGCTGTTCGGCGTATTCCAGCGCCTCCACCATTCGGACGAATACGAAGGCACTGGTATCGGCCTGGCCAACGTACACCGCATCATCACCCGCCACGGCGGCCGCACCTGGGCCGAAGGCGAGGTGGGAAGCGGGGCCACCTTCTTCTTTACCATTCCCTTCGCTGCTGGAGACAACCTATGAGAGATCTGCGACCGATTCTGCTCGTGGAAGACAACCCGAAAGACGCCGAGCTGACCATGGCCGCCCTCGCACGCTGCCAGCTGCTGAACGACGTGACCCATGTCCGGGACGGCGTGGAAGCGCTTGAGTACCTGCGCTGCCAGGGCCGGTACGCCGGCGCCATGCATGGCGGCCCGGTGGTAGTGCTGCTGGACCTGAAACTGCCCAAGCTCAATGGGCTGGAAGTACTCAAGGAAATCCGCACCGACGCCGCATTGAGCAGCACGCCTGTGGTGATGCTGACCTCCTCGCGCGAAGAACAGGACCTGATCCGCAGCTACGAACTGGGCGTGAATGCGTTCGTGGTCAAGCCGGTGGACTTCAAGGAGTTCCTGGAGGCCATCCAGGGCCTGGGCATGTTCTGGGGCATCACCAATCAACCACCGCCGCACGGAACCCTGTTCGGTGCCAAGAGCAGAAAAGATGGCTGACGCTTCATCGGGTACACCGATCCGCATCCTGATGGTGGAAGACAACGCGCTGGATGCCGAGCTGATCTCCCTCCAACTCGGCCGCGCCGGTCTGCCGTTCACCGTCGAACGCACCTGGTCGCACCAGGGCATGCTGGCCGCACTGCAGGGCGACCGCTTCGACGTGATCCTGGCCGACCACGTGCTGCCCGGCTTCGATGGCGACGCCGCGTTGGCGCTGGCCTGCGAGATCGCGCCCGACATTCCCTTCATCTTCGTCTCCGGCACGCTGACCGAGGAGCTGGCCGTCAAGGCCCTGAAGCGTGGCGCGCGCGACTACGTGGTCAAGTCGCGGCTGCAACGGCTGCCCGACGCCATCGTGCGCGCCATCAGCGAGGCAGAGGAACGCCGCCGGCTGCTGAAGGTGGAAGCCGAACTGCGCGACAGCCACCAGCGGATGCGTCTGATCACCGATTCGCTGCCGGCGTTGATCGCTTATTTCGGCCGCGATCACCGCTACCGCTTCGCCAACCTGGCCTATTTCGAGTGGCACGGCCGCGAGCCACAAAGCCTGGTGGGCATGCACGCCCGCGACATTGTCGGCGACGAGGCCTTCGAGAAGATGCAGGTGCACCTGGACCAGGTGCTGCAGGGCCGGAAGGTCAGCTTTGAAACCCTGTCCAGGCGCGGTGGCGCCACGCCGCGTCATGCGCAGGTGGATTGCGTGCCCGAAGTGGGGCCGGACGGGGCGGTCATGGGCTACTACGCGATGGCCCGGGATATCAGCGAGCTCAAGCACACCCAGGCGCTGCTCACGGCCAGCAACGCGTCGCTCGAGCGACAGGTGGTGGAACGCACCTCGGCCCTGCATCGCAGCGAAAGCCGCCTGCAGGCGCTGTTCGAATCCAGCTTCCAGCACCAGAACCTGCTGACCCTGGATGGCCGGATCATCGACACCAACTCTGCCTCGCTGGCCGCCATCCTGGCCACCAAGCAGGACGTGCACGGTGCGATCTACTGCGAATCGGCGTGGTTCGCCGATACCGACGGCGTGCCCGCGATCGTTTGCCAGGCGGTGCTGGATGCAGCGGCCGGGACAGCGTCACGGCACGAGCTGGAGCTGCGCCTGCCCACCGGCAAGCGCGCTTTTGAGTTCTCCTTCCGGCCGCTGCTGGACCACCAGGGCAAGGTCACCGCCGTGGTGTCCGAAGCGGTCGAGACCACCGCGCGCCGCCAGGCGGAGGAAGCCCTGCGCCAGAGCCAGAAGATCGAGGCGGTCGGGCAGCTCACCGGTGGCATCGCGCATGACTTCAACAATATCCTGACCGTGATCGCCGGCAACGTGGAGTACGCCCAGCTCTTGATCGACCGGCTCGGCGACAGTGCCGGCAACGCCGGGCGTGCGCTGGACAACGCGCTTAAGGGCGTGATGCGTGCGGCCAACGTCACCCAGCGCCTGCTCGCCTTCTCGCGCCGCCAGCCGCTGCGTAACCTGCCGGTGGACCTCAACGCGCAGGTCAGCGACATGCAGGACATGCTCAAGCGCTCACTCGGCGAACTGGTGCAGCTGGAAATGCTGCCCAGCCCGGACATCTGGTGCGTGGAGATCGATCCCAGCCAGCTGGAAGCCTCGGTACTCAACCTGGCCGTCAATGCCCGCGACGCGATGCCCGAAGGGGGTCGGCTCACCATCGAGGTGGACAATGCCCACCTGGACGAAGATTTCAGCGCGCAGAATCCGGACGTGCCACCGGGCCAGTATGCGATGGTGCGCGTGCGCGACAGCGGCCACGGCATGTCTGCCGAGACCGTGGCACGGGTGTTCGAGCCCTTCTTCACCACCAAGGAGGTGGGCCGCGGTACGGGTCTGGGCCTGTCGATGGTGTACGGCTTCGTGAAGCAGTCCGGGGGCCATGTGCTGCTGGATTCGGCCCCGGGGGCCGGCACCACCATCACCATGCTGTTCCCGCGCTCGTCCGCACCGCTGCCCAGCAGCCGGCCGCCGGAAGAACCGCGGCGAGGCCTGTACCAGGTGCTGGAAGACACCACGGTGCTGGTGGCCGAGGACAACGACGACGTACGCGCCTACACCGTGGAGACCCTGCGCCAGCTCGGCTATCGCGTGCTGGAAGCGCACGACGGCGCCTCCGCCATGCGGCTGCTGGAACGCACCGACGTGACCGTGGACCTGCTGTTCTCGGACATCGTGATGCCCGGCATGTCCGGCTGGGAACTGGCCAAGCGCGCCTTGCAGCACAAGCCGGCGCTGCATGTGCTGTTCACCTCCGGCTACCCGCGCGACATCGATGCAAGCGGCACGGTCGGCAGGAACATCGCGATCCTGCCCAAGCCGTTCACGCGCAGTGACCTGGCCGGATCCATCCGGCTGGCGCTGCAGGATGAGGCTGCCGGCTCGCCGTAACCCGGCGACCGGCGGCCCCGCTCAGGCCACCCGCCGCGTGATCGGCCAGTAACAGGCTGGCATGACCTCGCCGAGGAGCGTCCGGCCAGCAGCACAGGATCACCGGATGCCGGGGATTGCCTTGCGCAACGCTCCGAAGCGATGGATCCGCTGGTTGAGTCGCGCTGGGACTGTTGTTCACCCATACCTATATTGCCGACGCCGTGACTGACGCGCTCACATGCGGCCATCCTGCGTCCACATCCAGCTCACCGCAGGCACGGTGCGCGTACGCGTCGACACGGCAGTACGCCCAGGCCGGACGTGGTATCTGGCGATGTCCGAGCCGCGTGGACTGTCGCCGTTGCACTGAACAGCACGGCCGGCCGCTTCAGCGCCGCAATGCCTCCACCACCAGCGCGAACGCCGGCGAATGCTGCCGGCGGCTGGGGTAGTACAGGTGATAGCCGGGGAACGGTGGGCACCAGTCCGCCAGCACCCGCACCAGCCGGCCATCTTCCAGGTGCGGCGCAAACTCGTCCTCGGGCAGGAAGGCGATGCCCAGCCCGTCCAGCGCGGCCAGCACCATGTGCGGCGAGCTGTTGAAGGTCAGCTGGCCGTCCACCCGCACGTTCACCGCACGGCCCCGACGCTCGAACTCCCATGCGTACAGCCCTCCACGGGTAGGGAAGCGCATGTTGATGCAGCGGTGCCCGGTCAGGTCCGCCGGCACCTTCGGCGGCGGCACGCTGGCGAAATAGGCCGGTGAGGCGACCGCCGCCATGCGCAGCGGTGGACCGATCGGCACAGCCACCATGTCCTTGTCGATGCTTTCGCCCAGGCGGATGCCCGCGTCGAAGCGATCAGCCACGATATCGCGCAGGCCGTAGCTCACATCGAACTCGATATTGATGTCGGGGTAGCGGTGCATCAGGGGCATCAACCGCGGCAGCAGCAGCGTACGTAGCGGGAAGTCGCCACTGGTCAGGCGCACGGTGCCGGCCGGTTTGTCGCGCAGTGCGGTCAGCGCGTCCAGCTCCGCTTCGATCTCATCGAAGCGGTTGCCAATGGCCGCCAGCAGCCGCTCACCGGCCTGGGTGGGCGAAACGCTGCGCGTGGTGCGGGTCAGCAGGCGGATCTCCAGCCGCTCTTCCAGCGCCTTCAATGCCTGGCTCAGTGCGGACGGGGTCACCCCGAGCACGCTGGCGGCACGGGTGAAGCTGCCTTCGCGGGCGACAGTGACGAAGGCCAGAAGGTCATTGAGATTGCGGCGTGCCATGGGGCAAGTCTGGCACGCCCAATTGATTAGCGCACCTAACAGCGTCATTCCCGATTGGTTAGCTAATCAAATGGTGCCCGCGCGACCACACTGGGCTGGCCCACTCACCGATGGATCCCCCATGTCCAGGTTGCTCACGCTGATCGCGCTGTTGACCCTTCCCCTCTTTGCCTCAGGAGCCGATATGAGCCAAGGCGCAGACAATTTCTATTCCAGCCCCCGGGTGACCGTGCAGAAGGTCACCTTCAAGAACCAGTACCAGATGCAGGTGGCCGGCAACCTGTTCGTGCCCAAGGATCTGGACCGCAGCGCGCCGCACGCGGCCATCGTGGTCGGCCACCCGATGGGTGCGGTGAAGGAGCAGAGCGCCAACCTTTATGCCACGCGCATGGCCGAGCAGGGCTTTGTCACGCTCTCACTGGATCTGTCGTTCTGGGGCGAAAGCGAAGGGCAGCCGCGCAACGCCGTCTCGCCGGACATCTACGCCGAGGACATCAGCGCAGCGGTCGATTTTTTGCGCACGCAACCGTTCGTGGACAAGGACCGCATCGGTGCCATCGGCATCTGTGGCAGCGGCAGTTTCGTCATCAGCGCGGCGAAGATCGACCCGCGCATCCAGGCCATCGCCACGGTCAGCATGTACGACATGGGCGCAGCCAACCGCAACGGTCTGGGTCACGCGGTGAGCGTGGCACAACGCAAGGCCGCCATTGCCGCGGCGGTGGCCCAGCGCGATGTGGAATTCGCCGGCGGGCCGGTGCAGTACACCAGCGGGACGGTGCACAGCATCGATGAAACGTCCTCGCCGATTGAACGCGAGTTCTACGATTTCTATCGCACCCCGCGTGGCGAGTACACCCCGGCCGGATCCTCGCCGACGCTGACCACACATCCCACGCTGACCAGCAACCTGAAGTTCCTCAACTTCTACCCATTTGCGGACATCGAGACCATCTCGCCGCGACCGATGCTGTTCATCACCGGCGAGACCGCCCACTCGCGTGAATTCAGCGAAGAGGCCTACCGCCTGGCCGGCCAGCCCAAACAGCTGCTGGTGGTTCCCGGCGCGGGGCATGTGGACCTGTACGACCGGGTGGAGCTGATTCCATTCGACGCGCTGACCGCGTTCTTCACCACCCACCTGCGCGCCCGCTGAGCCCGCAGAAGCGCCGGCCCACCATGGACCTGCGCCATCACTACCGAGTCGCCATATCCGTGCCTTCCTCCCCTTCCCTGCATGCCACCGCCGCCAACGAGGATGCCGCCCATCCCGCCAACTGGAGCGGCGTACTGGCCATGAGCCTGTGCGTGTTCGCCCTGATCGCATCGGAATTCATGCCGGTGAGCCTGCTCTCGCCGATCGCCACCACGCTCGGCGTGAGCGAAGGCTGGGTGGGCTACGGCATCGCCATTTCCGGCGCGTTCGCCGTGGTCACCAGCCTGCTCACCGCGCGCGTGGCCGGACGCATGGACCGCAAGGCGCTGCTGCTTCTGCTGACGGTGCTGATGTGCGTGTCCGGCGTGGTGGTGGCCACGGCCGCCAACTACGCCATGTACATGCTCGGGCGGGCGCTGATCGGCGTGGTCATCGGTGCGTTCTGGTCGATGTCGGCGGCCGTCGCCATCCGCCTGGTGCCGACGGACAAGGTGCCCAAGGCGTTGGCGCTGTTCAACGGCGGCAATGCGCTGGCAACGGTGGTGGCCGCGCCGCTGGGCAGCTACCTGGGCGGCATCATCGGCTGGCGCGGTGCCTTCTTCTGCATCGTGCCGGTGGCGGTGGTCGCGCTGGCATGGCAATGGATCGCGCTGCCGTCGATGCGGGCAGCCCCGCAGGCCACCGCACGCCCCGGCACGCTGCGGCTGCTCACCCGCCCGTTGCCCGCGCTGGGCATGCTTGCTGCCGGCCTGTTCTTCATGGGTCAGTTCACGCTGTTCACCTATGTCCGGCCCTTTCTGGAAGGCACCACCGGCGTCGCACTGCCCGCGCTGTCCAGCATCCTGCTGGCCATCGGTGTAGCCGGCCTGGTCGGCACGCTGCTGGTGGGGCACCTGCTCAAGGGCAGCCCGTACCCGGTACTGATCCTGTTCCCGCTCGTGATGGCGGTGATCGCGCTTGGCCTGACCGTATTCGGTCATTCGCCGCCGGTTACCGCCGTGCTGCTGGCGGCTTGGGGGCTGGTCGCCACCGCTGCCCCGGTGGGGTGGTGGTCATGGCTGGCCGCGAGCTTGCCGCACGACGCCGAGGCGGGCGGCGGCTTGATGGTGGCGGTGGTGCAGCTGTGCATCGCGCTGGGCTCCACCGTGGGTGGCCTGCTGTACGACGGTGCCGGCTACCGGGCCACGTTCGGCGTGAGTGCGCTCTTGTTGCTGCTGGCGTCGGCCACAGCGATCGCGGTGGCGCGCCTGCGCCGGCGCGGCTGAGTACCCGGCCTGCGGCTCAAATCACCCGCAGGGTAATCGCCTTCAACACCGCACGCGTCCGGTCGCGCGTGCCCAGCTTGTCCAGGATGGTGGAGACATAGTTCTTCACCGTGCCCTCGGCCAGGAACAGGCTACGCGCGATTTCGCGATTGGAATAGCCACCGGCCAGCAACCGCAGGATCGCCACTTCCTTCTCGTTGAAGGTCTCGCGGGGCGGCGCTTCATCGTGGAAGCGGTAGCGCGCACGGACCGGGTCGGTGCTCACCGGCAACAGCAGGGTGTGGCCGGCGGCGACGCGGCAGATCGCCTCGTGCAGGTCTTCCGGGGCGGCATCCTTGAGCATAAACCCCTGGGCGCCGGCTTGGCTGGCACGCAGTAACAAGTCGCTTTCATCGAACGTGGTCAGCAGCAGCCACGGCGTGGCGTCGCCGCGCGCACGTACCTGCTGCAGCGCCTGGATGCCATCCAGGCCGGGCATGCGGATATCACTGAGCACCACGTCCACCGGTTGGTGGGCCAGGCCATCCAGCAGTGCCTGGCCGTCGTCGGCCTCCAGTACCACCTGCACGCCCAGCCCGTGCAACAAGGCACGCAGGCCGGCCCTTACCAGGGCCTGGTCGTCGGCCAATGCGACCCGCACCGGTGCCGCGCTCATGCCGGCAACCGCGCGATCAGGTGCATGCCGCCGGCATCGGTGCGCGCCAGTTCCAGCTTCCCCTGCAGCTCGGCCAGGCGTTCGCGCATGCCGGTGATGCCGTTGCCTTCGCGGATGCGCTCGCTGCGCTGGCCGTCATCGCGGATGTCGATGCGCACGCCGTGGTCGTCGGTGTCGATGTCCAGCCATACGGTGTCGGCATCGCCATGCCGTGCCGCGTTGGTGAGCGCTTCCTGGGCCAGCCGGAGTACCGCGTCGGCCACCAGCGGATTGCCGATGCGGACCTGCGCGCCGATGCGCACGCGCAGCCCGGGCCGCGGGAATGGCGCCGCCAGCGCCTGCAGCGCGGTGGCCAAGTCGAGCCCGCGGTCGTCGCGCATGGACTGCACGACCTGGCGGATATCGCCGAGCAACTCGCCGGACAGGCGCTCGGCCAGCAGCACCTGCTCACGGCCGGCCAGCGCGGGGTCGGTGGACAACGCGCGCAGGTTCAGGCGCATCGCGGTGAGTTTGTGCCCGGCCACGTCGTGCAGCTCGCGCGCCAGGCGCAGGCGCTCGGCGTCGCGTGCGCCGTCGGCCAGCAGCGTACGCGTGGCCAGCAGATCCGCATTGACCCGGGCCAGCGCATCGCGTGCCTGCTCGGCGCTGCGTGCGTAATGCGCGGTGAGCGCGGCAAACGCCTGGAAGCCGGCGTAGATCGCCACGATCAGCAGCGGCTGGCTGAAGCCGCTGTGGCGCAGCACCAGGTACAGGGCAACGTTGAGCACCACCGTGGTGGCCAGCACCGCGCGCGGCGACCAGTGCTCGGCCAGATGGGCCACCAGCACCACCAACAGCACCGGCGCCGTACCCACGCGGGGCTCCAGCCAGCACAGCCACAACGCCAGCAGCGCCTGGAGCACGTCGCTGGCCAGGCGCAGCGGCGACCGCGGCGGCAGATGGTCGTAGGCCAGGAACAGCACGATGAACACCGCAAGCACGCCCCAGCGCAGCGCGCCATCGGTATCGGACGGCACCCCCAGCGACAGCCCCACGCCCAGGATAGTGAGCAGGCCGGCCAGGCTGAGGGGGCTGATGAGGGTGCGCAGGAAAGAAGGCATGTGCGCATGCTGCCCGCGCAGGATGCCGCCCGGCAATGGGCGCGACGCAGAAAGTGACTTCCGGCACTGCGGATCGATGACCACTGGGCATGGGGCGGCAGCAGTGCACTTGGCAGACTGGCCCCACACCCAACCGAGCCACCGCCATGATCCGCAACGCCCTGTTCTGCCTTCCGTTCGCCGGCCTGCTGATGGCCTCCACCGCCGCTGCCGGCGACCTGCAGGTGGACCTGCACGGCATCCGCGCCCACACCGGTACCGTACGCCTGGCGGTGGTGGACAGCGCCGCCGGCTGGGACGGCAAGGCGGCCCCGGTGCAGGCGCAGAGCCTGCCGGCCACGGCCGATGCAGCGCACGTGGTGTTCAAAAGCCTGCCCGCCGGTGACTACGCGGTGCTGGTTACCCATGACGAGAACGACAACGGCACGCTGGACACCAACCTGGTGGGCATCCCGGTGGAAGGCTATGGCTTCAGCAACAACCCGCGCGTGCAACGCAAGCCCACCTTCGAAGAAGCGCGGGTACACGTGCCGGCCGACGGCGCGGCCATCGACATCGCACTGCGCTGACCGCACGCCCTCTTCCGTCCCTCTTACGAGATTCCCGCATGGACCGCCGCCGTTTCCTCCGCTCGCTGCTGTCGGCCACCACCACCGCCGTGATCGGCGCCACTGCCCTGCGCAGCCTGCCGGCCATGGCCGGCGATGCCGCCACGTTCGCTGCCGCCCGCCAGCAGCACCCGTGGCTGACCGGCTGGCGCAGCGTCACCACCGAAACCCTGGGGCCGGCGACCGTGCAGCTGCAGGGCCGCCTGCCACAGGGGCTGGCCGGTACGCTGTACCGCAACGGCCCGGCCTGGACCGAACGCAACGGCTTCCGCTACGACCACTGGTTCGACGGCGACGGCATGGTGCACGGCTGGCACTTCAACGGCGATGGCACGCTGACCCATCGTGCGCGGATGGTGGCCACGCCCAAGTTCACCCGCGAGGAGAAGGCCGGCCGCTTTCTGTACCCGGCCGCAGGCACCGCCGTGCCGGATATGCAGGCCGTGCGCAACAACGATGATGCCAACGCCGCCAACACCTCGGTGATCAGCATTCATGGCCGCCTCTTCGCCCTGTGCGAAGCCGGCTCGGCGTTCGAACTGGACCCCGATGAACTGACCACGCTGGGGCCCACCACCTGGCGCCCGGACCTGGCCACCGTGCCGTTCTCCGCGCATCCGCTGGTGGACCGCGACGGCACCGTGTGGAACTTCGGCTCGCTGTCGCTGCTGGGTGGCACCGGCCTGCTGGTCTGGAAGATCGGCGCAGACGGGCAGCTGCGCTCGGCCACCGTGCTGGACACGCCGTTCATGGGCTACCTGCATGCGTTCGCGATGACCGACGACCATCTGGTCTTCATGCTGATGCCGTTCGACGTCAAGCCATCCGGCGCGGCCTTCTTCGAGCGCCTGCAGTTTGCCCCGGACCGCCCCTGCCGCATTGCCGTGGTACCCAAGGCGGCGCCGGATACCGCGCAGTGGTTCGAAGCGGACTTCACCGCGGCCTACCATTTCGGCGACGCCTACCACCGCAACGGCCGCATCGTCATGCGCACCGTGCGCCACGACGACATCAACGAAGCGCGCTCACCGATGCATGCCGCGATGGCCGGCGATGCCGCGCATGCCACCAATTCAAATGCCTCGCTGCGTGAGCTGCACCTGGACCTGCGCACCGGGAAGGCGCACTGGGAAGAGACCGGTATCCAGGGCATCGAATTCCCGCTGTTCGACCGCCGCAGCGCCGGCGGCCGAGGTGCGCGCCTGTACGCACCGGCCATGCAGGGCGAAACAACGGCGCCTTATTTCAACGCTGTGGCCAGCTACGACGTGGACCGGGGTCGGCGCGAGGTGCACCGCTACGGTCGCGATATCCTCGCCGAGGAACACGTGTTCGTCCCGCGACCGGGCAGCCGCAGCGCCGACGACGGCTGGCTGGTGGGTACGCTGCTGGATGCGGCCACCCAACGCAGCGGAATCGCGGTGCTGGATGCGCAGCGCATCGATGCGGGTCCGCTGGTACAGGCATGGCTGCCGTATGCGGTACCGCTGGGCTTCCATGGCACCTTCGCCGCGCGCGGCTGATGGCGTGAGCCGCTGAGAATCGAGCCGCACCTCCCCGGGATCGCGTGCGTCACGGCGACGGTTCCGGGGCTGCAGCGTCGTCCATCGGCAGTACCTCACCCACCTGCGTGGCCAGGTCGTACACCACCAGCGCCTCGCCCTCCGCATCGGCACTGGACACGCATTGGCCGTCATTGCGCCAGACCGCGGAGCGGCCCGCCATGACGAAATCATCGGCCGCGCCCACCCCGTTGGCCATCATTACGGTCATCCCGTGCTGCCGCGCGATGGCGGGGTAATGCCGGTAGCCGGTCTCCACGCCACGCGCGGCCTTGGCCACGCTGGCCAGGTAGACCGTTGCCCCACGCGCTGCCGCGGCCTGCGCATGCACCGCCTGCAGCGATTCGTAGCAGATGGCCGGCCCGATCACCGCACCGCGCAGCGCCACGACCATCGGCCTGTCGCCCGGATGGAAGTAAGGCCGTTCGTCGGCATGCAGCATTTGCTTGGCGTACACCGTCGGCGCCTCGTGGCAGCGGAACACGAACATGCCGATCTCGATGCCGTCTCGACCCGTGTGGGGTGCGCCGACCGCGATCAGCATCTGATGCCGGTCGCCGAGTGCCTGGAACACCTGCAGGCGCGGATCGTCCTGGGCCATCGCCAACCGCTGCGCCAGGCGGGGTTCGTAGCCAGTGAGCGAGAGTTCGGGGAACACCACCAACGCCGCGCCGTGGGACGCGGCCCGTTCAATGACCGCGATGTGCCGGTGAATGTTGCTATCGATATCACCGGCAAGCGCGCGCATCTGTGCCGCAACAAGCTTCATGGCGCTTCCTCTGCCAGGCAGGGCGGAATGCGCTGCGTGCGCCCTTCAATACACCGTCAAGCGGGCACAGGGCAACATGGCAATGCGTCCATCACTTGCGGGCGGAACGCGTGCGCTTTCCGTCGCCGTCCTGCGCAGCCGCGCGACTCTCCGCGAATGCCGGGAAGGTCTCGGCGATGCTCGCCTTGTCGGGCAGGATGTAGAACACGCCACCGCGCTCGAACGTGGTCCGCACGACCTGCTCATAAAACGGGGTCGAGACATTGATGCAGCCGTGGGTGACGCGGTTGTCGTCGGGCGACGGCGATGCCAGGCGTTCGGCGCGCTTTTCGGCCGGGGTGCCAGGCGGGGTCGGATGCAGGGAAACGGCGGACTCGTAGTCCACCCACAGCACGCGCCCGGCGTCGATGGAGGGGCCGTAGCCGCCGATGAAGCGACCGGCAGGTGTCGTGCGATCGCGTCCCGGAATGGCGCGAAGCGCAAGACCGGCAACGCCGGGGGCCGAATGATCGCCGGTGGCCGAGCCGATCAGTGCCGGCGCCGCGCCGCGGAGCTTGCCGTCACCACCGAATACCAGAATCTGGGCCGCGGCCTTGTCCAGCACCGCGAACGGATAGCCCTGGCTGTCCTTGCTTGCGACAACCCAACCCGCCAGCTCGATCACGGTGTCGGACACTTCCTGGCCTTGCGGAAGCTCATCGACGGCGGCAACCGGCTGGGCAACGGGATCTGTGGCGTGGGCGACCTGGGTGCTGCCCAATGCCACTACCAACGCCAGCGCGCCACCTACGGCCCGGAATGCAGGAGATGAATACGTAAGGATGGGACAGTTCCTTGCTATGAAAACAGTGTGATCACGGGACGCCGGTGGCCGGCAACGGCCACCGGAACCCGATTCCGGTTAACCGCGCGGGGTGCGGCGAGGTGCCTTTTCAAGCTGCTGGACGCGGCCTTCAATCTGATCCAGACGCTGGTTGGCCTGCTGTGCGGACTGGTTGGCCGATTCGGCACTCTGGGCTGCGCCCTGAACCTTCACGTCGAGCTGGTCGAGGCGTGAGTTGATCGTTGCGAATTCGTCTTTATAGGTGGCGCAGGCACTGAGACCGACGGTGGCGATGATGGCCACGGTGAGCGTACGGGCGGTGTTGATCTGTCGCTTGGTGAGGAACATTGCACTCCCTCCTTCGTCTGGGGAACCCGGACTATAGCGGCCTTTTCGCCAGAGCCATGACCGGCTTTCAGCTGCGATTGGAAGACGTAGAGGGAGCGTGAAGAGCGACCATCATCGCTTCATCTTCACTCCATCGGTCTCCATGAGAACGCGTGGTACGTGAGCGAATATCACGCCGTGCATCAGCACCAACATGGCGTGGCTGCGATACCAACGTAGGCTTCGGACAGAAGCGGCCACCTTCGCGGCGACGCGCGCAACAGCGTTCGCTGCTACCCCTGCTGCATCGCCACTGGCTCGCACGCATCGATACCGGCCAAGCCCGCGGCTCCCATTGTTTTGGCCAGTATCTCGCCGCATACCAGCAGCGGAATGGCCTCGTTGTGCGAGCCGAAATACCGGTCGGCAAAGGCCAGCTCATTGCCAGCCAAAAACGCGCCGGGAGCGAGCACGAGGGTGCCGCAGCCCACAACATCCAGGTGCCGGCCGCAGCCGGCGCACAAGCGCAGGCACTGCGTGCCCATGGCGGCATAGTCCAGCGCGACCGGGGTGATGCACGTGAGGTGATGGAAGCCCGGTGCCTTCGGCAGGTCCACGAAGCGCAGGTTGGATCCACCCAACGTTGCATACAGGGCTCGGAAGCGGTCGCTGACAATCACCGCGCCGTCGTAGCAGCAGGAGAGGTCCAGGCGGCGCCTGCGCATCCGGAATCCGGGGTTGGTGAAGTCCGGATCGGTGCGATAACCGCAGGTGGCACACGTGGGAACGCCACTGGCCGGGTCCACTTCGTCGCACGATCCGATCATGTGCGCGCCATTGCCTTTCAGACGCAGGTGGTAAAGCACGGGCGGTGACTTCGGCAGTGAGTCGATCGGACGCCGATCTTAGCAGCGCAGGCTGACCGAGCCGGTCGGTGATACTGGCGGCATGAAGATCGCCCTCGCCTCCCTGCTGCCCACCACCGACCTGCACCTGGCGGCCTTCCTGCACCGCCGGCTGGCGCTTCCGTTGGCGCACGTACGCGGGCAACTGGCGCAGGGGAGCAGCGGCAGGTTCTACACCTGCGAACTGTATGGCAACGACCATGTGCAGCGTGACAGTGAGATCCGCGACATCGTCCGCGTGTTCGCCGAACGCAACGCGCCGCTGCAGGTGTGGGAAATGGACGCAGGCCAATCGCCGGAGCCGCTTGAAGAAGCCCACCTGCTGAACGCGCTCGACACGGCTGCGGGCGCTTACCAGTAGCCAGCGCCCTGGCCGCCGGCAGCAAGGTGGCTGCCGCTGTGACCCGGAGGTGATCCTGAACACTACAGAGACCTCCCATCCGACTTACTAGACGACTGGTCAGTTTCTGCGTATCGTAGCGGCCATGAAGAAGCCCGCCCATGAAACCCGCCAGCACATCCTCGACGTAACCCGCGCGCTGATGACCCGCAAGGGTTACACCGCCGTGGGTCTGGCCGAGGTCGTGGCCGCTGCCGAGGTACCGAAGGGGTCCTTCTACTATTACTTCAAATCCAAGGAAGAGTTCGGCCTGGCGCTGCTGGATGAGTACTTCTCCGCCTATCTGGCCACGGTGGACCGCCTGTTGGGCGCAGGGGGATCCGGCGCCGAGCGCCTGATGGCCTACTTCGCCTACTGGAAGGACACCCAGGGCTCCGACTTCCCGGATGACAAGTGCCTGGTGGTCAAGCTGGGGCCGGAGATGTGCGATCTCTCCGATGACATGCGTTCGGTGCTCAGGACCGGCACCGACGCCATCATCCAGCGCATCACCCGGTGCACCGAGCACGGCCAGGCCGACGGCTCCATTCCCACCACGGTGCCGGCAACCGAGCTTGGCGAAGCGCTCTACCAGCTGTGGCTGGGCGCGTCGTTGCTGGCCAAGCTCAACGACTCCACCGCCGCGTTCGACACCGCCCTGGCCGCATCGCGCCGCCTGCTGGCGTGATGTTGTTTTGCCCATTTACTAGACGACCGGTCAATTATTAAGAGCCTCTCATGACAGACATCAGCACCCGTACCGACCTGTTCTCGCCCACTGCCCTGGGCGCCCTGCAGCTGGCCAACCGCATCGTGATGGCACCGGTCACCCGCAGCCGCTACGGCGAAGACGGCGTGCCCCACGGCCTGCACGCCACCTACTACGCGCAGCGCGCCAGCGCCGGGCTGATCGTGGCCGAAGCCACCAACATTTCCCCCCAGGGCCGTGGCTACGCCGCCACGCCGGGCATCTGGAGCGAGGCACAGGTAGCGGGCTGGAAGCAGGTCACCGACGCGGTGCACGCCGCGGGCGGAAAGATCGTCAGCCAGCTCTGGCACGTGGGTCGCTTCTCCAATGTGGCGTTGCAGCCCAATGGCCAGGCCCCGGTCGCGCCGTCTGCCATCCAGGCCGAAGGCGATACCTACACCACCGACGGCTTCGTGCCGGTATCGATGCCGCGCGCGCTGGACACCGATGAAATGCCCGGCATCGTTGCGCAGTTCGCGCTCGCTGCACGCAATGCGCAGCGCGCCGGATTCGATGGTGTCGAGGTCCATGCCGCCAACAGCTATCTGCTTGATCAGTTCCTGCGCGACTCCACCAACCAGCGCACCGACCGCTATGGCGGTTCCATCGAAAACCGCGCCCGGCTGACGCTTGAAGTCACCCAAGCGGTGGTCGACATCTGGGGCAGCGATCGGGTGGGCATCCGCCTGTCGCCGGTCACCCCGGATGCAGGCAACACCCCGCCGGACAGCACCGTCATGGCCACCTACGGCCATCTGATCCAGCAGCTCAACCGCTTCAATCTGGCCTACCTGCATTTCGTCGAAGGGGCCACGGCCACATCGCGCAGCGTTCCCGACGGCGTGGATCTGGATGCACTGCGTGCGCAGTTCAACGGCCGCTTCATCGGCAACAACAACTACAACCTGGACTTGGCCATCGCGCGCCGCGCCGAAGGCCGTATTGATGCGGTGGCGTTCGGTCGTCTGTTCATCGCCAACCCGGACCTGGTGGAACGCCTGCAGCGCGGCATGCCGCTGGCCGTCGCACCCCGCGCGTCCTACTACGGCGGCGGTGCCGCCGGCTACACCGACTGGCCACCCGCCTCACCTTGATCGCCCTACCCGCACCGGTACCTGCCGGCTGGTGCCCTGCATCCACGACGCATGCCGGCGGCGCAGGGCGCACCCTCGCCGGCCACCCGGCTCCCTCCCTGAAACTCCAACCCCGTAAAGGAATTCCCATGACCCATGCAACCTACGTGCAGGATTACACCGCCATCGTCGAGGTACTGAACCAGTACAACGAAGGCGGCAAACAAGCCAACAGCAGCATCATGAAGCCGGCCTTCAACGCGCAGGCGACGATCTTCGGCGTGGACGGGGACAACGCGCTGGTGGGCGGCCCCATCCAGGGCCTGTTCGACACCATCGACACCGCGTTCCGTCCTTCGCCCGATGCACGCGCCGCCATCGCACGCATCGACATCGTCGGTACCGCGGCCAGCGCACGCATCGATACCGATGGCATCTCCGGTTACCGCTTCACCGACTTCTTCAACCTGCTCAAGGTGGACGGTCGCTGGACCGTGGTGAGCAAGATCTACCACACCCATCCTGCAGCCTGAATCCAACGGGATACGGCGGGTCAGCCGCGCGATGCGGCTGGCCCGTCGTGGCCTCGGTTGACCCTCACCACGGGCAGGCCGGCAACCCTGTACTCACGCCCTGCCGAACGGACTGCACTGCCAGCCCTGCTGCCGGCGCGCCCACGCGTCCGGATCCGGGTCGCCGCTGTCATCGCGTGGTGCCTGCCCCTCTGCAGCCACGCTGCGGCTGATGTAGGCGTGCATGAACTGGTGCAGTAGCGTTTCGACCGGACAGTGTTCGCGTGCGGCGGCTTCGTGGAAGCGGGCGCATAGGCCGGGGTCGACCGTTACCTGCATGAAGACACGCTTGCTCATGGGGTGCTCCTGTTGCCAAGTGGCGGGGCAGCGCCCCGCGCTACGTGTAGGGACTGCGCGGCACTGCACCGCGCTACGCTGCGGCCTTGCGCTGCAGCTTTCGCGGGATCTTCGGCGGAACGATGACCGGGCGGCTTACCACGGTGAGTACGATGCGGCCGTAAGTGGCCTCCACCTTCAGGCTGGCACCGATGTCGAAACCCACATCCAGCAGCCAACGGCCGCGCAGCTTCAGGTAGGGCACCCTCTCGGTAGGCCCCTGCTCTTCGCGGTCTGGGTACGTCAGGTAGCCTACCTTGTAGCGCATGGCGGGGCGGGAATACGCTTTGCGCTTGGGCGGTTCAAAGAAGGGCGTGTCTGCCCACGGGGTACGCATGCTGGACCTCCGGTTGACGTGTCGCCCCGCCGGGATGGCGGGGCGTCGGGAGGTTAGAAACCGTCATGCTCGAACCGGCGGGCGTATTTCCACGAGGGTGTTGTATTAGCCACCCTCCCGACAAAGGACGTCCAACTTTCGAGCATGAGGAGTTTCTACGCTCCGGTGAACACCATGCGCGTTGGTGTTGAGGATGGGAAATCGCTTGTTTCTGTTGATGCGGCGGGTTTGTTTGATGGGGTCTTGATGACGTTGATTGCGTCAGGTTCCGCGCATCGAGCCGATGGTGTGTGTGGGCGCGTCCATCGGCTTGCGCGCCTGCGGCGCGGCGTTCGTGTTGTCCATGTCCGAAAAGATCATCCACCGTCCATCCGCCGCACGTTGCAGGGCAAGGGTGAACTTTCCCGCATCGCGTCGGCCACCGCCGAAGCCGTATCCGCCGATGACATAGCCGACGGTACCGGACACTGCGTGGGCGAATGCGCGCAGGCGCAGTGAACCGCCTGGCCCCTGGCCCGCGTAGGCCGCCTCGATGGCGGCGCGGCCGCGCACGGGCGGTTGGTTGCTTTGCAGTATCACGCCGTCCTCGGCAAACAGCGCGGCAAGTCCTGCTGCGTCACCGGCGTTCCATGCGCGCTCGTAGTCGCGCAGCACACGATCGAGTTCGCTCGGCAACGGCACATCGGGAAGCTCTGCCTGCGGCTCGGCCGCCGCGGTGACTTGCGCGGCCACCGGGCTTGCCGTGAGCGCCAGCCAAGGGAAGATCAAAGCGAGTACCAATGCGCGCATGGATCCGGCTCCTGTGGTCAAGGATGGCGACGGCAGCCGCCGGTGCAAGAATACGCCTGCGGCCATGCCGTTGCGGGAGGGGCACGGGTTGACCGGTCGGGTGGGCGCACGGCGGCGCTCTATGCAAAGCCCTGCTCATGGGCGTGCCGCAGCCAGGCTACATCCACGGCGCCGGTGAACCCCACAACGGCGTCCACGCCGCACTGTGGACAAAGCGCGGTTTGATCCTGCTGCTCGCCGTCGCACCACGCCGCAATGGCGCCAGGCGGAAACTCGGCGAAGCAGTAGTAACAGGCCGCCACATCGCTTGCGAGCAGCTGCTTGCGGTGCAGGGAAGAATCACAGGTCCTTGCCATGGCGTGCTCCTACCGCATCCCGCACGTCACCCCCAGGCAACGTCCGTTCTCGATGAAACGCACCTCCGAATGCCCGGGATTGCCGGTCGGTGCCGGTACGCCGGGCGCGACGAAGAACGTGGCCGAGTGGGCGCCATACAGGCCGGCGGGAAGGGCGAACGCCTTGAGCACCGTGTAGCTGCGGTACGGCACGCTTTGTTGGCGCGCTGCGCTGGCCCCCTCGATGCGCGGGACGTCCGGCGCGCCGGTGTTCTGCTGGCGGGCGGCCTCCCAAGCGCGCAGGTCGGCCGCTGTTGCGGGGCGCAGGATGCCAGTGCGCAGCGCCGCGTCGATGCCGGCCTGGCCTGCTGGCGCTGCGCCCTTCAACTGAAAGTCCTGCACCGGGGCCGCTGCGGCATCGGTCACCAATGGCGCGCCCGGCGGCAGCCTGCCGATCACCGCGCGGCCATCACGCGCCTCATAGGCCACATCCACAGCGCGCCCGAACACTTCGCGCGCCAGGGGATTGAGCTTCACTGAGCCTTCGCCGCCCACGTAGGCGTAGCCACAGGGACCGCGATTGTCGTAGGTGCTCACCAGCAGCGGCACCCCGGCGGGCAGGCCGGTCAGCTGCTGGCGGTGATAGCCGGTCAGCAGCACCGCGGCGATACGCGTGCCACGTGTCCAGCCCACACTCCAGACCGTGGGTTCGTAAGCGCCCAGCAGCAGCACCACCGGGGCGTCAGGTGCGTGCACCGCCACCTGGATGGTCGTGGCCTGGTGGCCGCTCTGGTCGATCTGGAGGTCGGTCTCCTTGCCGGCATAGGCACCCGCCGCATAGACCTTGGCGTTGGCCGGCATCACGAACCCATCGATGCGGCAGGTGGTCGGCGGGGTGTCCGCTTCGGCCGGCGCTTCGAACGCGAAGGGCTTGGTGGCCTCGGCGGGCTGCGCGGCGGGCATCGGCTCCGGCGTCGGCGCCGGGGTGGGTTCGGCCCGCGTCGCCACCTCAACGGCGGGATCGGGGGCGCGTCTCCCTGCCGTTGCCTGCACATTGGGCTCAGCCATGGGCGGTTCGGTGCACGAGGGCGATGCACAGCCTGCCCGGTCCCCTGCCCCTGTGCTTCATGTCGTGATCCTTCACTGTTGGAACCGCGATTCTACGACCTGGAGCCGCCACCGGGAGGCCGCACCCCGATGCGGCTGCGCGCACCTGCCGAAGGGTGGCCCGGTGCAGGCGCAGATCGTAGACTTGCCCCTGCCAGGGAAGCGACCACCGTGGTCCGTCGCCGTTGACACCCTGAGGCGCAACCGGAGTAACAGGGAATGATCGTTGGTCAATGGATGACGCAGGTGCGCAGTGCCCGCGTGAAGTACATCGCACCACTGCTTGCTGGCGTGCTCGCCGCGCCGGCGGCTCACGCGCTGGATGCGACGCAATGGCGTGCCGTGGCACCGGCGATCCAGGCCGCACTGGAATGCAGGACGCAACCCGACACGGACAGCGCCGCGTGGAAGGCCCTTGACCGCAGCGCGTCCGGCGAGTTCAAGCCGATCACCCCACCCGTCCCGTTTGCCGTGTTCGGCTTACCGGTGCGCGAGGTATCCATCTATATCGATCCGGACGGTGACCTGGGCGAAAGCTACACCGCCGCGTTCAACGCCAGCGCCGCTGCTGTACGCAAGGCGGCAAAGCTCGCAGCCAATGCTGGACGCACGACGACGATGGGTGAACTCATGCTGGGCGAAGGCAGTTCATCGCTGACCTGCACGGTGATGGGCAGCTACGATGAAAGCGACTACCAGGAACCCTGACCGTTCGTTGCTTCATGCATGCATTCCTGCGCGTTGAAGAGGGATTGAGCTCCCCGCAACGCACAGGCGTGCACTAAGCCGTACGTGGACGTTTGGTCATCGGCCCCAAAGGCCGGCGTGCCAACACGCTCAGTAACCTGCCCAGCAAAGGAACTGCTCCAACATGTCGGGAAGGCACGCAACGCCGCCGGCGGCTTCGAACCTGCCCGAGTCGACCTTGCAATACAGCCATTGCGCATCCGTCTCTGAGTCACCTCGGCGGATGGGGGCATAGGGCTTGTCCTGAAGCACCGTATCGATCAGGTCCACGGACACCGTCCAGCCCGGGTTGTCCAGCGTGTCGATCCTGATGCCAAAGGAATGTTCCCAGTCCCCATCGCACTGATCGGCGTACCACTTCTGAAGGCGGTCAAGCGCGCGCATCGACGTCCCCTTTGTGACCCGGACGACGGGCCGGATGGCTGCATAGTGAGAGATCACGCACGGGCTGAACTGTGCCGGCGCGAGCCATCAGTCGCCCGCATTGCTCAACCTGTCATGGATCGAATACACCACCGAGAAGATCTTCCAGCCGCGCTCGGTTCGCACCAGCTGCCACATCTCCCTGCCCCAGTTGGTCGTCGCGCCGTTGGCAAGGAAACGGTAATCGAACGACACCGACGCAACATCGCCGTCCGTGTCGATCTTCACGTTGGAGAATTCCTCGGCACGCGGCTCGGTGGTCGCCACCACCTCGTCGATCAGGGCGACAAAGGTGTTCGAGGGAAGCTGGCGCGCCTTGATCGCGTCGGGCTTGGTTTTGCGGATCGTCGCCAGGCGAACATCCTCCGACACGAACTGCCAGCCGATGTCGGCGGGCTTGTCCGAGAAGAACAGGTCCATGTAGGCCGCCTTGTCCTTGTGGATCAGCGCTGACTGGAACGCGTCCATCACGTGTTCGATCGCCTGCACATCGTCGGCCACGTTGCGTTCGGCGCGTGCCGGGGCACAGACAACCAGCGCGACGAAGAAGGCGATCAGCGGAATGCTTCGTATGGCCATGCAACGCTCCAGATAGGTGGGTTCAACCGGCGCATGCCAGCGCATCCGCTACCGCGCACTGCCATCCACGTACGGCCGCGATTGCAGGATCAGCACCTCATCCCCCACCACGGCCCACTCGATGTCCTGGTCCACGCCGCCCAGCGCCTGCTTGGTGCTGGCGCCCACCCGGGCCAACCGCGCGATGAGCGCATCGGTGAGCACCTGGCGTGAGCCGGTGATGGGCACTTCGCGCACACCGCCGGCCGCGTTGGCCACCAGCTGGGTATCTTCAGCCGACCGGCTCAGTACCTGCACCGCCTTGGACCAGGTGGAGTACATCACCTGCTCGGCCTGGCGCTTGCCTTCCACCACGCGGATACCCAGGCCGCGTTTGGCCGAGATGTAGGTGATGTGGCGGCGGGCGGCGTCGAAGGGATCACGCGTGATCATCACGCCGGAGCTGTCCGAAGGCGCGGCGCGCTGCACCAGTACCGCCATGGCCACCGCGTCCTGGCGCAGGCCGGCGGCCGTACGGGCCTCATACGCCTCGAAGTTGAAGACCGACCCCCACACCGTCTGCACGGCCTTGGCCACGTCGTCGGTGCGGGTGACATTGGGCACGGTGGTGTACAAACCGGCGCCGCTGAAGCCCGGCAGATCCTCGGAGTTGGACGAGCTGCGCACGAACACCGCGCCGCCCTGCAACTGGCTCCGCCACTGGCTGTCCAGGCTGCGCACGAAGGCCGGATCGGGCGCGGCGTTGGCGATCTCCGCACGCAGCCCCGCCAACGCGTCACGGCGGACGGCCGCGTCGGTACTGAAACCGGGGCGACGTTGCAGTTCCTGCAGGCGCTGGGGAACGCGCAGCCGCTGCATCATCGCCTGGTAGTGGGCGAACGGGATGCAGAAGCCGTCGGGCACGCGCGCGGCGGGTGGCAGCGCGGCTTTCAGCGTGCCCAGGTTGGCCGCCTTCACCCCGCAATGGCCGCTGTCGCGGGCGCGCAGCGCGGCCAGCGGCTTGAGCGCGACCACGCTCAGGTCCGGGCGTGGCAGGTTGCGCACCGTGGGGCGCGCCGCCGCGGCCGACGGCGTGCGTGCCGGGCGCGTCAGGCGGGTGACCTGGTAGTTGTTGTGGGTGACCTCCAGGGCGACCCACTGGCCGTCGTACGGGCGCAGGGCCGCCTGGGCATCGCGCAGGTAGAGGTTGGGAATGCCCCAGCCCTTGGCCAGCAGGTTCACGTGTGACAGCAGGGTGGAGGGACGCTGGGTGACCAGGCCGGCCACCGGTGCCAGCGCGATGGGCACCTCATCCAGCACCGGGATGTCGCCCGGCGACAGCGTGCGCAGCTGTGCCTCCGAGCGCACGATGCGCAGCCGCCCCTCGGCACGGCCGGTGTTCAACGGCAGGAAGCGCTGCTCACGCAGCAGCGCCTCCTGGCTGATGTAGGGCAGCCCCATGCGGGTGGCCAGCTGCTCGTGCTGGGTGGAGTTGGTCTTGAAGCGGATCGGCTCGCGGAAGGAGGCGCGCACCACCGCGTCGGTCTCCCGCAGCAGGGGCGCGGTGAGTTTGTCGCCCTCCCAGAACTCGTAGGTATAGCCGGGCAGATCGCGCTGCCAGCTGAGCGTGCCGAACAGGAAGCGCCGCTCGGGGTCACGGTACTGCGCGTTGAGCGTGGCCTTGTCCAGGCTGCGCACCAGCCGCTGGCGGCGCACGAACTGCTCGTGCAGCGCAATGCGTGGGGTGTTGATGTAGTAGATGCGTGCGGCGTTCTGCCGGTCGATCACGAAGATCAGGTGCGGCATCTCCAGCGCGGTACCGGCGTTGTAGACGCGGGCGAGCTGCATGAACTGCGCGCGGTTGTCGATGCGCGACAGATAGTCCGGCCCTTCGCTGGGCGTTGCAGCGGCCTCGTTACCTGGCCGGTACTCGTAGGGTGATGGCTTGCGTGCGGTCTGCGCCAGCGCAGCTGAGGTGCAGCACAGCAGCAGCGCAAGCAGGGCCAACACGCGCGATGACCAGGCAAGGTGCGTACGGGATCGGTCCATGATGCCGGTGCAGGAGTTGAAGTGGATGGATCATAAGCCAGTCCGGCGGCGTTGGAGGATCGGGGGCAGGCAAGATCCGGCCTGCGTTGACGATCCGGGCGTCAGCGCAGCACACCCTCGGCATCCACCAGCTGCACGTCGTGCATCAGGTTGAGGTAAGCCTCGTAGTAGGGCTTGTGCGACGCGCCGACGATGGCCAGCAGGCGCATGCCGGGGGTCTGCCCGACCACGTCGCGGATGTTGGCGACCATGCGCAGGTTGCGGGTTTCCCAGTAGCCCACGTAGTTGCGGCCAAATGCCTGCGGCGAAGGCTCCACCAGCGCCGCACCGAAATCGCTGCGGTAGGTCTGCATCGCGCCTTCCGGTGCGTTGTAGGCGCGGTAGATCGCCAGCAGGCCGTCAGGTTGTGCCACGTTGGCGTACAGCGGAATGTCCGCATCGGCGCGGGCTTTCGAATACGGGTTGTCCCATGCCTTCGTGATCGCATCAGCCGCCGCCTTCTCCACCTCCTTGGGGGTGGGGGAATCGGCGGTGTGGTCATCCACCGCCCATACCCGTTCCAGTCCCAGCCGGGCGGCGAGCGTGGCGGCTACCAGCACGGACTCGTCGCGCCGCTGCAGGCGTTTGTCCAGGAAAGCCACCAGCGCGTCGGTCATACCGTCGGCGGCAATGCGTTGCTCGGCGGGCAGGCGCAGCCATTGCACCACCGCGGAGTTGCGCTCACCGGCGGCCAGCCATACCGCGGCCAGCCGTCGCCGCTGCGCCGCACTGGGGGTGGCGGGCCACTGGGCCAGCAGGCGCTCGGCCTCGGCGTTGGCGGCCGGTACGTCCAGGCCGGTTGCGGCCTGGGCCGGCCCGGTATCCACGCAGTAGCTGCTCACGCTGTCGGCATAGCGCGCGGGATTGCGGCGCATGTAGTCGCACTGCAGGCCGGACACGGCCTCCACCGCAATCGCCTCGGGCTTCCATGCGGCCAGACGCTCGAGCAGCGGTTCCAGCTGGGCCGGTGCGAAGGTCTCCGGCATGCCCGACAGGTGCGGCGAGCCCAGCACCAGCACCTCGTTGGGCCGGCCCGCCGGCGGCCCCTTCAGCTGATCGGGGTGGAAGGGGGGCTGGTACCCCGTCCCGGCGGCCAGCGCGCTGGCGCTGCACAGCCCAAGAATGAACATACCGCCGATGCGTCCGATCATGCTGCCTCCATGCAATGGCGGGTGCCTTGCCTGGATGCGATGCTGGTCCACCGCTCACGCAGTGGAAACCCCCGATGGTCATGGCAACCCTTTGGGCGTTTGCTGCATCGGCATCGGTCAGCTCCCCTGCCGCGCTTCCACCACCTCGCCGTCTTCCTTGGTGAAAGGACGCGTCATCGGCGGCAGGATCTCCAGCACGACCTCGGAGGGACGGCACAGCCGGGTGCCCAGCGCCGTCTGCACGAACGGCCGGTTGATCAGGATCGGATGCGCCAGCATCGCGTCCAGCAGTGCGTCGTCGCCGAGCGCGGGGTCGCCCAGCCCCAGCGCGTCATAGGGCGTGCCCTTCTGCCGGATGGCATCGCGAACCCCCAGGCCCGCCGCTGTGATCAGCTCGATCAGGCGCGCGCGGCTGGGCGGGTGGGCCAGGTAGTCGATGACCTCCGGTTCGATGCCCACGTGCCGAAGCATCGCCAGCGTGTTGCGCGAGGTGCCGCAATTGGGGTTGTGGTAAATGACGGCGTTCATACGCCCTCCGTCTGGTTCAAGGCTGCGTCGACCACGCCGGCAGCGGCCGCAAGCGCGACCGCCTCCACCGCGCCCTTGCGTTCGCTGTAGCGGTCCACCAGGTAGTCGCTGCGCCCGCGCACCAGCAGGGTGAACTTGAGCAGTTCCTCCATCACGTCCACCACGCGATCGTAATAGGCCGACGGCTTCATCCGCCCCGCTTCATCGAACTCCTGCCAGGCCTTGGGCACCGACGACTGGTTGGGGATGGTCACCATGCGCATCCAGCGGCCCAGCACCCGCAGGGCGTTGACCACGTTGAACGACTGCGAGCCACCGCAGACCTGCATCACCGCCAGCGTGCGTCCCTGGGTGGGGCGCACACTGCCTTCCTCCAGCGGCAGCCAGTCAATCTGGTTCTTGAACACCGCCGTCAGCGTGCCATGCCGTTCCGGGCTGATCCACACCTGGCCTTCGGACCAGAGTGATGCCTGGCGCAGCTCCCGCACCTTGGGATGCGTGGCCGGCTCGGCATCGAGCATCGGCAGGCCATGCGGATCGAACAGCCGGGTCTCCGCCCCCAGCTGTTCCAGCAGCCGCTGCGCTTCCAGTGCCAGCTTGCGGCTGAATGATTGCGGACGGAGCGAGCCGTACAGGATGAGAATGCGCGGGCGGTGACGCGGCGCTGGGCCGTGCTCCAGCCGGGCGGTCGAAGGAAGGTCCAAAGCGCCGGGCACGATGTTGGGGAGGGGGTCCATGGGTTGTCCATCGCAGATGTTTCCATTATTCTAGAATCATGGAACATACGACCGCAACAGACGCGCTGGCCGCGCTCGGCCACGCCACCCGACTCTCCATCTTCCGCCTGCTGGTGCAGGCCGGCCGCAGCGGCAAGCTGGCGGGCGATATCGCCCAGGCGCTGGCGCTGCCCGGCGCCACGCTTTCCTTCCACTTGAAGGAACTGAGCGCGGCCGGGTTGATCAATGCCGAGCAGCGTGGCCGCACCATCTGCTACCGGGCCGAGTTCCAGGCCATGAACGCGCTGGTGGCTTACCTCACCGAAAACTGCTGCGCCGATGATCCGGCCTGTGACCGGCCCGGTTGCTGAGCACGCGCCATGACCGCTCAGCCCCCGCGTCTTTCCTTCCTGGATCGCTACCTCACGCTGTGGATCTTCCTCGCCATGGCGTTGGGGGTGGGGCTGGGCGCGATGTTCGACGGCGTACCGGCAGCGCTCGACAGCCTGTCGGTGGGCACGACCAACGTGCCCATCGCGATCGGTCTGGTCCTGATGATGTATCCGCCGCTGGCCAAGGTGAAGTACGAGGAACTGCCCCGGGTCTTCGCCGACAAGCGCGTGCTGCTGCTGTCGCTGCTGCAGAACTGGGTGGTGGGGCCGCTGCTGATGTTCGGCTTGGCCGTGCTGTTCCTGCGCGACTATCCCGACTACATGACCGGCCTGATCCTGATCGGGCTGGCGCGCTGCATCGCCATGGTGCTGGTATGGAACCAGTTGGCACGCGGCGACAGCCAGTACGTGGCCGGGCTGGTGGCGTTCAACTCGATCTTTCAGATCGCACTGTTCAGCGGCTATGCGTGGTTCTTCCTGTCGTGGCTGCCCTCGGTGCTGGGATTGCAGGGCAGCGTCATCAACGTCAGCTTCTGGACCATTGCCGAGGCGGTGCTGATCTACCTGGGCATTCCGTTCCTGGCCGGGTTTCTCACCCGGTACTGGTTGAAGGCGCGCAAGGGTGCCCGTTGGTATGAGGAGACATTCCTGCCGCGGATCAGTCCCATCACGCTGGCCGCGCTGCTGTTCACCATCGTGGCGATGTTCAGCCTGAAAGGGGGCGAGGTACTGCGCATTCCGATGGATGCGGTGCGCATCGCGATCCCGCTGACGCTGTACTTCCTGATGCAGTTCGTCATCAGCTTCCTGATGGGCCGGTTCGTCGCCCGCGACTACCCGCGCACCACGGCGATCGCGTTCACCGCGGCGGGCAACAACTTCGAGCTGGCGATCGCCGTGGCGATCGCGTCCTTCGGCCTGGCCTCACCGGTGGCCTTCGCCGCGGTGATCGGCCCGCTGGTGGAAGTGCCGGTGCTGATCCTGCTGGTCCATGTGGCGTTGCGTTTGGGGAAGCGGTGGTTCCCAGCGGACACGCATACCGGATGAGCGCTCCGCGTCGTGGCACGGCCGTGCAGGGTGCGTTTTGCTCACGCGCCCGGCGCAACATCGACAACGAACGGCACCGTTCGGATTTCACCGTCGGCCATGAACTGGATCCAGAGCGCATAGCGACCCGCGTGAGGCGGCGTTGCGTGCAACATCATCTGTGCGCTGACCGCGCCCGCCGGGTCATGCGCCGAGCCGTGGGAACCGTGCGCGGCGTTGGCTGCACCCGCCGGCATCGCATGCGCGTGGACATACGCCAGGTCATCGGTGCCCACGAACACCGCGTGCGCCGCCACGCCAAAGCTCGGCGCTGACCCGTTCGGCCGTTCCCGAAAGCGCAAATGCACCTTTCAAGGTTGCATCGGATGCCGAGGCTGGCAATGCCGCCGTACCGAGCGCAGCCACGCCGAAGGTGAGAAGCTGTTTCATGAACATGGGACGTTTCTCCGTAGGTAGGAACTTACCGGCCTGCCAGCGGCTGGTGGGGATATCCAGCCTCTGCGAGGACGGCGAGGAAGGCTGCTTCATCCAGCGCCGTTTCTACCCGCACCTGTCGCGCCGGGGTGTCGGTTTCGATCTGCGCCAGGGGGTCGACGCTCAGCAAGGCGTCTTTCACCGGCCTGGCGCAGGAACCGCACGTCATGTTTGGAATGTGGAACTGAAGCATGTTGATCTCCTGATTGAATTGAGTGGTGCGCTGGCTACGTTGGGCGTTGACAGCGTGGCAATGTCAATCAACAGGCGTGGATATCGGTCTGTCCCTCGGGTTGCGTTCACATTCTCGACGCCACAGGCACGCAACAACGCGCACATGCAGGTCCCACAACCGCGACTCGGCATGGATCACGTCACTGCGATGTCGCGTCGCCTTACGTCGTGCTTGCCGTGGCGTTGCGCACGGGCGATGAGGCAGGCGTATCCATGCCGAAGCCGGGCGTCTTGCGCGCCGCGGTGAGCCGGCTGGCGCGCTGGAGGGTCATGGCCGATTCGGCCAGCATGCCCTGCGTCGAAGGCAAGCAGCTCGGCCCGATGGCGACAAGCTGGATACGTTTCATGTCGTGTGTGAGGGTGTCGATTGCCTGCACCTGATCTTGACGTATCGGGTCATGGTCGTTCAGGCAGTGCCGGTCAGGCCGAGCGCCACGGTCAACAGCGGCTTCTGCGTCAGAAACGTGCCGTAGAAGACCGAATCACCCACCACTGTGATCGGCGCGACGCGCACGCCCGTGCGTGCCTTGGCCTCCTCCATGACCTCGCGGATGGACAGATCGCGCTCGTCGAAGATGATCCCCTCACGATCGAGCCAGGTCTTCAGCGCATGGCAGTCGGGGCATGCGGGCGTCGTGTAAAGAATGACAGGCGGTTGGGATGTGATGACCATGGCGGCCTCCTTCAGGCGGGTCTGGCGTCCGGGCGACAACTGCGCGTGCCCGGCATCAATGGCCGTTCACCGGGCTCGATGCGGTGGCCTCGATGCTCATCGGCGCGCGGAAGCGCTTGAGCCGCAGCGCGTTGCCCAGCACGAAGATGCTGGAGAGCGCCATTGCCGCAGCGGCAAAGATCGGCGACAGCAGCATGCCGTTGAGGGGATACAGCGCACCGGCCGCCACCGGAATCAGCACGGCGTTGTAGGCGAACGCCCAGAAGAGGTTCTGCTTGATGTTGCGGATGGTCGCCTGGCTCAGTGCAATCGCGTTGGTCACCCCGCGCAGGTCGCCAGACATCAGCACCACGTCGGCCGCCTCGATGGCTACGTCGGTACCGGTACCGATGGCCAGGCCAACATCCGCTTCGGCAAGCGCCGGTGCATCGTTGATGCCATCGCCGACGAAGGCCACCCGCGCGCCGTTGGCGCGGAACGTCTTGAGCGCGGCCACCTTGCCATCAGGCAGGACTTCGGCGGCCACTTCATCGATGCCCAGCTGCCGCGCGATGGCTGCCGCGGTGGCGGCGTTGTCGCCGGTGATCATGGCCACCTTCAGGCCCAGCGCGTGCAGCGCGCGGATCGCCTCCGGGGTGGTGTCCTTGATCGGGTCGGCCACCGCGATCACCGCGGCCAGGCGGCCATCGATGGCCGCATACAACGGGCTCTTGCCCTCTTCACCCAGCCGCTGCGCCGTCGGCAGGAACGTGCTGACATCGAGACCCAGCCGGGTCATGAAGCGGTCGGCACCCACCGCAACCGTTCGGCCGGACACCGTCGCGGTCACACCGTACCCCGGCGTTGCCTCGAAGCCGTCAACAGGCGCCAACGTCAGCTCACGCTGTCCAGCGGCGGCGACGATCGCTTCGGCGATCGGGTGTTCCGAACGGGTTTCCACCGCCGCCACGAGCGCCAGCACGTGGTCATACGCAAAGCCGTCGGCCGGCACCAGGTCGGTCAGTTCGGGGCGACCCTTGGTGAGCGTGCCGGTCTTGTCCAGCGCAACCACGCTGACGTCACGCAGTGCCTGCAGTGCTTCGCCCTTGCGGAACAGCACTCCCAGCTCCGCCGCGCGGCCGGTGCCCACCATGATCGAGGTGGGCGTGGCCAGCCCCATCGCGCACGGGCAGGCGATGATCAACACGGCCACTGCATTGACCAACGCAAACGTGAGCGCCGGCGAGGGGCCGAACACCAGCCAGACCAGGAACGTCAGCACGGCCGCGGCCATCACCGCCGGCACGAACCACATGGTGACCTTGTCGACCATCGCCTGGATCGGCAGCTTGGAGCCCTGCGCCTCTTCCACCAGGCGGATGATCTGCGCCAGCACCGTGTTGGCGCCCACCTGGGTGACACGGAAACTGAAGGCGCCGGTCTTGTTGAGGGTGCCGCCGACGACATCGGCGCCCACCCCCTTGGACACCGGCACCGGTTCGCCGGTGATCATGCTCTCATCGACATACGAGGCGCCCTCGACGACCTGGCCATCGACCGGAACCTTTTCACCCGGGCGCACGAGCACCACATCGCCGGTGGTCACCTGCTCCAGCGGGATCTCCACGGTGGCGCCGTTGCGCTCTACCCGTGCGGTCTTGGCTTGCAGGCCCACCAGCCGCTTGATCGCCTGCGAGGTGCGCCCCTTGGCCCGGGCTTCCAGCATGCGCCCCAGCAGGATCAGGGTAACGATCACCACGGCCGCTTCGAAATAGACGTTCGCCGTTCCCTGCGGCAGCACGCCGGGCGCGAAGGTGGCCACCACCGAATAGCCATACGCTGCCGCCGTGCCGACCGACACCAGCGAGTTCATGTCCGGGCCACCCCGCAGCAGTGCCGGAACGCCCTTGCGGAAGAAGCGCAGCCCGGGCCCGAACAGGACCAGCGTGGCCAGCGCGAACTGGATGTACCCGCTGGTCTGCAGGCCCAGCGTGTGCACTACCCAGTGATGCATGGACGGCACCAGGTGCGAGCCCATCTCAAGGATGAACACCGGCAGGGTGAGCGCTGCGGCGATCAGCAGGGAGCGCTGCAGTTCGCGCCCTTCGGCCTCGCGGCGTTCGGCGTCCTGGTCGCCCGCGCCGCCAGCTGCTGCCGCCACCCGGCGCGAGGTGTACCCGGCCTTTTCAATGGCTGCTTCCAGATCGGCGATGGTGACCACGCCCGCCAGATGCCGCACGCGGGCACGCTCGGTGGCCAGGTTCACACTCGCCTCGATGACGCCCGGCACCTGCCGGAGGCCCTTCTCCACCCGACCCACGCAGGATGCGCAGGTCATGTCCTGGATCGCCAGTTCGGTGGTTTCTTCGTGGACGGCGTAGCCTGCACGTTCGATTGCCTCGACAACCGCCTGCGGATCGGCCGCCCCGATGAAGGTGACGTCGGCACGCTCGGTGGCAAGGTTGACCGAGGTCGTTTTCACACCGGGGATGGCGCTGATGGCGCGTTCCACGCGCCCCACGCAGGAGGCACAGGTCATTCCGCTGACAGGCAGGCTGAGTCGCCCACCCTGCGGCTTGGACAGTCGGGTGTCGTTCTGGAGTGCGGTGGAAGCCATCGGGCTGCCCCTTGAAGAAGGTAGGGTGAGTAGAGCGTGGGGGTTCCAACGATGGGAAGGTCAAGACCGGGGCCTTGCACGGTGAAATGTCGGCGGGCAGGCGGATGCAGCACGTTTCAAACAATCGATTGAAACGCTCGTAACTTCGCCGAACTGGACACCATCAGCAGGTTCCGCCAGACTTCGCCCTTTCCCGCTTCGTGGCACCCATGGCGAAACTGCTGGTCCTGCATGGCCCCAACCTCAACCTGCTCGGCACACGCGAGCCGGGGGTGTATGGGCATACCACGCTGGCGCAGATCGACCAGGCCCTGCTGACCCAGGCGCAGGCCGCCGGGCACGCGGTGGAGAGCCTGCAGTCCAACGCCGAACACCTGCTGGTGGACCGCGTACAGGCCGCCCGTGACGACGGTACCGCCTTCATCCTGATCAACCCGGCCGCGTTCACCCACACCTCGGTGGCCCTGCGCGATGCGCTGGCCGCGGTGGACGTGCCCTTCATCGAAATCCACCTGTCCAACCCGCATGCGCGCGAGCCGTTCCGCCAGCACAGCTATTTCAGCGACAAGGCGGTGGGCGTGATCTGCGGCTTCGGTGCCGACAGCTACCGCTATGCGATGGATGCCGCCCTGACCCGCCTGCAGGGCGCGCGCGCCTGATGACGCTGCTGCGCGCCCTTGCCTGCGTGGCGTTGTCGGCCGGCCTGTGCGCCAGCGCCGCGGCGTTCGACCGACAGGACGAAGGCATCGACTGCGCCAAGCCGACCACCACGATGGAGAGCGACCTGTGCGCCTCGGACGTGGCCGCCGCTGCCGATGTGGAACTCAATGCCGTGTATGCGCAGGCGCGCCAGCAGCTGCGCTCCCCGGCCGACGGTGGTGCCTGCAGCTGGTGCCGCAACGCCGAGCAGCAGCTGGTGCTGGCGCAGCGTGCCTGGGTGCAACTGCGCGACCACGACTGCGACGCGGTCTACATGTTCAACTCCGACGGCACCGCGCGCAACGGTGCGCAGATGCGCTGCCTGACCACCCTCACGCGCGACCGCATCCGCCAGTTGCGCGATTTCTACGAATTGCTTTGACCCGAGCGCACCGCGCTTCCCACCACACTGACACCACGAGCCAAGAGGCCCCCATGGATCTCCGCAAAATCAAGAAGCTGATCGACCTGCTGGAAGAGTCGAACCTCGCCGAAATCGAAATCAAGGAAGGCGAAGAGTCCGTGCGCCTGTCGCGCGCCCCGGTCTCCGGCTACGGCATGATGCAGGCCGCTCCGCAGATGATGATGGCGCCCGCGCCCGCGCCGGCGCAGGCCGCGGCGGCCCCGGCGATGCCGATGCAGTCGCCCACCGAAGCCTCCACCGGCGGCACCGCCAAGGCCGGCAATGCCCTGCCCGACGGCCACGTGCTGCGCGCACCGATGGTCGGCACCTTCTATGCGTCGTCCTCGCCGGACAAGCCGGCCTTCGTATCGGTGGGCCAGGCCGTGAAGGCGGGCGAAACGCTGGCGATCATCGAAGCGATGAAGATGTTCAACCCGATCGAAGCCGATGTTTCCGGCACCATCGTCGCCATCCTGGGCGAAAACGGCCAGCCGGTCGAATTCGACCAGCCGCTGTTCGTGATCGGCTAAGGACTCGTCCATGCTCGACAAAGTCGTTATTGCCAACCGAGGGGAAATCGCGCTGCGCATCCTGCGCGCGTGCCACACCCTGGGCATCCGCACGGTGGCCGTGCATTCCACGGTCGACCGCAACCTCAAGCACGTGGCCATGGCCGACGAGTCGGTCTGCATTGGTCCGGCACCGTCGTCTGAGAGCTACCTCAACATCCCGGCGCTGATTGCCGCGGCGGAAGTCACCGACGCCCAGGCCATCCACCCGGGCTACGGCTTCCTGTCGGAGAACGCCGACTTCGCCGAGCGCGTGGAAGAGTCCGGTTTCATCTTCATCGGTCCCAAGGCCGACACCATCCGCCTGATGGGCGACAAGGTGGAAGCGATCCGCGCGATGAAGGCCGCCGGCGTGCCGTGCGTGCCCGGCTCGGGCGGCCCGCTCACCGACGACATCGTGGCCAACACCAAGATTGCCCGTGAGATCGGTTACCCGGTCATCATCAAGGCATCCGGTGGCGGCGGCGGTCGCGGCATGCGCGTGGTGCATGCCGAGGCGTCGTTGAAGGCAGCCATCGAAACCACCAAGTCCGAAGCGAAGGCAGCCTTCAGCAACGACCAGGTGTACATGGAGAAGTTCCTGGAGAATCCGCGCCATGTGGAGATCCAGGTGCTGGCCGACGGCCAGGGCAACGCCATCCACCTGGGTGAGCGCGACTGCTCGATGCAACGCCGCCACCAGAAGGTGGTGGAAGAAGCACCTGCACCGGGCATCACCGACGAAATGCGCGAGCAGATCGGCAAGGTATGCGTGGAAGCCTGCATCCGCATCGGCTACCGCGGCGCGGGTACCTTCGAGTTCCTGTTTGAAGACGGCCGGTTCTACTTCATCGAAATGAACACCCGTGTGCAGGTGGAACATCCGGTGACGGAGATGGTGACCGGCATCGACCTGGTCTGCGAACAGCTGCGCATCGCCGCCGGCCAGAAGCTGACCATCAAGCAGAGCGACGTGGTGCTGACCGGCCACGCGATCGAATGCCGCATCAATGCCGAAGACGCGGAAACCTTCGTACCGAGTCCGGGCCAGATCACCGCCTTCCATCCGCCGGGTGGCCCCGGTGTGCGCGTGGATACCCACATCTACAGTGGATACCGCGTGCCGCCGAACTACGACTCGATGATCGGCAAGCTGATCGTGCACGGCCCGGACCGCGAAACCGCGATCGCGCGCATGCGCGTGGCGCTGAGCGAGATGGTGGTCGATGGCATCAAGACCAACGTGGCGCTGCAGCAGCGGATCATGCGTGACAAGGGCTTCCAGGCCGGTGGGCAGAACATCCACTACCTGGAAAAGCGCCTGGCCGAACGCAAGAACAAGTCGATTGCGTTGACCTGATCGCGCGGTAGTGCGTTACAGCAGAAAGGCGGGGCATATGCCCCGCCTTTTTGTTTGCCCGGCATGTGGTTTGCGTGGGGCGGTACGCCTTGCCTCAACGCAGCAGCGCGATGAGCAGCAGGATCGGGATCGGAATGCCCAGGAACCACAGCAGCAGGTATCTCATGGTGAATCCTCCTCGTTGAGCGGTGGGTTACAGGTCGCGGCGGCGGCCGCCCCAGGTGGCGAACAGGCTGGCGCTGAAGGCACCGATGAGCAGCGTGATGAACAGCCACAGCGCCGCGTAGGCGGTCGCCTTGCGGGCATCGTCAGCCGCCTGCTTGGCGTCGTTCTTGGCCTTCTCCAGCGAGGCGCGCAGGCGGGTCTGCATGTCGGTCACGCGGGCCTGTGCCTCGGCCTGGCTCATGCCGGTCTGGTTGGCCACCAGTTGCGCCAGGTACTGGGTATCGGCCGGATCCATGGCATCGCCCTTCAGGCTGTTGACCACGATGCGGTTGACCTCGCCACGGATGTCACCCCGACCCGGACCCGGACCCGGGCCGCGTTCGGCACCCGGCATCGGGCGCGGCGGCGGCACAGCGGTACCAGCCTGCGGCGACGGCATCGGCGGTGCAGCACCGGCAACCGGTGCCGGCGGTGGGCCCATCGGTGCAGCCGGTGCGGCCGGTGCATTCGGATTGGCGCGGAACAGGCCATCCACCCAGTACTGCAGGTCGCCGTTGTCACCGCCCATGGCAGCCGGACCGGCAGCGGCGGCCACGCCACCGGCGGTGGTAGCAGCCGCCCCTGCGGTGGCACCGGCCACCTTGGCACCGGCGCCCAGCACGCCACCGATCGCGGTGGTGAGCAGACCGGCGGTCAGCAGGGTGGCCACCGACCACGACAGGAAGCCGTGCGCGGTATCGCGGAAGTAGGTTTCATCACCGTGCAGGTTGCTCCACTTGTTGCGTAACCGGCCCGCGAGATAGCCGCCGAGACCGGAGGCGGCAATGGCAGTGAAGGTCAGCCAGGCAATGCTGGACCAACCGAACGCCTCGGCCGACACACCTTCATAGGCCCACGGCGATACCGATGACAGCCCCAGGCCGACGCCCAGGATCAACAGCACCAGCGACAGCGCGGCGGCCGCAGCGGCGCCGGCAAAGATCGCCCCCCAGGACGTGGCGCTGTCGTGCGGCACAACGGGGGGTGGGGTGACCACTGCAACCGTCGCGGTGGCGTGTGGTTCGGATGCGGCGTAATCGCCTCGGGTATTCATTCGACAGGGTCTCCGGCACGTGCGCTGCGGATGCAGCCAACACCCGCAGGCTGCGCGTCACACCGTGAACTGCCCGAGATCCGTAAGCGAAGGCGGCGTGGACAGCATCACAACGCGCCAGTCACATCGGTCGTATGCGTGCGACGCCCCGCGACCGTCATGCGCTGCCGCAGACATCCTGCATGAAGGCAGCAACCGCCTCCGCCGCCGCTTCCGGACGGGCCTGCAGCATCAGATGGGGACCGTCCATCCACCGGGTGGCCTGCGCGGGCAGCAGCGCCGACAGGTGACGCTGGCAGCGCCCGGGCAACAAGCGATCCTGTGCCGCATGCAGGCATAGCGCGGGCAGCTTCACCGCGTCTGCGCTTACGGCGACATCGACGCCGAGCGCGGCAATCGCGCGGCCGCGCAGCACATCGGCGTCGACACTGGCGAGGGCATCTTGCAGCGCATCGCGCAAGGCGAGCGTGCTCCAGCGGCCAAGCAGCAACCACGACAACGCGGGCATCGGCAGCGCACGCACCGGTGCCCAGTACAACAGCGACTGCAGGCGACGCCATGCCGGCCAGGGCGAACGCGCGAACGTGGTGGAGAGGATCACACCCCGCAGACCGGGCGGCGGTGAAGCGGCGATGGACAACGCCAGCGGCCCCGAGAACGATTCGCCCAACAGCAGGTAGTCGCCCTCGGTGGGCAACGCCTGCTGCACGAAGCGGGCGAGCGCGGCGTAGTCCAGCCTGCGATCGACCGGGTAGGCGATCACCGTGACCCCCACCCCAAGCCGCCGCATCGCGGCGGAGAACGCGGCATGCTGGCGGCCGGTCGCATCCAGGCCCGGCAGCAGCACCAGCCGCAGCGGGCGCGTGGCCAGCACGCCCCCTTCGGCATGCGGCATCAACGCGGCGCGTTGGCTGCGGTCACCTGGGTGTTCTTCAGCGGTGCCACGCCCAGCGACGAGGTCGGGTCGACGATCACCATGGTTTCGGTGGAACCATCGGGCCACACCACCTGGAAGGTGCTGCCGGCCGGCAACGACGAGAACGGCATGCCGCTCTGCGCGCGGTAGACCGCGGCCACCTGGCTGGCGCCGGCGCGGCGCGTGTCTTCCGGTGCCTTGACCGAGGTCAGCTGCACCTTGGACAGGCTGCGGTATCGATCTTCATACGTATCGATCATCACCAGGCCCACGGCGCCGGCCGAATAGGCCACGAACAACACCACCCAGAACCAGAACTTGGCACCGTGCAGGAATCGACGGTAATTCATCGCCCTTTCCTCTTCTTGATCAGTTCTTCAACCAACGTCTTCATTTTCCCCGCACCTTGCCGCGAAACCGCGGCGTCATAGACGAAGGTGGCAAAATCCTGCCCACCGTCCTGCGAACAGATCCCACCGTTCGCGCAGAAATTGTTCATCAACACACTGTCCGGGCCGCACGCCATGCCCAGCTCGCAGGCTCCCAGGCGCCAGGCCAGTTCGCTGTACTGGTCCCCGGCCACCAGGCCGTTGAGCGCGCTGTCGCCACTGGCGCGCTGGCCCATGGCCGGTGCCAGCGCCATGAAGGCTTCCGGATCGCGCGACTCTCTCACCCGCTCGACCAGCCCGCGGCGGTAGTCGGGGCTGTTCTGCAGCGGCTGGCCGTCGGCAAACAGCGCGGCCTCGGCGGCCAGGTTGCCGGCCGTGGCCGCCTGGACGCGCTGGGTCAGGATCAACTGCCGGCCCAGGCCGTCGCTGGCCACGAAGCCGCCGCAGCGCCGCGCAACCCGTTCGCGGGCCTGCACCATGGCCGGCGAGGCCGTCATGCCCAGCCCGGTCAGCAGCGCGTTGTCCAGCTGGTAACCGCCCGGGTCCATGGCGTAGATGGCGCAGTAGTCGTATACGCGACTGATCATCCACGACGCTTCGGCATTGCCGTTGGCCGCCTGCAGCTGCAGGCGCTGGGCATAGGCGAACAGGTCGGTGTCGCCTTCGATATCGGCGCGGATGTCCAGCGGCAACCCGGACGCGATGGCGTTGCCGCGCTCGTTGGCCAACAGCTGGCGAGCCAGCTGCTGCGCCTGCATGGGCGCGGCAGCCACCAGTGCCACCGGCGTTTCGCCCACGCTGTCAGGCATGTCGTCGGCGTGCCGCACGTGGCCGCCCGCGCGATAGCCCACCACCCCCAGCAACGCCAGGGCCGGTACGACCAGCAACCAGGTTTTGAGGGTGGGCACGAGCGCCATGCGCAGGACCGGAGGTGCCCATGCGGGCAGCGGAAGGCCCAGTTTAGCAAGCCCTCCGGGAGCTGTCTGAACCGCATTCCGGTCGCATTCTCATGACCCAGAGAGACGACGGGACGCGGCGTGGCAGGCAGCAACCACCCACAATGGTCTAGCATTCACGGTTTTCCGCAGGTAACTCTTCCCATGCCGTTCCTGGAACTCACCCTCCGCTGCAGCGAATCCACCCAGCCCCGCTACGAAAATGCGCTGGACGATGTCGGCGCGCTGGCGGTGACCCTGCTCGACGCCGATGCCGATACCAGCAACGAGCGCGCCATCCTGGAACCGGGCGTGGGCGAGACCCCGCTGTGGAACGATCTGGTCCTCACCGCGCTGTTCGCGGCCGACACCAATGCGCTGGCGTTGCTGGCCGCGCTGGAGGCGTTCGACCCCGGCCTGGACTGGTCCGATGCCAGCTTCCGTGCGGTGGCCGACGAAGACTGGGAACGCGCGTGGCTGGACCAGTTCCAGCCGATGGCCTTCGGCGAGCGCACCTGGATCGTGCCGTGGAACCATGATCTGCCCGAGGCGGCGCAGGCCGACGATGCCGCCGTGATCCGCCTCGACCCGGGCCTGGCGTTCGGCTCGGGCACCCACCCCACCACCGCGCTGTGCCTGCGCTGGCTGGACGGCCTGGCCGCCGAGGGCGCGCTGGCGGGCCAGACCGTGCTCGATTTCGGCTGCGGTTCGGGCATCCTGGCGCTGGCCGCCTTGAAGCTGGGCGCGGCCCGTGCCGTGGGCGTGGACAATGATCCGCAGGCGGTGATCGCCACCGGCGACAACGCCGAGCGCAACGGCCTGCAGGATCGCCTGGCGGTCTACCTGCCGCAGGACGAACCGCCGGCCGCCTACCCGGTGGTCGTGGCCAACATCCTGGCCTCGGCCCTGGATGCACTGGCCGACGTGCTGGCCGCACGCGTGGCCCCCGGCGGGCGCATCGCGCTGTCGGGCATCCTGCATGGCCAGGAAGACGACCTGCTGGTGCGCTATGCGCCGTGGTTCGAGCAGCTGGAAACCGCCCAGGACGAAGACTGGATGCGCATCACCGGCGTGCGCCGCGCCTGAGTCGTCGTGAACGTGCTTGAATGGGCGCGACCCTGCCGCCCGGCCCCGAATCGATGACCGAGCCTACGCCCCCGCCCCCCCGCCGCCCGCTGGCCACCTTCCTGCGCGCGAGCCCGGACGACGCGCCGCGCGGGCAGCCGCTGCCGGACGACGACGCCCCAGCGGCGCACGACGCAGCGGACGATGCGCTGGCGCAGGCCTTGCCGCCGGACGGTTCGGTGTTTGATCCGCCACCGGGCGAACGCGATGATCCGGCCTACAACGCGGGCGACGCATCGCAACGGCAGCCGGCGCAGGCAATGGCCAGCGCCGACGATGACATCGCGCACGCCGCCCCCCGCGACCCGGTGACGCAGCACGATGCGTCCATCGATGACAGCGCCGGAGTGGAGCCGCCAGTGCCGCTGATCGGCGCCAGCGCCACGCTCGCACCCAGCTTCATGCGGCTGCGCGCCGCGCGCCTGCACACCCCGCGCTGGCAGTGGGGCGTACTGGCCGGGCTGGTGCTGTTGCTGGCGCTGCAGATCGCCGTGGCCGACCGTGCGCGGTTGGCGGCCGATGCCGGCAGCCGGCCCTGGATTGCCGGGCTGTGCAGCGTGCTGCGCTGCACGTTGCCTGCGTGGCAGGAGCCGGCGGCGTTCAGCATGATCAGCCGCGATGTACGTCCGGTGCCGGGCCAGCCCGGTGCACTGCAGGTGCAGGCCAGCTTCCGCAACGATGCGCGCTGGGCCCAGGCCTGGCCCGCGCTGCGGTTGTCGCTGTCCGATGCCGATGGCCGCGTGATCGGCACCGGGGTGTTTGCGCCGCACGATTACCTGGACCGTTCGCTTGACGCCACCAGCGTATTGGAACCTGGCCAAAGCGCACAGATTGCATTCCGCGTACGCGAGCCGGCCGCATCCACCGTCGCATTCACCTTCGAGTTCCAGTAGCCGTGCCTGGCGCGTCCAGCGTGGCAGCCTGCCCACGCACGCGCTAGACTGGCCCCCTACAATTCTCCGACCGGGGCTGCTGTCCGCCCCGGCATCTGCACCGGGAACCTCCTTGAACGCTGTCCTTTCTCGTCCTGACAATAGTCGTGGCGCGCCGAAGCCACCGCTGCGCGAACACGTGGCCCAATCGGTCCGACGCTACCTGCGCGACCTGGATGGCTGCGATGCCGACGATGTGTACGAGATCGTGCTGCGTGAAATGGAAATCCCGTTGTTCGTGGAAGTGCTCAACCACTGCGAAGGCAACCAGAGCCGCGCCGCGGCCATGCTGGGCATCCACCGCGCCACGCTGCGCAAGAAGTTGAAGGAATACGGCATCGCCACCTGATGCCGTGCATCGACCCACGGTCGATGCCTACCGGTTCGGGCAAACGGCGCTGGCCGTCACGCGCTCCAGAAGTACCGCACTAGGTGGAAGAACACCGGCGCGGCGAAGCACACCGAATCCAACCGGTCGAGCATGCCGCCGTGGCCCTCGATCATGTGGCCCCAGTCCTTGATGCCGCGATCGCGCTTGATCGCCGACATCACCAGGCCACCCCAGAAGCCCATCAGGTTGACCGCCAGCGACATGCCGAACGCCTGCCACGGCGTGAACGGGGTCAGCCACCACAGGGCCGCACCCAGCGCACTGGCCGACAACACGCCGCCGATGAAGCCCTCCACGGTCTTGGACGGCGACAGCTTCGGCGCGATCAAACGCTTGCCGATCAACTTGCCCCAGATGTACTGCAGTACGTCCGAGGACTGCACCACGATCACCAGGAACGCGAACAGCAGCAGGTTGCGTGCCGGCTCCACCCCGGCCAGCCTGAGGTTCAGCAGCGCCGGTACGTGTGAAATGCAGAACACGCAGATCATCAACCCCCACTGCACCTTGGACGTCCGCTCCAGGTAATCGGTGGTGTCGCCGCCGATGGTGGCGAGGATCGGCAGGAACAGGAACGCGTAGACCGGAATCAGCAGCGTGTACATGCCGTACCAGTCGGTCCACACCAGCCAGTACTGCCACGGCAACACCACGTAGAACGCGGCCAGCAACGCGTAGTAATCGCCAGCGCGGGTGGGCGTGAGCGTGATGAACTCGCGCAGCGCGAACAGCGACACCAGCGCGAACAGCAGCACCACGCCGGTGCGCCCGAAGAAGAACGCCAGCGCAACCACCGCGGCCATCACCCACCACGCGCGGATCCGCGAGACCAGGTTGGCCAGCACGCTGCTGGGCGCATGCCGCGCGCGCCAGCGCAGGGTTTCGGCGATCACCGTGGCCACCACCAGCACCCCGGCGATGCCGGCAAACAGCAGGCGCGTCTGCGCGTGCGTGGACAACTGCGCCACGTCGGTGGCCAGCGTCGACAGCCAGGCGGTCATGCGCGTTCCCTGCGCGGCTGCGGGTCCAGCGCCATCAGCGACAGCCGCGCACGCTCCAGGAAGCGGTCCTTGTCTTCATCGGCCTTCAACCGCAGCGGCTCGCCGAAGGTGGTGGTGCACAGCAGCGGCAGCGGCAGCCAGCGACCCTTGGGCATCACCCGCTTGAGGTTGTCGATCCACACCGGCACGAACTCCAGTTCCGGACGTTGCCGGGCCAGGTGGTAGATGCCGCTCTTGAACGGCAGCACGCCCTCGTCGGGATTGCGCGTGCCTTCCGGGAACAGGATCAGCGAGTTGCCTTCATCCACCGCCTGGCACAGGCAGGCGATCGGGTCTTCATGGCGCTTGGCCGCGTCGCGCTCGATCAGCACGCCGTTGAACACCGCGTGGATCAGGTAGCGGCGCAGGCCGTCGCGCTGCCAGTAGTCGGCCGCGGCCACCGGCCGCACCTGACGGCGCAGGGTGATCGGCAGCGCCGACCAGATCAGCACGAAATCCCCGTGGCTGGCGTGGTTGCCGTAGTACACGCGGTGGTCGCTGGACGGGGCGCAGCCCTGCCACAGCGCGCGCGCCCCGGTGAGCGCGCGGATGGCAAAGCTGCAGCCGCGCGCGATGAGGTCAGCAAGCATGGGCGGGCATCCGGGCGGGGAGCGGTGGTGTCATCACGGCAACGCTTTCACTACCAGCGCGCCCAGCAGGCACAGCGCCTGCGCGCCAAGCGCCAGCAGCTGCCAGCTCAGCAGACGGCGCATGCCCTGCCAGCGCGGCTGCCAACCGCGCGGGGCGGTGGATGCCTCGCGCAGCCCGAGCTTCTGCAGCACGTCATCGATCACCCCGGGCGCGGCGTCGGGATGGCTGGCCTGCAACGCCTCCAGCAATGCCGCATCGAAACTGACCCGGGCGGCGTAGTAGGCCTGCACCGCGCCGGCCAGCAGCGATACCAATGCGGGCACTGCCACCACCACCGGCGGCATCGACAGGCACAGCAGCGCCAGCGCCGCGCCGGCCAGCAAGACCGAGATGCCGGTGGCCATGCGGGCCTGGCGCAGGACGGCGGTCATCACCCGCAACTGGAACAGCATGCTCATGCGCTCACCTGTGTGCTTCCGTTGGCCGCGGCGGCATCGCGCACGGCCTGTTCAATCGCATCGCGGTGCCGGTCATGCAGCACGATGTGCGGGCAATCCAGCTGCAGCAGGCGGATGGCCGCGTCGGCACTGTCGGCGTGTCCGCTGCGGCACAGCCAGGTGGCCACGGCCGCTGCGCTGCGCGAATACCCGAGCGCGCAGCACACCAGCACCTCGCCACGGCGATGGCCATGTGCAATGGCATCGGCAGCGCGCTGCAGGTCATGCGCGGTGGGGGTGGCCAGGTCCAGCATCGGCACGCTGCGGTAGTGCCGCACCTGGCCCGCGAAGGGCAGTTCGGCGCACACATCCACCACGGTCGACATCGGCAAGGACGCCCCCGCCGCCGGCATGCGTCCCAGCCACACGCCGTCGATCACCAGCTGCGGCTGCGGCGCACGGCGTGTCCACCAGCGCGAGTTCAACCAGGCGGCCAGCAGGTACGGCGCCAGCAACCAGCACGCGGCCATGCTCAGCCGGCCGTCTTCCTGCTTCTGGAATACCGCCGTGCCCACCGCGGCGTAACCCAGCGCCACCAGCGCCAGCGACACCGCCGGCCAGCCCAGCCACAGCACCCAGCCACTGAAGGTCAGCGCCAGCGACGCGCACAACGCGCTGCCCAATCCGTACAGCATCGCCAACCGCCAACGCGTGCCGTCCTGCGCCCACTGCCAGTGGGCCAACGGCGAGCGCCCGTGCGCCGGCCACAGCCACACGCACAGCCAGCCCACGGCCACACCGGTGGGCACGTCCACGAAGTGGTGCTGCCAGGTGGTCAGCACTGAAATGCCGATCAGCGCGAACCACACGTGCAGGGCCGCGCGCCACCACCCACGCAGGTGCTGCTGGAAGCGCACCCACAGCACCACCAGCAGCACGATGTGCAGCGAGGGAGCCTGGTTGAACGGTTTGTCGAAGCCCAGCAGCACGTCGAACAACCACCCAAACACGCCGGCCGTTTCCGGTCGCTCCAGGCTGAAGCGCAGCGGCCAGAGCAGGAAGCACGCCACCGACAGCAACTGCGCGGTGAGCAGCCGGCGCGCATGCATGTCCAGTTCGGCGCGTTGGGTGCAGATGAAGAACGAAGCCACGTAGAACAGGTCGATGGACCAGTACGGCACGATGGTCCACGGCTGGAACGGAATGGCCGCTTCCCAGTCGAACACGATCGACGGTACGTAGGACAGGCGCCCGGCCATCGCATTGGCCAGGCCATAGCTGAGGAAGAAGAACGGCCCCAGCAGGGCCAGCCACAGCAGAGCGCGGCGCCAGGGCCGCACGCCCTCGGTCACGGCAGCACCCGGCGCGCCAGCGACACGGTGAAGATGCCGAAGCGGTCGATGCGCTGAGTGACCTTCTCGAACCCGGCCAGGCGCACCAGTTCATCCATTTCCTGCTGGGTACGCCGGCGCATCACCCAGGCCGCGCCTTCGCGGTGGCTGGTGAGCGCGCGCGCGATGAACTCCAGCTGCGGGTGCCACGGCTGGCCGGTGTAGACCAGGTAGCCGCCTTCTCGCATGGCCGCGGCGATGCCCTGCAGCGAGCGCAGCACCGCATCGTTGTCGGCGAACAGTTCGTACAGCCCCGACACCGTGGACAGGGTGGGCGCCACCGGCAGTGCCGCCAGCGAGGCCGCATCGAACGCATCGCCCTGTTCGAAGGTGGCGATGTCATCGGCACCGAATTCGCTGATGAGCCTGCGCCCGTCGATGACGTTGCGTTCGCTGAAGTCGCGCAGGGTGATCGCATCGGCGCGCTGTTCGCCTTGCGCCAGCGCGTCCAGCACGTAACGGCCATGCCCGGCAGCCACGTCCAGCACACGCACCGGGCGCGCTTGGCCATGCAGGTGCAACGCGGCCAGCTGCAGCAGCTCGCGCACGTGGGTGCGGCGGATGCGAATGCCGCGCCAGCCGATCGCGTCCAGGTAGTTGCGGTCGATCATGCGGCCCAGCGGGCCACTTCCGCGCGCCTGGTCGCGGTAGATGTAGTCCAGCGTGCTGCCCGAATCGAAGCCGCTTTCCAGGCCCAGCGCGATGCCTTCGGACAAGGTGCCGCCGAAGCGCAGGCCGGCACGGGTGAAGCGCCAGTACAGGTCCTTGGCGCTGTTGCGCTGCGGCGGCCAGGACAGGACTTCCGCCTCGTCGAAGGTGGGGCCGTGCCGGTGCGCATCGCGCAGGCTGGGCCGCACCAGCGGCTGCGCGAACCGCTCGGTGACAAAGCGGCGGATGGCCGCGATGGCCGGCGCACGGTCGCGCTCGCCCAAGGTGTCGTGGAAGAAGCCAGGCAACAGGTGGCGTTCCTTGATCGGCGAGGACAACCGCTCGTAGAAGCGGTCCTGCGGCGCGCGGTGCACCACGAAGTCCGATCCGGACACCAGCACCTGGGTGGGGACGGTGATGGCCTGCGCATCGCCCACCACGCGATCGGCGGCTTCGTACAGGCCCAGCAGCACGCGCACCGAGATCGGCCGGGTGATCAGCGGGTCGGTGCGGTAGCTTTCCACCCGCTCCGGATCGTGGGTGAGCCATTGTGGCTTGACGTAGCTGTTGACGAAGAAGTTGCCGCGCAGCTTCTGCATCAGTTTCAGGCCGGGCACCGCCAACGGCACGTACAGCTTGACCTTGAAGGCAGGCGACGCGAGCACCAGCGCGCGCAGCGGCGGCGCGTAGTCGTGCACCCAGGTGGCGGCGACCACCGCGCCCACGCTCTGGGCGATGATCGCGATGTCCTGCACGGCGATGCCATGCTGCTGGCCGATGTGGGCGATGAAGCTGTCCAGGTCGCGCACCAGCGCCTCGAATCCCGGTGCATCGCCACGCTCGCCCGGCGACTGACCGTTGCCGCGCGCATCCCATGCGAATACATCGGTGTCGGGCAGGTCCAGCTCATCGGCCAGGTGGGCGACCCGGCCGGAATGCTCATGCCCGCGATGCAGCAGCACCACTGCACGGCGTGTGGGCGCCAACCCGCTGGCCGACCAGTGCCGGTAGAACAGCGGCTGGCCATCGAAACTGTGGAACTGCAGATGTTGCTGTGCGCGCATGCATCACTCCGTTGTGCATCCGGCGGGATCCGGCCACGTCAGCCGATCTCCGCCAATCCTTGTCGAACGCGCCGCCAGCCGGTCAGCACGCAGAGTGCGGCCGCTGCCCACGCGATCCATCCCACGATGGCGCCGTCGATCCAGCCGGGCGCCAGCAGCACGCCGATCAGGCCGATCACGAACGCCCGGTCGCTCTTGCCCATCGGCCCGTCATAGCGCCGGCTGGCCCCCACCATCACGCCCAGGACGCCAGCGTACTCGCAAACCGCGGCGATCCACGTCAGCGCCCACAATGCGGTGGGATTCACCCCCGGCAGGCTGAGCAGGCTGAGGTAGAGCGCGGCGTCGGCGATGATGTCGCACAACTCGTTGAGATATGCGCCCAAGCGCGACTGCTGGCCGAATTCCCGGGCGAGCATGCCGTCCACGGCGTTGAGCGCCATGCGAAGCAGCATCCACAGCGGCAGGGTCAGGTACAGCAGCGGCCGCGCGGGCGCCCACCGCCACACGGCGGCGGCCACCAGCAACGACACCACCGCAGCCAGCACCGTGACCGTATTGGCGGTGATGCCCACGCGGTAAAGACCGCGTACGCCCGGCCGCAGCAGATCCTGGAAGCGCCCCTTCAATGCATAGATCGACATGCCGTACCGTCCTCCTGACGTTCGCTAATCTACCTGTCCACGCCGATGCTGGGAAACGCCTGCCGACGCGCTCGACTCACTCGGCCACCAGCAGCTGCCGCCATAGCTGCAGAAAACGGTCGGAGTACCAGTAGCCTTCGCTGCGCATCAACTGCACCGGCAGCCCGGCGGTGAGCACGTAGCGTCTGTCGAAGCGCTGGTCGAACTGGCGCTTCAGCCGGCCCAGCTGCACCCGGTCGCTGTCGAGCATCGCGCAGGCCAGCAGGCCAAGCCAGCCGTCCACCTCGTCCGGCGCGCGGGTGAAGGCCTGGTCGAACAACCGCTTCGCGTCCTGTGGTCGGCCCAGGTCCAGCAGCATGTAGCCATAGTTGCGCTGCGCATCGATGTTGTCCGGCTGCGCCTGCAGCACCTGCTGCATGCGGATGGCCGCCTCGCCGGTGCGCCCCAGGTGGAACAGCACGTAGCCGGCGTGTTCCTGCAGCGCCGGGTCAGGCTGCGCCTGCGCGCGTTGCAGTGCATCCAGGCGCAGCCAAGCCGCCTCGAAGTCGGGCGTGGCCGCCGCCGGGTTGCCGGCCGACAGGGCCATCGCGGCGCGGTTGAACCACGGCCGGTAGTCGTCCGGCGCGTCATCGATGGCGTCCTGCAGCGCGCGGCCTGCGGCGTTCGCATCGCCGGTGTCGGCCAAGGCGCTGGCCAGGTTGAGGTGGATGTCCATGCGCTGTTCGCGCTGGCCGGACGCGTCCAACGCAGGATCGCCCTGCAGCGTCAACGCGGTGCGGTATTCCTGCACGGCCTTGCGCGGCTGCTTGAGCTGCTGCAGGTACAGGTTGCCCAGGTTGTAGTGCGCATCCAGGCGCGCGGGCTGCAGCCGCATCGCCACGCGGTAGGCCTCCACCGCCTGCGGGTGCTGGCCGCTGTCGCCCAGCGCATTGCCCAGGTTCACGCGCAGGCCGTAGTCGTCCGGAAAACGGGCCACGCCGTTGGCAGCCACCACCGCCGCCTCGCGGCTGTCGCCCAGCTGCAGCAGCATCGCCGCGTAGTTGATGAAGGCATCGGGCGACACGTTGCCGGGCAGCGTTACCAGCTGGGCGTAGTAGCGGCGCGCCTTGTCGGTCTGGCCGGTGCGGCTGTAGTGGGTCGCCAGGCGCTGCTGTATGTCGAGGTTGCCCGGTTCCAGCTGCGCGGCGCGCAGCAGGTCCTGCTCGGCCGCACCGTGGTCACCCAGTTCGTGCAGCACGTTGGCGCGGTTGAGCAGGCCCAGGGTCTTGAGCGGGGCGCGCTGGATGTAGTCGTTGAAGGTGTCCAGCGCGCGCTGGTGCTGCCCCAGCCGGGCCTGCGCCACGCCCAGGTTGAGCCAGGCGGTGTCCAGGCCCGGATCCAGCCGCACTGCCTGCGCGAACAGATCCGCAGCGGCCTGCCACTGCCCTGCCCGGGTCTGCGCCTGGCCCTGGTTGAACAGCAGCTGCGCCTGGTTCTCGGTGGGCAGGCTGGCCGCCTGCGCCGCCACCGCCGCGGCATCGCCCTTGCCGGCCTTGCCCAGCAGCGACAGGCGGTTGGTCAGCGCCTTCGCATTGCCCGGCGCCTTCGCCAACGCACGGTCATAGGCGGCCAGCGCCTCACGCGTGCGGCCCAGCCGTTCCTCGACCACGCCGATGTTGAGCCAGGTATCGGCGTCGTCCTTGCCCAGCGCCAGGGCCGCCTTGAAGTCCTGCAGCGCCCCGGCCGCGTCGCCCAGGTCCAACCGGGTCACGCCGCGGTTGTAGGGATACAGCGGCTCGGTGGGGTCCAGCTGCATCGCCCGCGCATCGTCGGCCAGCGACTGGCTGGAGCGGCCCAGCGCGTGCTGGGCCAGCGCGCGGTTGCCGTAGTAGCCGGCCACCTGGGGCGACTGCGCGATGGCCTGGTCCAGCAGGTCCAGCGCGCGGCGCGGCTGGCCCAGGTGCTGGTAGGCCTGGGCGGCATGGAAGGGAATGTCCGGGTGCAGCCCGGTGCCTTCAGGGTCGCGGCGGTAGGCGTCTTCGTAGGCGGCGTGCACCTCCAGCATCCGCGCGTTGGCCTGCTGCTGGTTGAGCACGTACAGGTAATTGCGGAAGAAGCCGCTGGTATGCCAGCCCGCCTGCAAGGCCGCGGCGTAGTCGGCCAACGCGCCCTGCGCATCGCCCGCCCTGGCCCGCGCACTGCCACGCAGCTGCAGGCTTTCGGCATCGCCCGGATCGCGCTGCAGCGCCTGCTCAGCCGCCACCAGCACCCCGGCGTCGTCGCCGGTCGCCGCGGCGATGTAGGCCTTCAAGCGGTACAGGCCGGCCTGGTCCGGCGCCAGCGCGATGGCCTGCGCGATCAGCCGGCTGGCCTGTGGCCAGTCCTGGTCTTCGTAGGCCCGGTAGGCACGCTGCTCCAGGTCGTCACTGCTGGACCCGTCGGCATCGGCCGGCGCGTTGGCCCCGTGGGCGGCATCCACCGCCACCGGCACCGCCGCGATCTCCACGACCTGCACCGCTGCGTCGGCCGCCCCGCGCGCGGTCTCCTGCGCCTGCACGGCGGTGCCGGTCCCGGCGAATACCACCAGGCTGGCCAGCAGCGGCCCCTTCCATGTTGCTGTCGACACGTTCTGGACCTGCAAATCCCTGGCAGAGCGCGCAGCCTACCCCAGCGCCGCCGGCCTGCGGGGGCCGGGCGGTGTGCCGGATGCGGCTGCCGGGGGCAATATCGGCCGGGCGGCGCCCGCCACCGGCCCCCACCGCCTACAATATTGGCCCCGCTCCGCTGCCGATTGCCCTGTCCCCATGACTGCTGATCTGTTGCCCGTTCGTCGGGCCCTCCTGTCCGTCTCCGACAAAACCGGTCTGATCGACCTGGCCCGCGCCCTGGCGGCACGCAACGTGGAGCTGCTGTCCACCGGCGGCACCGCCAAGGCGATCCGCGACGCCGGCTTGGCGGTCAAGGACGTGTCCGACGTCACCGGCTTCCCGGAAATGATGGACGGCCGGGTCAAGACCCTGCACCCGATGGTGCACGGCGGCCTGCTCGGCCGCGCCGGGCTGGATGACGCGGTGATGGCCGAACACGGCATCGGCGCGATCGACCTGCTGGTGCTGAACCTGTACCCGTTCGAGTCGGTCACCGCCAAGGCCGACTGCACGCTGGACGATGCGGTGGAGAACATCGACATCGGCGGCCCGGCGATGCTGCGCTCGGCCGCGAAGAACTTCGCGCGCGTGGCCGTGGCCACCGACCCGTCGCAGTACGCCGAGCTGCTGGCCGAGCTGGACGCCAACGACGGCCAGCTGTCGGCGGCCAAGCGCTTTGCCTTCTCGGTGGCCGCGTTCAACCGCGTGGCCCAGTACGACGCGGCGATCAGCAACTACCTGTCGGCCGTTGCCGCCAGTGATGCGGTGGTGCCGGTGCGCAGCGAATTCCCGGCGCAGATGAATTCCAGCTTCGTGAAGGTGATGGACCTGCGCTACGGTGAGAACCCGCACCAGAGCGGCGCGTTCTACCGCGACCTGTACCCGGTGCCGGGGACGCTGGCCACCTTCCAGCAGCTGCAGGGCAAGGAGCTGAGCTACAACAACCTGGCCGACGCCGACGCGGCGTGGGAATGCGTGCGACAGTTCGACGCGCCGGCCTGCGTGATCGTCAAGCACGCCAACCCGTGCGGCGTGGCCGTGGGTGCCGGCAACGGCGATGCCTACGAGTTGGCCTACGCGACCGACCCGACCAGCGCCTTCGGCGGCATCATCGCCTTCAACCAGCCGCTGGATGCCGCCACCGCCAAGGTGATCCTGGACCGCCAGTTCGTTGAAGTACTGATCGCCCCGGACTACGAACCGGCGGCGCTGGAATACGCGCAGAAGAAGGCCAACGTGCGCGTGCTGCGCATTCCGCATGGGCAGGGCCGCAACAACTACGACACCAAGCGCGTGGGCTCGGGCCTGCTGATCCAGAGCGCGGACAACCGCGGCATGGCGCGCGACGAACTGACCGTGGTGAGCACGCTGGCCCCCACCGACACGCAGTTCGCCGACCTCCTGTTTGCCTGGAAGGTGGCCAAGTTCGTGAAGTCCAACGCCATCGTCTATGCCAAGGACAACCGCACCATCGGCGTGGGTGCCGGGCAGATGAGCCGGGTGTACTCGGCGCGCATCGCCGGCATCAAGGCCGCCGACGCGAACCTGGTGGTGGAAGGCTCGGTGATGGCCTCCGATGCGTTCTTCCCGTTCCGCGATGGCATCGATGCCGCCGCTGCGGCCGGCATCAAGGCGGTGATCCAGCCGGGCGGCTCGATGCGCGACAACGAAGTGATCGCCGCCGCTGACGAACACGGCCTGGCCATGGTGTTCACCGGCGTCCGCCACTTCCGCCACTGACCCCTGGAGCGACACGGATGTCCCCGCAGCCCATGAAGACCCTCGCCGCGCTGGCCATCGCCAGTGCGGCCGCGCTGGCCGGGTGCACCCCGGCCAGTGAACCGGCGGCCCCGGCCGCCCCCGTTGCGGCGCAGACGCCTGCCGCACCGGTGGCCCACGTCAGCCGTACCGCGCGGCTGCAGGCCTTTCTGACCGAACGCTATGGCAAGGCCGCGAAACTGGACGGGCAGTGGCGTGGCAGCTGGAGCCAGGACGGCGACACCCGCCCCACCGACTGGCGCGTGTGCGCCGAACAACCGGTGGTGACCGGCGACAGCTGGCAGCAGCTGCTGGCGGTCTGCGGCTGGCCGCTGGACGGCGCGCACCCGGACCCGGGCGCGATCGACTTCTTCGTGCTGCGCCCCGAGGGCGACCGCTTCGCCGTGGCCGCCGAACTGACCGGCCAGAACTTCGGCAGCCAGGGCCAGCCCGGCACGGTGCAGATCATCCGCGCCGGCAGCGACTTCTACGGGTTCCGCATCGAACATGGCTGGTTCGGCCAGGGCTATTCGCTGATCACCCAGACGCTGGTGCTGCCCGGCCCGAACGGGCTGGTGGAGGCCGGCGGCGTGCGCAGCCACATCGACAACAGCGGTGCCTACGACTGCGATGCCGCCGACGCCGAACCGGACTGCAGGACACGCCTGTTCGATCTCGATTTCAGCCTCACCTTCGACAGCCGCGACCCGGCCGCACGGCAGTGGCCGCTGGTGATCGAGGAAACCGGCCTGGGCTGTGGCGCTGCCCAGGTGCGGCGCGAGCATCGCTTCACGCTGGATGCGAAAACCTGGACCTACGCCTTCCCGGATGCCTTGAACCGGGAAGGGTGCGAGTGATGGGGTGCGCGGCCCGTGCAGTGCACCGGCTGCGCCCGTTCGCACTGGCCGCCGCATTGCTCGGCCTGCTCGCCGGGTGCGGTGATGCCACGCCCTCTTCCAACGCCGGCAAGCCACGCCGCGTGCTCGACAGCACCGTGCAGGTGGAAGATACGTTGGAGGTCAGCGGCACCGCCGATCAGCGCCTGCTGGGCTTTCTGCAAGCGCGCTATGGCGACAACGCCCGGCTGGACGCGCCGTGGCAGGACCAGTGGGACGACACCGAGGTGGAGGCGCTGCGCCCGGTCACGCGCAGCGTATGTGCCCGTGATACGCGCGATACCGATGGGCAGGTGCAGACGCTGCTGGCGGTCTGCCAGACGCTGGACGACGCCGCCAGCGTGGAACCGGGCCGCCTGGACCTGTACGTGCTGCGCGATGGTCCGTCCGTTGGCACCACCGAAGCGCCGCTGCTGGTCATCGCCCAGCGCCTGCAGGGCCAGTACGGCCACAGGGGCGCGCCGGGTACGGTCCAGGTGGAGCCGCTGGGCCCGCACCGCCACGCGTTCCGCATCACCCATGGCCAGATCCAGCGGGGCGTCACCCTCGCCTCGCGCACCTACGTGGCTGTGCACGCCAACCGCCTGCGCGAAGTAGCGGTGCTGCGCGAACACATCGACAACAGCGCCGCCCGGCCCTGCGGCGACGCAGGCAAGGGCTGCGATGACACCCCGTTCAACGTCGACTTCAGCATTGCGGTGGGCACCGCCGACGCGGTGGACGGGTACTGGCCGCTGACCGTGCGCAGCCGTGGGCAGGACTGTGCCGGGCCGGCGCACAGCTACGACCTGGTGGCGTTCGAAGCAGGCGCGCGCCGCTACGCGGTACCGGCGGAACTGCAGCGCGCGGGCTGCGCCGAGTAACCGGGCGCGCGGCCACGCCCATGCAGGGCCGGCCGACACCGCGTAAAATCGCGGGTCTGCCCCCACACGCGAGAACTGCATTGAAGATCCTGGTCATCGGCGCCGGCGGCCGTGAACACGCCCTGGCCTGGAAGCTGGCCCAGTCCGCGACGGTGGAGGAAGTGATCGTGGCTCCCGGCAACGCCGGTACCGCGACCGAGCCCAAGTGCCGCAACGTGCCGGTCAAGGTCACCGACCTGGACGGGCTGCTGGCCCTGGTGGCCGCCGAAGGCATCGGCCTGACCGTGGTCGGCCCGGAAGTGCCGCTGGTGGCCGGCGTGGTGGACCGTTTCCGTGCCGCCGGGCACCGCATCTTCGGGCCGACCGCCGCCGCCGCGCAGCTGGAAGGCAGCAAGGCGTACGCCAAGGACTTCCTGGCCCGCCACAACATCCCGACCGCATTCTATGCGGTACACACCGAGATCGAGCCGGCGCTGGCCTACATCCGCGAGAAGGGCGCGCCGATCGTGGTCAAGGCCGACGGCCTGGCCGCGGGCAAGGGCGTAATCGTGGCGATGACTCTGGACGAGGCCGAAGACGCGGTGCGCGACATGCTGTCGGGCAATGCGTTCGGCGACGCCGGCGCGCGCGTGGTGATCGAGGAATTCCTCGACGGCGAAGAAGCCAGTTTCATTTCCATGGTGGACGGCACCACCGCATTGCCGATGGCGACCTCGCAGGACCACAAACGCGTGGGCGACGGCGACACCGGCCCGAACACCGGCGGTATGGGCGCGTACTCGCCGGCCCCGGTGGTCACCGATGACGTGCATGCCCGCGTGATGCGCGAGGTGGTCAACCCGACCGTGCAGGGCATGATCGCCGACGGCATTCCTTTCACCGGTTTCCTCTATGCCGGGCTGATGATCGATGCCAATGGCGCGCCGAAGGTGATCGAGTTCAACGTGCGGTTCGGCGACCCGGAAACGCAGCCGGTGATGCTGCGCCTGCAGTCGGACCTGGTCGAGCTGGTGCAGGCGGCCATCGACGCACGCCTGCACGAGGTGGATGCGCAGTGGGATCCGCGCCCATCGCTGGGCGTGGTGATGGCGGCGGCGCCCTACCCGGAAACGCCGATCAGCGGCGATGTGATCCACGGCCTGGACACGGTGCCGCCCACGGCCAAGGTTTTCCATGCAGGCACGTCGCTGGACGCGCAGGGCCAGGTGGTGAGCGCGGGCGGCCGGGTGCTGTGCGTGGCGGCGCTGGGCGACAGCGTGAGCGACGCGCAGGCCAACGCGTATGCCGGCGTGGCGAAGGTGACCTGGGACAACGAGTTCCACCGCACCGACATCGGCTGGCGGGCAATCGCGCGGGAGAGGTGAGGCCGCGCGGATCCGCGCATGGCGTGGAGCGTGTGACGTCAGCGGCCCGGCATTGCCGGGCCGTTGCGTTACAGGATCGCGTCGACACCTTCCTTGGTGTCGGACAGATCAGCGGCCCCACATGGGCATAGCGGCTCCAGAAAAGAAAAAGGCCCGGCAATGCCGGGCCTTTCATCACCTCAACGCCGCCCCGCATTACGCGGTAAACAGCGCCTTCATCTTCTTCAGCGCGTTCGCCTCGACCTGGCGGATGCGCTCGGCCGACACGCCGTACTCGTCGGCCAGCTCCTGCAGGGTGACCTTGCTGTCCGCGTCCAGCCAGCGACGGCGGATGATGTCGCGCGAACGCGCATCCAGTTCGGCCATGCCTTCGCGCAGCAGCTGCAGCTTGTTGTCTTCGCTGTCGGCACGTTCGTAGGCCATCGACGGATCTTCCGCGTCGGCCACAAGGTACGCAGCCGGCGACGGCGGGGCGTTTTCGTTGTCTTCGTCGCTGGGCGCATCGAAACCGATATCGCGGCCGGACAGGCGCGATTCCATTTCAAGCACTTCGCGCTCGGAGACGTTCAGGTCCTTCGCCACGGCGCGCACTTCGGCCGCGTTCATCCAGCCCAGGCGGGTCTTGGACTTGCGCAGGTTGAAGAACAGCTTGCGCTGCGCCTTGGTGGTGGCGACCTTCACGATGCGCCAGTTCTTCAGGATGAACTCGTGCATTTCCGCACGGATCCAATGCACCGCGAACGACACCAGGCGTACGCCCATGTCCGGGTCGAAGCGCTTCACCGCCTTCATCAGGCCGATGTTGCCTTCCTGGATCAGGTCGCCCAGGGCGAGGCCGTAGCCGTTGTAGCCACGGGCCACGTGCACCACGAAGCGCAGGTGGGAATGGACCAGCTCGCGCGCGGCGTCCAGATCCAGCTCGTCGCGGAAGCGGCGGGCCAGGTCCTGCTCGTCATCGACCGACAGCACCGGGATCTGGTGCACGGCACCGATGTAGGCGTCCAGCGAACCGAGCGCACTGGGAATCGGGAGATTGTTTGCCACAAGGGCAGTAGACGTGTTCTGGCTCATAGGGCTCATCTTAGCAGTCTGAAACTTGGACTGCTAAAGGGGAGAGAAGTTCCAGCGTTCTGTTCATGCAACGATGGCACTGATTACCTGGATAACGTACCGCGAAATGATGACAGTGGCGAGAGGGTCAAAAAATAAGGCAAACACCTTTTAAATCAATGACTTGATCGAATAAATGCGGCCACGGAGCGTCGATTTCCGCTGAACGACCGGATTCTGTCACCCCATTCAGGCGAAAAGTGTTGGCAGGCATTCAGCCCGGCGAGCAGGGGGTGCGGCGTCGGCCAGCGAACACCGCAATCAACAGGGTGGATCGGTAGCCCCCAGCCGGGCAGAGCCCGGCTCTACGAAGAGCGCGATTCCCGGGCCAGAGACATCGCGTTGGCCCAGCCGGGCAGAGCCCGGCTCTACGAGCGGCGGCCGGAGCCGACCGCCGAAGCCGCCCTCTCCGGTAGTGCCATGCCGATGCGTGGCAGGCCAGCCAACGCCGAAGCCTAGTAATACCCCGCCATGTTCAAGAAGAATCCCTTCTGGTCGTACTTCAGCTCGGTCATGTCGTCGCTGAACTCGGTGAAGTTGTAGCCCACCCCGACCTTGAAGTTCTCCCCCACCCGGCGGTCCACGCCCAGCAGCCAGCCCTTGCGGACGCCGCCGTCGCGGACCTTCAGCCAGCGGTGCTCGGCCAGTCCTTCCCACTTCTCGAACAGGCGGTAGCGCAGCTGCAGGGCGGCGAAGTCGGCGCGGCTGTCCAGCCAGGCGCCTTCGCCGCGGCCGGTGCGGTAGTCGCCCCAGCGTGAGGCGAGTTTGGCCGCCACTTCCCAGCGCGCGCCCAGCTGGCGGATGCCCTCCAGCGACAGCACCTGCGAGCGCTGGTCGTACAGGTTGCCGCCTTCCTGGCCCAGCGAGGCCACGTCGTAGAGATAGGTGAACTTGCCGAAGCCCGCCCAGCCGGTGGCATCGTGCGGACGCCAGGCGAAGCCCATGTTGGTTTCCACCAGCTTGGCGTCGGCCACCGGGTTGATGCGGTCGTCGGTGTCGGCGTAGTTGGCCCGCAACGCAAAGCGCCAGTCTTCGTTGAGCTTGTACAGCAGGCGGTTGGTGGTCACCCATTGCTCGCGCTGCTCGGCACCGCTGTCGCGACGGTACTCCAGCTTGCTGTTCCACTGCGCCACCGCGTCGGTGCGGCCGCCGCTGACGCTGTACGCGCGGCGGTCGATGCGGCCCAGGGTGGAATCCAGTTCACCGTCCATCACGGTGAAGCCCAGGTTCCAGCCCTGCGCGGGATAGAAGTCCATGCCGAAGGTGTGCACCAGCCCGGCGCTGTCCTGGCGACGGTCCTTGAGGTATTGGCTTTCGTTGTAGACGTTGACCTGGTTGCTCAGGCGCCAGCGCTGGCCCAGCGTCCAGCCGCTCTGCAGGCCGGTGTCGAACAGCGGGTCGGTGCCGGTGCGGTCGGTGCTGTAGCTGTAACTGCCGTACAGGCTGTGGTCCGGCGCCATGCGGTACTCGGCATCCACCTTGGCCCCGTTGCCGCGGCTGCCGCCGCTGACTTCGGCGCCCACGCTGCTGCGATCGCCAAACAGATAGCGCGCGCCCAGGGTGAGCAGGTCGTTCTTCTCGTAGGCGCCGCCGTCATCGTCCAGGGTCACCTGGCCGGTGCCGTACAGCTCCCACGACGACCCGAAGCGCTGCCGGTAGCCGATTGCCGCCAGCATCGCCGACACGTCCTGCAGCGCCTGCTCCTCGCGTACGCGGCGCAGTTCGCCGGTGAGCTGGCCGTCGTTGCCCAGCCGCCACTCGGCGGTGAGCTGGCTCTGCTCCAGGGCCAGCTCACCCTGCTCGGTGCGGGTGTGGCGGCCGTACAGGCTGAAGTCGTCGGTGAGGTAGCCCAGGAACTCCGCGCCGTATTCCTGGATCGGCTGGCCGGTGTCCTGGCGGGCGACCGAGAAACCGGCATCCACGTCGCGCCACCACGCGCCCACGCTCCAGTCCTGTGCGGTCCAGCCCAGCTCGCGCAGGTTGGCGCGCGCTTCCACCGCGCTGGCCGTGCCCGAGCGCCGCCCTTCGTACGGATTGCGCCGGATGAAGCTCAAGCCGCCGTTGTCGGAATAGAAGACGGGTGCGGCCGTGGCATCGGTGCGGGTCTGTTCCACCTTCAGGTAGGTACCGCGCCCGGCCTGCAGGGTCAGGTCGGCGCCCTTGAGGCTGTAGTTTTCGCCGCTGCGGTTTTCGTCGATCCAGGTGCCCCCGATCGCCACGTGGTCGCCGATCCACTGGCGGCCGCGCGCACCGTAGGTGACGTCGTCGCTGCTGAAGCCCAGCGGCACGTATTCGTAGTCCACCAGCAGCAACTGGTCGTAGCCGTCCAGCGGCATGTCACGGGTGATGCTGCGAACGTTCTCGCGGGTGAGCTGGGCCAGCGGCCGGGTCAGGATCAGGCGGCCCTGCAGGTCATCGATCTCATAGTCCACGCCCTCCTGCAGGGTGGCGCGGGTCTCAGTGCGCCCGGTGGTGCGGTCGCGCACTTCCAGCACCACCTGCTCCGAGCCGGGCAGCACGTCGGTGTGGCGCAGGTAGTACAGGCTGCCGCCGGTGCCGAGGAATTCGCTGTGCCCCGGTGCCGACTGCGCTTCGGAGCCGAACACCTTCAACTGCGAACGCGCCTCGCCCAGCGGCGTGGCCTCCAGCGAGCGCCAGTTCAACGCGCCGCCGTACAGCGAGCGCACGTACTGGCCGTACTCGGTCCCGGTGATGCCGGTGGCGTAGTTGCCCCACAGCGCCTGGCTCTGGTCCCAGTCCACGCGCAGGTACAAGCGGCCCTGCGTATCCACGTCGCGGTAGGTGGTGGAATCGTCGCCGTACACCGGGTAGTACAGGTCCGGGTCGAGGCGACGGAACACGTCCTGTGCATCGGCCTGGGTGAAGTCGCGGAACAGGTACTTCAGCTCGCGGTCCTGGGTGTCGGCCTGCGCGGTCACCAGGTACTTGCCGCGCATCTTGCCCTTCAGATAGAAGGCCAACCGGCCGTCGCTGAGGAAGCCGTCGGTGTCGCGGTCGTCGGCGGCCAGCGGCTGCACGTTGCCACTGGCGCTGTTCCTGGACAGCGTCACGTCGGCGATGGCCACCAGGAACAGGTAGCGACCGGTCACGTCCACGTCCAGCTGGCGTTGCGCCGAGGGGGCATCGCGCGCTTCCACGCTGACGTCGTAGCGGTGCTGGCCCACCGGCTCGAGGAACTCGGCGGCGAACTTCTGCTCCAGGTCCACCGGGAAGTCCTGGCCGTTGATGCGCACCCGGCTGTTGGGTTCCAGGTTGCGCCCATACAGGCGCACGCGTGAGCCGTGGATGGGAATGTTCTGCAGGCGCAGCGTGCTTTGCCCGTAGATGCTGTTGCTGACCTGCAGGTCCTGCGCGCTGTCGCCGTCGAGTGCCTGACCCAGGGTTTTCTGCACGTTCTCACGCGTGACCTGCAGGCCGCGGTCGAAGTCGGCCCGGGTCACCAGCTGGATGCGCTGGATGCGGGTTTCATCGAACGCGCCGCCGGCACCATAGGCGCGGGCCACATAGATCAGGTCATCGCCGGTGCGCAGCTTGATCTGCTCGGGCAGCGTGCCATCCCATTCGGCGTCGCCCACGTAATCGGTCGGCAACGGGATCCGCGCCAGCGGGGTGACCAGGTCGGTGTCGGTGCCGCGGTACAGCGTCACCTCCAGTTTCTGGATGAACGAGGCGTAGTTGTTGTAGCTGTGGAAGCGCAGCGGGCGGATCACCCGGCCATTTTCGAACGGCACCGTGGCCGCCGCCTGGACGCTCAGACTGGGCGGCACCATGGTGGGGTCTTCGGTGGCCCACACCACGCCGCCGTTGGGCAGTTCGGCCATGAACTGGCCGCCGGGGCCGGCGACATCCGGCGTGGTGGCCGGTGCCAGTGGTACCGCCGTGGCCGCGCGCGGATCGACGCGCCCCGGCAACGGCAGCACTGCGGCATCGTCATCGCCGATGCGCAGCAACAGGCCGTCGTCGCTGCGGCAGCTGTCGTCCTGGCAGCGGATCGCATCCGGTGCAGTGGACGGCAAGGCGGTCTGGGCGATGGCCGGCACGGCGGTCAGCAACAGCGACGTGCCCAGCGCAAGCGACGCACGGCGAAGAAGAATCGCGGTCCAGGTCGAGGGTCTGCTCAGGGTGATATCCATGGTCAACGCCCCTCCCTGGTGGTGCGGTCCGCGCCGGGAGAAGGCTCGGATGGATCGTCCAGACGCAGCCGGTACAGCGTGCTGCCGTCGCCGCCCACGACCGCGATGTGGCTGGCGGCTGCAATGGCTGCCGGCACGCGCGTGGCCAGCGCCATCTGCACCGCCTGCGCGCGCTGCCGGGCCAGCGCCTCCTGGCCCGGGGCCGCGGTGAGCAGCACACGGCCGCCGCCGCGCGTCACCAGCGCCTGTGCCGCCTTGTCCAGCACGGCGTCACGGCTGGCGTCCAGGCGTGCGCTGCCGGGCGCGAACAAAGCCTCGCCCAGGTCGATCCGGACCGGCCGGGGCGCCGTCGCGTCGCCGGGCGATGCGGCGCTCAGCGCGCCATCGGGCATGCGCACGCCGAAGTCGAAGCGGGCCGGCAGCCCGGGCGTGATCCGCCGCACCAGCGGGTTGGGCGTGGTGAAGCGCGCCCCGCTGGGCAGGGTGGACGGATCCACCTTGAGGATGAAGTTGCGCCCGCGTGCCTGGCCGCCCGGGATGCCCACCAGGTGATAGCGGCCGAAGGCATCGGTCTCCATCAGCAGGCCTTCCACCGCTGCCACGCGCACGCCCGGGATGCCCCGCTCGCCCGGATCCTGCACGCCGTTGCCGTTGCGGTCGTCGAACACGCTGCCGATGATCAGGCTCTCGTCGAGCAGCGGATCGGTGGTGATGTCCACGTCGGCCGAGGCCACGTTGCCGATGCTGCGGTTCTCGCCATCGATGGCGGTGATGCGGTTGGTGTGCACACCGGTGCCGGTGCCCGCCCCCACGCGCAGGTAGTACACCACCGTGGCGCGATCGCCCACCGGGATGTCGATGCCGTCGATGCGCAGCGGCTGGACGCCACTGGTGCGCGCATCGTTGTCGGCGTCCTGTACCGCGAACCCGCCGCGCACGAAGGTGAAGCCCGGCGGCAGCGTGTCCAGCAGGGTGGCGCCGTTGGCATCCACCTCGCCCACGTTGTCGATGGTCACCGTGTAGCGCACCAGGTCGCCGATCTGCGCACTGCGCTTGGCGGCCACCTTGGTCAGGCGCAGCACGGCCTGCTGGCCGGCCACCGTGACCGCCACGTTGGCCTCGGCACACAGCGCGGTGGGAATGGACACATCGCAGACCCGGTAGCGGAAGCTGTCGGTGCCGGCGAAGCCTGCGGCGGGTGTGTAGCTGCACAGGCCATTGGCGCACTGCACGCTGCCATGGGCCGGTGCGGTCACCACCTGCAGCGAGGCCGGGTCCAGCGGTGCGCTACGGGCGCTGTCGTTGGCCAGCACGTCGATCTGCACGGGCGCGGTGGTCTCCATGGTGACCGCGTCGTCGACCAGGGTGAGCACGTTCGGCTCCACGGTCACGGTGACCGTGGCGCTGGCGCACATGGCCGGGTCGGCCACGTCGCACACCTGGTAGTCGAAGCCCTGCACGCCGGCGAAGTTGGTCAACGCGGCGAAGCGGATGCGGGCGCGCGGCATCACCGTGGCCGTGCCATACGGCGGCGGCGCGGTGATGGTCACCGTCACCGTGTCCGGATCGATCGGCGTGCCGTTGACGCGGTCGTTGCCCAGCACGTCGATCTCGATCACGCCGTCCTGCGGCACCTGCACCTGGTCATCCTCGGCATCCACGCCCGGCGGCACCGCGATGACGGTCACGCTGACCGTGCCGGTGTCGCACACGGTGGGCTGGTTGAGCAGGCACAGGGTGTAGGTGGTGCTGTAGCTGCCCGGTGCCAGCCCGGCGGCCACGTCCACCCAGCCATCGGCGCTGAAGGTCAGCGCGGGGGTGGCCACCGGCGCGAAGCTCACCTGGGCCGGGTCCAGCGGTGCGGTGTTGAAGGTGTCGTTGGTGAACACGTTCACCACGCGTGCCTGCCCGGCTGGCCCGATCGGACCGGCGCTGTCGTCCACCGCCAGCAGCGCACCCACCGGCCCCTGCACCAGCACCGTGGCGATGGCCGTGGTGCAGTTGGTCGGCACGCCGTTCTCGCAGAGCTGGTAGGCCAGCTGCACCTGGCCCGGCTGCACGCCGGCGGCCACCATGATCTGGCCCTGGTTGTTCATGGTGTAGCCCGGCGTGCTGCCGGTGAGGCTGGCCACCACGCTGCCCACCGGCGGCGGCGACACGTTGTTGAAGCTGTCGTTGTCCAGCACCGAGCGCGCGATGGTGCCGCCCACCGACGGGTCCACCGGCGTACTGGTGAAATCGTCGTTGACCGACAGCACCACATTGGCAGACCCGGACAGCGTGAGCGTGACGCTGGCCGTGCCGCACTGCGCGCTGTACGGCGCCGGCAGGCAGACCTGGTAGGTGAAGATCACCGGCCCGGTGGTGCCCGACGGCGGCGTGTAGCTGAAGCTGCCATCGGCGTTGAACACCAGCCCGGCCACCGCACCGCTGGTGAGGGTATAGAGCGCGCCCGGCGGCGTGTTGTCGTTGGACGACACGTTGCCAAGGGTCGGGCGCCCGGCCGGGGCGGTGACGCTGTCGTTCTGCGGGGCCGGGGTGATCACCAGGGTGACACCGGCGGTGGTGCAGTTGGCCGGCGCGGCCGCTTCGCAGACCTGATAGGTGATCTGGGTGGCGCCCGACGCGACGCCGGTGCCCACGCTGATCGTGCCATCGGGGTTGATGGTGATGCCGGCCGGTGCGCCCACCAGGCTGAGGATCACATCGCCAGGCGGCGGCGGGCTGACCCCGTTGAGGCGGTCGTTGGCGAGCACGCCGGCCGACGAGGTGGCACCGGGCAGCACATCGGTGAGCACATCATCGCCGGCCACCAGCGTGCCGTTGTTGATGTTGATGGTGACCGTGGCGGTGCCACAGCTGGCCGCATACGGCACCGGCAGGCAGGCCTGGTAGGTGAAGCTGACCGGGCTGGGCGTGCCGCCCGGTGGGGTGTAGGTGAACGCACCGGTGCTGACCAGGGTCAGGCCGGCCGGTGCCGGGCCCAGCACGGTATAGACCGCCGCGGCCGGCATGTTGTCGTTGCTCGCTACGGTGGTAGCCAGCGTCTGCCCGACCGGTACCGAATATGCATCGTTCTGCGGTGCCGGGCTGACCACCACGGTGACGCTGGCGGTGTCGCAGTTGGCGGGCGCGGCGGCTTCGCAGATCTGGTACGTGAGCGCGGTTGCACCGGACGTGACGCCGGTGGACACGCTGATCCTGCCGTCGGTGCCGATGCTGAAGCCCGCCGGCGCACCGACCAGGCTCAGCAGCACGTCGCCCGCAGCCGGCGGCGAGACCCCGTTGAGGCTGTCATTGGCCAGCACGCTGGGCCCAGAGGCGCTGCCTGGGGCCACGCCGGTGAACGTGTCATCGCCGGCCACGAGCTGGCCGTTGTTGATGCTGATGGTGACGATGGCGCGCCCGCACAGGGTGGCATTCGGCGCCGGCAGGCAGACCTGGTAGGCCACGCTGACCGGGCCGACCACGCCGACCGCCGGGGTGTAGGTGAAGCTGCCGTTGGCGTTGAACGTCAAGCCGGCCGGTGCGGTGTCCTGCAACGTGAACTGCGCACCGGGCGGGGTGTTGTCGTTGGCCGCCACGGTGGTGGACAGGGTCTGCCCGGCCTGCACAGCGTAGGCGTCGTCCTGCGGCGCCGGGGTAACCACCACGGTGACGCTGGCGGTATCGCAGTTGGACGGCGCGGCCGCTTCGCAGATCTGGTAGGTGATGGTGGTCGGCCCGGCGCCCACGCCGCTGCCCACGGTGAGGGTGCCGTCGGGGTTGAGCGTGAAGCCACCCGGCGCACCCACCAGGCTCAACAGCACATCGCCCGCAGCCGGCGGCGACACGCCATTGAGGCTGTCGTTGGCGAGCACGCTGGTGCCGGTGGTGGCACCGGGTAGCACGCCGACCAGGGTGTCATCGCCTGCACTCAGGGTGCCGTTGTTGATGTTCAGCGCCACCGTGGCGGTGGCACACAGGCTGCCGTTCGGCGCCGGCAGGCAGGTCTGGTAGGTGAAGCCCACCGGCGACACCGCACCGGCCGGCGGCGCATAGCTGAAGCTGCCATCGGGGTTGAAGGTCAGGCCCGGCGGCGGCATGCCCTGCACGGCCCAGGTGGAGCCGGCCGGCATGCTGTCGTTGGTGGCCACGCTGTTGCTCAGCGTCTGTCCGGCCTGCACCGAGAACGCGTCGTTCTGCGGGGTCGGACTGACGATGACGGTAACGCTGGCGGTGGCGCAGTTGCCCGGCGCGGCGGCTTCGCAGATCTGGTAGGTGAGCGTGGTCGGGCCAGCGCTGACGCCGGTCGCCACGGTGATCGTGCCGGTGGGCGTGATCGCAAAGCCTGCCGGTGCACCCACCAACGTCAGCAGCACGCTGGTCGCCGCCGGCGGCGACACCCCGTTGAGGCTGTCGTTGGCCAGCACGCTGGCCGCCGAGGTGGTGCCCGGTGCGACGCCGCTGAGCGTGTCGTTGCCGGCCAGCAGCGTGCCGGTGGCGATGTTGAGGGTGACGCTGGCGGTGGCGCACAACGCGTTCGGTGCCGGCAGGCAGGCCTGGTAGGTGAAGCTCACCGGGCTCGGCGTGCCGGGCAGCGGGGCGTAGGTGAACGACCCGTCGAGGTTGAAGGTCAGCCCGGCCGGCGCGGTGCCCTGCACGGTGAAGGTCGACCCCGCCGGCAGGTTGTCGTTGGTCGCCACGCTGTTGCTCAACGTCTGCCCGGCCTGCACCGAGAAGGCATCGTTCAGCGGCGTGGGGCTGACGATGACGGTGATGCTGGCGGTATCGCAGTTGGTCGGCGCGGCTGCTTCGCAGATCTGGTAGGTGAGCGTGGTGGTGCCCGATGTCACGGTGCTGCCCACGCTAAGGGTGCCGTCGGCATTGAGGGTGTAACCGGCCGGCGCACCGACCAGGCTCAGTACAACGCTTGCGGGCAGCGGCGGGCTCACCGCATTGAGCGTGTCGTTGGCCAGCACGCTGACGCTCGTGGTGCCGCCTGCGGCGACGCCGCTGAGGGTGTCGTCCACCGCCACCAGGCTACCGTTGCTGATGTTGAGGGTGACGGTAGCGGTGCTGCACAGCGCGGCGTTCGGCGCCGACAGGCACGCCTGGTACGTGAAGACCACCGGGCTGGGGGTACCGATCGGGGGGGTGTAGGTGAAGGTGCCATCGGCGTTGAAGGTCAGCCCCGCCGGCGTGGCGCCCTGCAGCGCCCAGGTCGAGCCTGCCGGCAGGTTGTCGTTGGCGGCCACGTTGCCGTTGCTGATGGAGCCGCCGGCCTGCACGGCATACGCGTCGTTCTGCGCGGCCGGGCGGATCACCAGCGACACCGTGGCGGTATCGCAGTTGGACGGCGCGGCGGTTTCGCAGATCTGGTAAGTCAGCGTGGCCGGGCCGGAGGTGACACCGGCGGGCACGGTGATGGTGCCATCGGCGGCAATGGCGTAGCCGGCCGGCGCACCGACCAGGCTCAGCTGCACGCTCGCCGCTGCCGGCGGGCTCACCGCGTTGAGCGCATCGTTGGCCAGCACGCTGGGTGTGGCGGCGCCGGGCGCGATGCCGACGAAACTGTCATCACCGGCCACCAGCGTGCCCAGGTTGACGTTCACCGTGGCCGTGGCGAGGCCGCACACGCCGCCGTTGGGTGCGGGCAGGCAGGTCTGGTAGGTGAAGGTGACCGCCCCGGTGGTGCCCACCGGCGGGGTGTAGGTGAAGCTGCCATTGGCGTTGAACTGCAGGCCGGTCGGCGGGGTGCCCTGCACCGTCCAGCTCGACCCCGCCGGCATGCCGTCGTTGGCGGCCACGCTGACGCCTGCAAGCGTGCCACCGGCCTGCACGGCAAATGCGTCGTTCTGCGGCGCCGGGGTGATCACGAAGCGGATCGCGGCGGCGGCGCAGTTGGTCGGCGACGCGGCCTCGCACAGCTGATAGTTCAGCACGGTGGCACCGGCAGCAGCACCGGCTGGCACCTGCACGGTGCCGTCGTTGTTGATCACGAACCCGGGCGGCGCGCCCACCAGCAGCAGCTGCACATCGGCAGAGGCCGGCGGGGTCACCCCGTTGAGGGCGTCGTTGGTGAGCACGCTGGGCGTGGCCGACCCACCAGTGATCGGTGCCGCGAACGCATCGTCGTTGGCCTCCACCGCGTTCACCGCAATGTTCAAGGTGGCGGTCGCCGTGCCGCACACCGCGGCGTCCGGCGCCGGCAGGCAGGCCTGGTAGCTGAAGGTGACCGGCCCGAGAGTGCCGGCCGGGGGCGTATAGGTGAAACTGCCGTTGCTGTTGAAGACCAGCCCCTGCGGCGGCGCGGCCACGCTCCAGGTGGAGCCGGCCGGCATGTTGTCGTTGCCCGACACGTTGCCGGTGTTGGGCTGGCCAGACTGCACCGCGATCACGTCGTTGACCGGCACCGGGCGCACCACCAGCGCGATGTTGGCCGTGGCGCAGTTGTTGGCCGCCGCGGATTCGCAGACCTGGTAGACCAGCACGATGGCGCCGGTGGGCGCGGTGGCTGCCACCGACAGCGTGCCGGTGGGGTTGAGGGTGAAACCGGCCGGTGCGCCCACCAGCGACAGCGACACCGTGGCCGCGGCCGGCGGGGTCACCCCGTTGAGCGCATCGTTGCCCAGCACGCTCGGCGTGCTGGCGCCCGGTGCGATCGCACCGAAGCTGTCATCGGCCGCCACCAGCAGGCCGTTGTTGATGTTCAACGTGGCCGTGGCGGTGCCGCACACGGCGCTGTTCGGCGCAGGCAAACAGGCCTGGTACGTGAAACTGGCCGGGCTGGTGGTGCCCGCCGGCGGTGCATAGGTGAAGCTGCCATCGGCGTTGAAGGTGACCCCGGCCGGCGGCGTGCCCTGCAGCGCGTACACCGATCCGATCGGCATGTTGTCGTTGCCCGACACAGTGCCGCTCAGGGTCTGCCCTGCCTGCACGGCGAAGGCATCGTTGGCCGGCGCCGGAGCGACTATCAGGGCCACGCTGGCGGTGGCGCAGTTGGCCGACGCGGCGGCCTCGCAGATCTGGTAGGTGAGCGTGGTGGCACCGGACGCGGTGCCGGTGGCCACGCTGACGGTGCCGTCGGCGGCGATCGCAAAGCCGGTGGGCGCGCCCACCAGCGACAGCACCACTTCGGCCGGCAACGGCGTGGCGGCGTTGAGGGTGTCGTTGGCCAGCACGGTGGGCGACGCCGTGCCCGGCGCGATCGGCGTGGCGAAGGTATCGGCCACGGCCACCAGCGTGCCGCTGTTGACGTTGAGCGTTGCGTTCGCGGTGGCGCACACACCCGCGTCGGGTGCCGGCAGGCAGACCGTGTAGGCGAAGGTGGACGCGCCACTGAAGCCGACGGGCGGGGTGTACACCAGGCTGCCATCGCTGGCCAGCACCAGCCCGTCCGGCGCGGTGCCCACCACCTGGAAGACCGCACCGGCCGGCACGTTGTCGTTGGTGGCCACGCTGCTGGTGAGCACCTGCCCGGACGCGGTGGACAGCGCATCGTCCAGCGCCGACGGCGCCACCACCAGGCGGATCGTCGCGGTATCGCAGTTGCCAGGCGCGGCGGCCTCGCACAGCTGGTAAGTGAGGTTCTTGACCCCGGCAGGGGTGCCGGCGGCCACGGTCACCGCGCCTTCGGCGGTGATGGCCAGGCCGGCCGGCGCGCCCACCAGCGACAGCAGCACGTTGGCCACCGCGGGCGGCGTGATGCCGTTGAGCGAATCATTGGCCAGCACCGAGGTGGTGCTGCCGCCGCTGACCGGGCTGATCGGGGTGCTGCTGAAATCATCGCCGGTGGCGGCCAGGCTGCCCACGGTGAGGGTGATGGCGGCGCTGGCAGTGGCGCACAGCGCCGCGTTCGGCGCCGGCAGGCAGACCTGGTAGTCGAAGGTCACCGGCGAGGTCACGCCGACCGGCGGCACATAGGTGAAGCTGCCCGAACCGGTGAAGGTCAACCCGGCCGGCACGGGGCCGACCACGCTGAACAGCGCGCCCGCCGGCACGTTGTCGTTGTCACCCACGTTGCCGTTGAGCGCCTGCCCGGCCGCGGTGGAATAGGTGTCGTTGCTGGCCGACGGCGTCACCACCAGGCGCAGGGTGGCACTGGCGCAGTTGCTGGGCAGCACCGCTTCGCAGACCTGGTAGGTGAGCACCACCGCGCCACTGGTGGCGGCAGCGGGCACCTGCAACAGGCCGTTGGCGTCCAGCGCGTAGCCGGTCGGCGCACCGATCAGGCTCAGCAGCACACTGGCGGCGGCCGGCGGGGTGACACCGTTGAGCGTGTCATTGACCAGCACGCTGCTGGCGCTGGTGCCGCCGGGGGCGAGCGGCGTGGCGCTGATGTCGTCGTCGCGTGCCACCAGGGTGCCCGCATTGACGTTGATGGTGGCCGTGGCGGTACTGCACTGCGCGCTGTCGGGCGCGGGCAGGCAGACCTCATAGGTAAAGGCGACCGGGCCGGTGAAGTTGGCCGGCGGGGTGTACTGAAGGCTGCCATCGGCACCGAACTGCAGGCCCGCCGGCACCGCGCCGGGCACGCGGAACACCGCACCGGCCGGTGCGTTGTCATTGGTGCCCACATTGCCGGCCAACAGCTGCCCGGCCGGGGTGGAGAACACATCGGCCGCCGCCAACGGCGCAACCAGCAGGCGGACCTGGGCGGTATCGCAGTTGCCCGGCAGCGCCGCTTCGCACAGCTGGTAGGTCAGCGTGACCGCACCGGCCGGCACGCCGCTGGCAACGGCGAGCACGCCATCGCTGCCCAGCGTATAGCCCGAAGGCGCCCCCACCAGGGTGAGCAGCACATCGGCCGACGCCGGCGGCACCGTGCCATTGAGGCTGTCGTTGCCCAGCACCGACGCCGTGCTGCCGCCTACGGCAGGATTGATCGGCGTGGCACGGACGTCATCGTCGTTGGCCACCAGGGTGCCGGCATTGACGTTGACCGTGACCGACGCGCCGGCGCACACGGTGGTGTCCGGTGCGGGCAGGCAGGCCTGATAGGCGAAGATCACCGCGCCCTGGGTACCCACCGGCGGCGTGTAGGTGAAGGTGCCATTCGGATTGAACACCAGCCCGGCCGGCGCGGTGCCGCTCAGGCTGAAGCTGGCGTTGGCCGGTACGTCGTCGTTGCCGGCCACGTTGCCGGTCACCGGCACGCCCACCTGCGTGCTCACCGTGTCATTCACCGCCACCGGCGCCAGCAGCAGCTGCACCACAGCGGTGGCGCAGTTGCTGGGCAGGGCCGCTTCGCACAACTGGTAGGAGAAGGTGACCGCACCGGCGGCCGCGCCACCGGGGACGGACACCGTGCCGTTGCTGTTGATCACATAGCCGGCCGGTGCGCCCACCAGGCTCAGGATCACATCGGCCGGGGCCGGCGGAACCGCGCCGTTGATGGTGTCGTTGCCGAGTACGCTGTTGGTGGTGCCGCCGCTGGTCGGGTTGATGATCGCGCCGCGGAAGTCATCGTCACTGGCCACCAGCGTGCCGGCGTTGACGTTGAGGGTGACCGTGGCGGTATCGCAGACGCCGGCGAACGGCGCGGCCAGGCACGCCTGGTAGGTGAACGTGGTGGTGCCGGTGTACTGCGGCGGCGGGGTGTAGGTGAAGCTGCCATCGGGGTTGAACAGCAACCCGGCCGGCGTGGCACCGGTCACGGCATAGGTGGTGCCCGCAGCGACACTGTCATTCACCGCCACGTTGCCGCTGACCGCGCGCGCCACCTGGGTGGTGAACGCATCGGCCACCGCGTCGGGCGCGATCACGACCGCGATGCTCGCGGTGGCGCAGTTGCCGGTGCCGGCTTGGCACAGCTGGTAGGTCAGGCTGATCGGCCCGGCCGGCGCGCCGGCCGGCACCTGCAGCTGGCCGTTGGCGGTCAGTGTGTAACCGGCGGGCGGCGCATTGATCAGCGACAGCGTGGCCTGTGCAGGCAGGATGGCGGCGCCATTGAGGGTGTCGTTGACCAGCACGCTGGCGGTGAGCCCACCGGCACTGGTCAGCGGCGCGGCGGTGAAGTCGTCGTTGCCGGCCACGATGACGGCGGCACCCACGTTGACGGTCACGGTGGCGGCATCGCACACGCCCGCATTCGGGGCCGGCAGGCACACCTGGTAGCGGAAGCTGTCCGGACCGGTAAAGGCCGGCTGCGCGGTGTAGTTGAAGGTGCCATCGGCGTTGACCGTCACCGTGCCATGCGCGGCCACGGCCAACAGGCTGAACTGTGCGCCCACGCCCACGTTGTCGTTGCCCGCAACGGTGCCGGTCAGTGCGATGCCCGCCGTGGCCACGAACGTGTCGTCCACCGCATCGGGGGCGACCACCAGCTGCACGTTGGCCGTGGCGCAGTTGGTGGGCGTGGCGATCTCGCAGATCTGGTAATCGAAGCTCACCGCGCCGGCCGCCGCACCGGCCGGCACCTGCACCTGCCCGTTGGCGTTGACGGTGTAGTTGGCCGGTGCACCGCTCAGGGTGAGCAGCACCGACGCCGGGAGCACGGCCACCCCATTGAGGGTGTCGTTGCCCAGCACGCTCACCGCCGTGGTGGCGCCCGGCAACAGCGGCGTGATGAACACATCGTTGACGGCGGCGATCTGGTTGGCCTGCACGTTCACGCTGACCGTGGCGGTGTCGCACACGCTGCCGTTCGGGTCCGGCAGGCACACCTGGTAGGTGAACGAATCCGGCCCGGTATTGGCATTGGACGGGGTATAGCCGAAGGTGCCGTCGGCGTTGACCACGGCCGTGCCACGGGCGGGTGCGGTGGCCAGGGTGTAGGTGGAACCGCTGGCGATGTTGTCGTTGCCGGCCAGGCTGCCGGTGGCCGGCTGACCACCGCCGGGCGTGGTCACCGTGTCGTTCACCGCATCCGGGCTCACCAGCAGGGTGGCCGTGGCCGTGGCACAGTTGGCCGGCAAAGCGGTTTCGCAGAAGCGATAGGTCAGCGCCAGCGGACCGGCCGCGGCGGTGGCCGGCACCTGCACGGTGCCGTTGGCATTGATGGCAAAGCCCGTCGGCGCGCCCACCAGGCTCAGCGCCACCTGGCCCAGCGGCACGGCACCGCCGTTGAACGTGTCGTTGGTGAGCACGGTCGGGGTGAGCCCGCCGGTGCCGGCCGGGATCGGCGTGGCGAAGGTGTCATCGACCGCCACCAGTGCGTTGGCATTGACCACGATGGCCGCCGTGGCGGTGGCACACACGCTGCCGTTCGGGGCGGGCAGGCAGACCTGGTACTGGAATGACGTGGGCGCGGCGATGCCACCGGCAGGCGCATAGGCGAAGGTGCCGTCGCCGTTGACGGTGAGCCCGGCCGGCGGCGTGCCGACGGCGCTGAACACCGCACCCGCCGGTGCGTTGTCGTTGCTGCCCACGTTGCCGGCGAACGACGGCGCGCCACCGGTGGCGTTGAAGCTGTCGTTCACGGCGGTGGGGCCGATCACAACGCTGGCCGTGGCGGTGGCGCAGTTGGTCGGCGATGCGTTCTCGCAGATCTGATAGATCAGGCTGGTGGCACCGGCGGTGGCGCCGGCCGGCACCGTGATCACGCCGGCACTGTTGATGGTGAATCCCGCCGGCGCGTTCTGCAGCGCGATGATCAGGGAGGTGCCGACCACCGGCGCACCGTTGAGCGTGTCATTGGCCAGCACCGTGGGCGTCGTGCCACCGGTGGCTGAGGAAATCGCCGTGGCGAACACATCGTTGTTGGCCACCAGCGCGTTGGCCTGCACCGGCACGGCCGGGGTGATGGCGCTGTTGTCGCCCGGGGTCGGGTCGGTGGTGCCGGTGGGCAGCACCAGCGTGACGCTGTTGGCCGGCACGGTGGCCGGGGTGGCGCTGGGCGCGGTGCCGTTGACCAGCAGCACCACGCTGTCGCCCACGCCCACGTTGACCTGCACGTTGATGGCATTGCCGGTGCCGCTGGACTGCGCGCACGACGATGCCGCGGTGGTGGGCTGGCAACTCCAGGCCACGTTGGTGAGCAGCGCCGACACGGTGTCGACCACGCCCACGCCCTGCGCCGCCGAAGGGCCGGCATTGCTCACCTGGATGCGGTACTGCACCGCGCCGCCGGCCGCCACCGGGCTGGCACTGAGCAACGTCTTGGTCACGCTCAGCTGTGCCTGCAGGGCCAGCGCGTTGGTATCGGTGGCGGTGTTGTTGCCCGGGGTCGGGTCGCCCACGTCGGCCGGCGCGGTCACCGTGGCGGTGTTGTTGAGCGGGTTCGGGTAGCTCTGCGCAAGCAGCGTGGGAGACAGCAGCAACGCCAACAGCCCCACCGCGTGCGCGATGCCGGCCGATGCCCTGCGTGCCCTGCCCTGCCTGCGGGTTGCTGCCATGCGCTCATCCTCGAAGCGGTGATCGTGTCCATCCCCGGCGCGGGGTCATCCCCACGCCCACTGCGCTACCGCCCGGGTGCTAATACGCGCCCGGGTTGCTGCTGAAGCTGACCGGCACGCTGATCGTTGCCTGGCCCCCATTGATCAGGTTCACCCCCACGCTGACCGCGTTGCCGCCCACCGCACCGCCACTGGCCGCCGCACACGTGCTGCCCGTGCTGGCGCTGCAGGTCCAGGCGGCACGCAGGGTGATGCCGTTGGGCAGGCTGTCGGCCACGACCGCGTTGGTGACCGGATCGGGTCCGTCGTTGCGCACCAGCAGCGTGTAGGTCGCGGTGCCGCCCGGCGTGTAGGTGCCACTGCCGTCGCTCTTGGTGATCGACAGCTCGGCCTGGCGCGTGCGGTTGGTGATGCGGCACACCAGGGTCACGGCGGTGGCGGTCATCGCCGGCGCCTGCAGGGTGAAGCTGCCGCCGCTGCCGGACGACACCACGGTGTTGTTCTGGTCGGTGCATTGCCAGCTGCTGGCGTAGCGCGCCAGCGTGGTGCCGGCGGCGGCGGCTTCGGCCAGCGCATAGCTGCCGCCGGGCACGGTGATCACCGCCGCGGTGGCGCCGTTGTTGCCCACGTTACTGGCCGAACCCACCGTGCTGCCGTTGTAGGTGATGGACAGGTTGAAGCGGCCGGTATCGCTGGTGGGCTGCAGGTCCTTGACCAGCTGCAGCGTGGCCGCGCAGGCCTGGGTGATGCCCTCCACGGTGAACACCGCCTGGCCGATGCGGATGCCCAGCAGCGCCAGCAGGTTGTCGACCAGGCCACCTAGCACGGCGGTGAGCACGGGGGTGACCAGCACATTGACGGCGGAGCGGATGGGCGTGAGCAGCGTGTTGACGATGCCGTTGACCAGGTCGGCCACTGGCAGCGGCAGCGGGAGGCCGCCGAGCAGGGTCACGGTGGGGTTGCCACTGGTGACCTGGATGTTCAACGAGTTGACCAGCGTGGACACCATCGTGGCCGCGCTCACCGTACCGGCAGTCAGCGTGCGGGTCTGTGGGTAGGGGCCGGTGAAGCTGGCACTCTGCAGCCCGGGCGTGGCGGTGGCGAAGCTGCGCACGCTGACCGTGAGCGGCACGGTGATGTCGGCGATCGGCGTGAGCACGCCAAGCACGTTGGCCGCCACCCGCACCTTCACGCTGAGCGTGGTCAGCGTGGCGGCGGTCAGGGCGGTGTCGGTGAGCACGGTGCTGCGGTTGAAGAAGGTGGCGTCGCTGATCTGGCCGACGTACAGATTCACCAGGCCCGGGCGCGCCTGCAGCGTGACCGCGTTGCCCACCAGGTTCACCGCCGAAATCGAACCTTCGGCACGCGCCACATCGGCATACAGCTGCAGGTGCAGCACGTCGGCGCTGATGCTGGTGTTGGACAGCGACACCCCCAGCAGGTTGAGCCCGTTGAGCGCGGCGCTGAGCGTGCCGGTGTTGAGCCCCTGCACCAGGTCCAGGTCGAGCTTGATGCGGATGGCCGCACTGTGGAACGCCGCACCCACCGTGCCGCAGGTGTAGACCGGCGGTTCGATCACCTGCAGCCACAGGCGCACGTTGGTGACACCGTTGAGACCCAGCGCCGCGGTATTGACCGTGATCGGCGTGGGCGTGGTGAGCACGTTGCGGAAGTTGTAGAGCTGCACGCCGCCGGTGAGCAGGTCCAGCACGTTCAGGCGCACGGTCGCCAGCGACCCGGTGGGCAGTGCGATCTGCAGCAGGTCGGCCAGCCGGATGTTGCCGGTGGTGCCGGCCACGCCCAGCGGCAGTGCGTTGAGCACATTGGCCGCCGCAGTCTGGCCGTCGGCCTGCAGCACCTGCACCATCGCCGCGCGCAGCTGGCCCAGGGTGATGTTGGCGTTGAGCACCTGGCTGGGATCGCTCACCACCACCCCGCCATTGAGCTGGGTCAGCAGTGCGTTGAGATTGATGTTGGCGCCGGCCAGGTTGTTCCAGTCGGCCACGCTCAGGTTGAGGCTGGTGCCCGGCAACAGCGCGCCGAACAGCAGGTTGAGTACCGGGCTCTGGGTGGAATCGACCGAGGCCAGGCGCGGACCGGCGCTGACGCACGCACCGGCGGTACAGGCCGATTGAGCACGGGCCTGGCCCAGGCATGAAAGCACCGCCAGTAGTGCAAGGAGCAGCCATGACTGCCAACGCACTGACGGAACGTTCACGCCTTTCACATTAACCATACATGCGTCTCCGCCGATTTTTGGCAGAGTTCGACCGTGACGGCGGAGTTACTCCGTCGTCGTTCTGATCGTGCCCTGCCGGTGCCGTTTCCCGCTTGGGAATGCGTTTATGTCCGGTTTGGGCCGATTAATGCGGGGCAACGAAAATTCCGTCAAACAAGACGGCGTGAAAGTGGGAGACAGTAGCGCTTGCAGTGGGGCGGGCGCGCAATCATGAGCCGTGATACAGCGGTCGTTGGAAAGCGATTCTGTACACACGGGAAAAGAATTACTTTCAGGAAAGCAGTGCTTACCGAACAGGGAAAGGGAGGTAATCCATGCAGGCGATGTGCGACAGAATCCGGCGGGCCCGACTAACGGCCGGCCTGTCCCAAGCACAGTTGGCGGTGGAGGCCGGCGTGCGACGTAGTGCCGTGGCGCAGTGGGAACGGGAAGGCGGTACATTCCCTAGCGTTCAACACCTTGCCCGCGTCGCAATTGTGACGCAAGTCCATTTTGAATGGCTGGCGACGGGGCGCGGTCCCGGGCGTCCGGAGGACGGCGTGGACCTGCCCTTGCCGGACGCGTTGCCGGTGGAGGCAGCACGTACCGCCCAGGAAACCGAGATTCTCTCGTTACTGAGGCGCATGCCGGCGCGCAAGCGCCAGGTGGCGCGCGCGATAATGGAAATGTTGACCGAGTAAACCAAGCGGCCGGCCTGTTGCCGGCCCGGATTACAGCGTCGCGCGTGGCGGCAGCGACCAGTCGATGGGCGCCTGGCCGCGGCGCTGCAGATAGTCGTTGGCCATCGAAAAATGATGGCAACCGAGGAAACCGCGGTGCGCCGACAACGGCGACGGATGCGGCGCCTTCAACACCCGGTGACGGGCGGTGTCGATCACCTTGCCCTTCTGTTGCGCGTAGCTGCCCCACAGCATGAACACCAGCCCGTCGCGCTCGCGGTTGAGGGTGTCCACGACATGGTCGGTGAACCCTTCCCAGCCGCGCTTCTGGTGCGCACCGGCCTGGCCGGCCTCCACCGTGAGCACCGCATTGAGCAACAGCACGCCCTGGCGCGCCCACGGCAGTAGGCAGCCGTGGTCCGGGCGCGGGATCCCCAGGTCGGCTTCGATTTCCTTGTAGATGTTGAGCAACGACGGCGGCACCGGTACGCCGGGCATCACCGAGAAACTCAGGCCATGCGCCTGGCCGGGGCCGTGATACGGGTCCTGCCCGAGGATGACCACCTTGACCTGATCGAACGGGGTGGCGTCGAAGGCGGCGAAGATCTGCGGGCCAGGCGGGAACACCTGCGCGCCGGCCGCCTTGCGCTGGCGCAGGAAACTGGACAGGTCACGCATGTCCGGACGCAGCAGCCATTCGCCAATACGCGCCTTCCAGCTCGGTTCAAGCTGGATGCTGGGGGTTGCCTCGTCGTTCATCGCACCACGGGTTTTTCGTTGAGCCGCGACAGGCGCAGTTGGAACAGGACCTTGGTCACCAGCAGGCGCTCTTCGATCGGCTTCTGCACCAGGTCGTTGGCGCCGGCCTGCAGCAGGCCGGACTGATTGAGCGGATTGCCGTCGCCGGTCATCACCAGCACCGGCAGGCGGCGCTTGCCATAGCCGAAATCCACGCGCACGCGCTCGACCACGTCCAGCCCACTGAGCTCGCCCTTGAGGGTCACGTCGGTGAGCACCAGGTCGATGCGATGGCTGCTGCGGCCCAGCGATTCGGCGGTGAGCAGCGCGAAGGCTTCCTCGGCGGTCATTACGTGCAGCACGCGCAGGCTCTGGCGTTCGAGCATGCGCTTGGTCGCCTCGGCCACCACGCGGCTGTCTTCGACATACAGGATGGTGGCGCCGGGAATGGTTTCCGGCTGCACATAGCCACGGATGAACGTGGCCAGCGCCTCATGGCCCAGCGCCTTGTCGAAATAGTCGGTGACATAGTCGGTGAAGCGGCGCTGTTCCAGGTGCTGTTGTGCATCGCCGGACACCACGATCACCGGCACGTACGCCTGCCCGGCCGTTTCGCGGACCAGCCGCGCCAGCGCCAGGCCGTCGCCATCGCTGAGCGTAAGCGAGGTGGTGACCAGGTTCACCGGCCCGGCTTCAAGCGCGTTGCGCGCCTCTTCGATGCTCGCGCAACCCACCACCTCCACGGCCGGCAGTTCGCGTTGCAGCACATCGGCAATCAACTTGCGGACCAGCTTGGAGCCGTCGACCACCATCACGCGCGGTGCGTCGTCGACCAGGTGCTTCAGGGCTTGCGGGCGCATGCGGGCCTCAGGTTTCGGTCGGTCGGGTCTGGCGCAGGAAATGCCCCGTCACCAGCCACGCGCCCAGCCAGCCCAGCACTACGGTGCCGACCAGCACGAACGATGAATGCAGCAGGTCCAACCCATGCAACACGAACGGGCTGGCATAACTTTCAGACAGCGCGGCCAGCGGCGGGCGCAGGGCCAGCCCGGCCACGCCGATCAGCGCCAACGCGACCGCACCGGCCCCCAGCCCGTACCACGCGCCCAGGTACAGGAACGGGCGACGGATGAAGCCGTCGCTGGCGCCCAGCAACTGCAGCACGCCGATTTCCTCGCGGCGCGCCTGGATGTCCAGCCGCACGGTGTTGCCCACCACCAGGGCCGCGCCCAGGCCCAGCAGCACCGACAGCACCTGCACCAGTCGCGCCCCGAAGCCCAGCCAGGCGTCCAGGCGCTTGCGCCACAGCGCATCGTGCTGCACCAGGTCCGCCTGCGGCAGGCCTTCCAGCGACTGCGCCAGGCGCGCGTCATCGGCGCCCGCCTTCGGAGTGACGATCAACAGCGTCGGCAGCGGGTTGTCGTGCAGCGCATCGATCGCCTCGCCCAGTCCCGCACCCTCGCGCAGTTCCTGCAGGCCCTGATCCGGCGTCTGCAGGGTGACGTTGGCCACGTCGGCCCGGCCGCGCAGCGAATCGGCGACCTGCCCGGCGGCGGCGGCGTCGATGTCGGTCTTCAGGAACAGGTTGATGTCGCGCGACTGCTGCACGCTGCCGGCGAAATGAGTGAGGTTGTCCAGCGCGATGGACAGGCCCAACGGCAGGGCCAGGGCCAGCGCCATCACCATGATGGTCAGCAGCGTGGCCCACGGCTTGCGCCAGGCACGGCCCAGGCTGAACACCACACTGTGGCCGTGGTGATGCAGCCACACGCCCAGGCGCGACGGTGCCGCGGCTTCCTTGTTGGTGGGTGCGTTCATTCGGCCAGGTCCTGCGGCGAGATGTCGTCGATCAGCTTGCCGTGGTCCAGGATCAGCACGCGCTTGCGCATGTGCCGGAGCAGGGCCAGGTCGTGGCTGACCACCAGCACGCTGGTACCGCGCTCGGGGAGCTCGGCGAACAGCGCCATGATTTCTGCCGCCAGGGTAGGGTCGAGGTTACCGGTGGGTTCGTCGGCGACCAGCAGTCGCGGTTCGCTGACGATCGCGCGGGCGATGCCCACGCGCTGCTGCTCACCCGCCGACAGCTGCGACGGCAGCGCTTTTTCGCGGTGGCCCAGACCCATCCGCTCCAGCACCGAGCGCACGCGCTTGCCGATATCGGCGCGGCGGGTGCCCCGCAGGATCAGCGGCAGGGCGACGTTCTCGGCGATGCTGCGGTCCATCAGCAGGCGGTGGTCCTGGTAGACCGCGCCCACCTCGCGACGGTGCCGGGGGATGTTGCCGCCCCGCACCTTGAGCAGGTTGCGCTCATTGAAGATCACCGCGCCGCGGCTGGGCCGCTCGTCCAGGTGGATCAACTTGAGCAGGGTGCTCTTGCCCGCACCGGAGTGACCGGTGACGAACAGCATTTCCCCGGGGGCGACATCGAAGCTGACGTCCACCAGTGCCTGGTGGCCGCCCGCATATTGTTTGCTGACATTGTCAAAACGCAGGACGCTCATCCCCTGATTATGCAGGACGAGGGTGGCGGCGTGCAGGTGGGGGTAGCGGGCAGGTGCCGACCGTGGGTCGGGGGAAGCGACATCGCATTCGCGCTGTCGCCCGACGGTTCGCTGCGCAAACCGTGGGCGCCTCTCATCAGCACCCGATCCCCGTCGCTTCGCGACGCCCCCTTGCCAAGGGGGCGATACCCCCAGGCATCGCGGATCGCGCGTCCGGTCTTACGAACCGGACAGCATCCGGCGGATCTTGCGCCCGATGCGGGTCAGGAACGATGCACCCGGATCGGCGGCCGGAGCGGCAGCGCGCATCGGCTTGGCCGTCACCTGCACCGGGGTCACCGGCTGTGCGGCACCTTCGGCGCCTTCGACCGGACGGCCGTGGCGACGACGACGACGCTTGCGCGGTGCGCGCTCGCCTTCCACGGCCGGGCTGCCCGCGGCGCTCGGCGCGTCGGCCGCAGCGACGGCGACGGCGGCCTGGGCCACCGCGGCCTGCGGCTTGACCTCACCCTCGGCCGGAGCCTCGCCTTCCACGCGCGGCTTGCGCTCGCGGCGTGGCTTGCCATCGGCACTGCGCTCGCCCGGCGCGCGGCGTTCGCCACGGCCACCGGACGACGGCTTGCCACCCCGACCGCTGCTGCTGCCGCCGCCACGACGCTGTTCTTCGGCCGCACGCGCTTCGCGTGCCTCGCGGAAGATCTGGCCGACGCTCTCGTTCTCGTCGCCGTCTTCGCCCGCTTCGGCCGGCGCACGTTCCGGGCGCGGCAGCGAGGTCAGGATTTCGCTGGTGACCGCTTCAACCGGGATCTTCTGCTCGATGTACGCCTCGATGTCCGGCAGGCCCATCGCGTAGCGCTCGCAGGCGAAGCTGATCGCATCGCCCTCTTCGCCCAGGCGCGCGGTACGGCCGATGCGGTGCACGTAGTCTTCGGCGTCGAACGGCAGGTCGTAGTTGTAGACGTACTTGATGCCGTCGATGTGCAGGCCGCGGGCAGCCACGTCGGTGGCCACCAGGATTTCCAGCTGGCCCTTCTGGAAGCGGTTGAGCAGGCTCTCGCGCTTCTTCTGCGGCACGTCGCCGGACAGCACGCCCACGCGGTAACCGGCCTTTTCAAGCGAACGGGCCACGCGCTCGACAAACACCTTGGTGTTGACGAAGACCATGGTGCGCGCGCCTTCGCTGCGCGACAGCAGGCCCAGCAGCAGCGGGATCTTTTCTTCGTCGGCCGGGAAGTAGATGCGCTGGCGCACGCGCGCGGCGGTGATCGACTCGCTTTCCACCACCAGCTTCTGCGGCTCGTTCATGTGCTCATAGGCCAGCTCCAGCACGCGGTGGCTGAGCGTGGCGCTGAACAGCAGCGTCTGGCGCGTGGTGCGCTCGGGCATGCGGCGCAGCAGGAAGCGGATGTCCTTGATGAAGCCCAGGTCGAACATGCGGTCGGCTTCGTCGAGCACGCAGATTTCGCAGGCGTGCAGCGAGACCACCTTGTGCTGCTTGACGTAGTCGATCAGGCGGCCCGGGGTGGCGATGATGACGTCCACGCCCTGCTGCAGGATCTCGCGCTGCTTGTCGTAATCCACACCGCCGTAGACCAGCGCGAAGCGCAGGCCCAGGTCCGAGCCGAACTTGACCGCATCCTTGTGGATCTGGATGGCCAGTTCGCGGGTCGGGGCCAGGATCAGCGCGCGCGGGTCTTCCGGCTTGCGGTCGGCCAGTGCCGGGCGGGTCAGCAGGCGGTTCACCACCGCGACCAGGAAGGCCAAGGTCTTGCCGGTGCCGGTCTGGGCCTGGCCGGCGACGTCACCGCCGGGCAGCGCGACCGGCAAGGTCAGCGCCTGGATGGGCGTGCAACGGGTGAATCCGGCTCCTTCAAGGCCCGCCTGCAGGGCGGGATGCAGCTCGAAGGAGGAGAAGGTCAAATCGGTCAGCGGTTTGTCGCTCATGTGTCCGTCTTGGTAAGGCCGCCCCGGCAGCGGTGCGCGGGAGGCTTGCAATCTTGGGGGGCACCGTCGCCATTGCGGGCCCTGCGCCGGGGTTGGACGGGGCCGGACCAACCGGTCCAGGGGCGCCGCACAATGGCGCAGTTTAGCGCACTGTCGGCGCCAAACCGGCCTCTGCCGTCGCACCAAGTGCTGAGACAGCCCGTCCGAGGGCGGCTGCCGGCGCACGGACCGGTCGACGACCGGGCGGATTTCACACGTTTTCACCGCGCCTGCCGCCAGTTGAACGGGCGCGCCCCGCGCACTGGAGGCGGTGCCAGACGGCCGCATATAGAGAAGGACTCCCCCTTCAATGCAGGGCGCCGATCACAGGATGCTGGGTTTCAGGCAGCACCTGCCCGGCCGCGACGATAGGGGTACACTGCCCGCCGTGAGCGACCAGGCATCCACCTGGCGCACCGCTGGCCGCCCTCGCGGCCACGAGGCAGCAGACGCGGATGGCACCCTCCGGTGGCGTCCAAATTCAACCTCCTCCGGCCCCGCCGGGTGCATTTCCAGACGAGAAACCAAGATGAGCGACAAGGTTGTACATGTCGGCGATGCCGACTTCGATAGCGCAGTGCTGAATTCCAAGGAACCGGTGCTGGTCGATTTCTGGGCCGAGTGGTGTGGTCCGTGCAAGATGATCGCCCCCGCCCTGGATGAACTGGCCGACGCCTACAACGGCCGCGCCAAGATCGCCAAGGTCAACGTGGACCAGAACCGCGCATTGGCCGCCAAGTACCACGTTCGCTCGATCCCGATGCTGCTGGTGTTCAAGGACGGCCAGGTCCAGGCGCAGCAGATCGGCGCGGTCGGCAAGGCCCAGCTGGCCGGCATGCTGGACAAGGCGCTGGCCTGATCGCAGCACGCAGCCGGTGCCCGCCGGCTGCCCGCGGGGCCTGCCCCGCATGAATGACCCTGCCCCACCCGGCTTGCGCGCCGCCGCGAGCCGGTGTTAGTGTCGGCAGCATCCGGCCGCATTCGCGCGCCGCATCTTCTGGACGACGTTCTTTCCAGAATCCTTTCCCAACGTTCGCTGCCCTGCCGGGCGCTCGCACCTTCTAGCGAGGAATCCAGCACTTGTCCGATATCACTACTTCCGAACCCGGGAGCGCCGACGCGCCCGCCGAGAAGCGCGTGCGCAAGCCGCGCGTCGCCAAGGCCGCCGCCAACACCGCTGCCGAGGCAGGTTCCCCCCCCGCTCATCAATCCGCCCTGCCCCTGGCTGCCGCGCCTGACGCGCCGGCGCCGGTCGCCGCTCCGTCGGCGCCCCAGCAGGCACCGGCTGGCGACGCCTCCTCTGCCCAGGGCAATGCGCAGCAGGACACCGGCGACGGTGGCCAGCGCAACCAGAACGGCAACAACAACAACAACAACACCCCCAAGGGCGGGCAGAACCCGTACCAGCAGGGTCAAGGCCAGGGCCAGAACCAGGGTCAGGGTCAGGGTCAGGGCAACCGCCGTGATCGTTTCCGCAATCGCCGTGACCGCAACCGCGGTGGCGATCGCTACAACGACGACGGCATGCCGCAGGACAACGGCGAACAGCAGCCGTTCGTGCGCAGCCAGCAGGCCAACGTGCCCGAAGGCTTCCCGGTCTATTCGCTGAGCGACCTCAAGCGCATGCCGGCGCAGAAGCTGCTGGAAATCGCCGAGCAGCTGCAGATCTCCGAAGGCGTGGCACGTGCCCGCAAGCAGGACGTGATCTTCGCCCTGCTCAAGGTGCTCACCCGCCACGGCGACGGCGTTGCCGCCGACGGCGTGCTGGAAATCCTGCCGGACGGCTTCGGGTTCCTGCGTGCCGCCGAAGCCAGCTACCTGGCCGGCCCGGACGATACCTACATCTCGCCCAGCCAGATCCGCCGCTTCAACCTGCGCACCGGCGACCACCTGTCCGGCCGCATCCGCTTCCCGAAGGACGGCGAGCGTTACTTCGCGCTGTCGATCGTGGACACCATCAATGGTGAGCCGCTGGAAGCGTCGAAGAACAAGGTGCTGTTCGAGAACCTGACCCCGCTGTTCCCGCGCAAGCGCTTCACCCTGGAACGCGGTAACGGCTCGTCCGAAGACATCACCGGCCGCATCCTCGATCTGATGGCACCGCAGGGCAAGGGCCAGCGTTCGCTGATCGTGTCCCAGCCGAAGGCCGGCAAGACGATGATGATGCAGCAGGTGGCCACGGCGATCACCACCAACCACCCGGACGTGCACCTGATCGTGCTGCTGATCGACGAGCGCCCGGAAGAAGTGACCGAAATGCAGCGCACCGTGCGCGGCGAGGTTATCAGCTCCACCTTCGACGAGCCGGCTGCGCGCCACGTGCAGGTGGCCGAAATGGTGATCGAGCGGGCCAAGCGCCTGGTCGAGCACAAGAAGGACGTGGTGATCCTGCTCGACTCGATCACCCGCCTGGCGCGTGCCTACAACAACGTGGTGCCCAGCTCCGGCAAGGTGCTCACCGGTGGTGTGGACGCCAACGCCCTGCACCGTCCGAAGCGCTTCTTCGGCGCAGCGCGCAACGTGGAGGAAGGCGGCAGCCTGACCATCATCGCCACCGCGCTGGTCGATACCGGCAGCAAGATGGACGAGGTGATCTACGAAGAGTTCAAGGGCACCGGCAACAGCGAAGTGCACCTGAGCCGTCGCATCTCTGAAAAGCGCGTGTTCCCGGCGATCGACATCAACCGCTCGGGCACCCGTCGCGAAGACCTGCTGATCGAACCGGAACTGCTGCAGAAGATCTGGATCCTGCGCAAGCTGCTGCATCCGATGGATGAAATGGCCGCGATGGAATTCCTGCTCGACAAGATGAAGAACACCAAGTCCAACGACGAGTTCTTCGGTTCGATGAAGCGCTGATACGCGTTTCGGGCGAACAGAAAAAGGCCCCGCATCGCGGGGCCTTTTTCGTTGCGGGAGATGCCCGGGTAGTGCCGGCCGCTGGCCGGCTCCACGCATCCCCCCGTCGAACGGCAGCCGGGCAGAGCCCGGCTCTACGCATTCCCGGTCGAACGCCAGCCGGGCGGAGCCCGGCTCTACGGGCAGCGCACCACGCCCGCGGCCTCGTCTGCATCCACCGACACGCGCACCTGGGTGAATGCCGCCGCGAACGGTGCGTCGGCGCTCACCACGAACGGCGCTTCCACCGCGCCCAGGTCCACGCCGCGCTTGGCAAAGCACGCCAGCGGCACGGTCACGGTCTGCTTCTGGCCGGGCGCCAGTTTGCCCAGCAGCGGGGCGATATCCACGCCCCCTTCGCAGCCGGTGCCGCACTGCATGCTTACCGTCACCGCCGATGCCGGGCGCTGCACCAGCTGCACGTCGAACTGCAGCGCGCCGTGGTTGCGTGCCAGCGCGCCCAGGTTGCGCCGCGAGGTGCTGCGTGCGATCAACTGCGCCGGTGCCAGCCACGTCACTTCCTTGGCATCCTGCTGAGTGTTCACCTGCACGGTGCGCACCTGCACCACCGGCATGGCGGTCGGCCAGCGCAGCGTGGCGTTGAGGTCGTTGCCCAGCGGCTGGGTGGCACCGTTGGCGGCCACGTGCAGTGCGAACGGCGGCGTATCGGCGCGGTTGAAGATCGGCAGCGTGGTCACTTCGCCGCAGTTGTCCGGATTGGCTTCGGGCAGGCGCGCCAGCGTGGCGGGCGCGCTGTAGGTCAGGCCGTGACCGAGCGTGAACAGCGCCGGGCGCTTCGGGTCCGGCCGGTCAATCGGTGCCGGGCACGGCACACCCGGCCACGGGAAGCTCAGCCGGCCGCGGAAGTCGTGCGCCGGCTTGCCGTCCTTGCCGGCCACCAGCACATCGGTGATGCCCTTGCCCTCACTGCCCGGCAGCCACGCCGCCACGAATGCCTGGGACAGGTTGAGCAGGTCGTTGGTGTACATCGGGCGACCGGAGAAGTACACGGTGACCACCGGCTTGCCGCTGGCCTGGGCCGCGCGCAGCACCGCCAGGTCCTGCGGGTAGGCGCGGCTGTGGCTGACCGAATCGGAGGCCAGGATGTCGCCGTTGGTTTCGGCGTAGGGGGTTTCGCCCACCACCGCCACCACCACATCGAACTTGCTCGGGTCCAGCCCGGTACCGTCGGCGCTGTAGTCCACCTGCTGCGTCCCCAGTTCGGCGCGCAGCGCACCCAGCACCGAATCGGCGTTGGGGAAATCGGCGTTGGTGTTTTCGGTGCCCTGCCAGGTCAGCGACCAGCCACCGGCCTGGTCGGACAGGCTGTCGGCGCTCTTGCCCACTACCATTACCCGCGCGTTGCGGCGCAGCGGCAGCGCGCTGCCTTCGTTCTTCAGCAGCACCAGCGACTCCCGAACCGCCCGGCGCGCCAGCGCGCGGTGCTGCACGGCGTTGGCGTCACCGGCATAGCGGCTGTCTGACGGCGTGTGCTCGAACAGGCCGGCGCGCAGCTTGACCCGCAGGATGCGGCTGACCGCATCGTCGATGCGCGCCATCGGAATCTCGCCCTTCTCCACTTGCGCGATGGTGTTGGCGATGAAGGCCTTCCAGTCGTCGGGCACCATCACCATGTCGATGCCGGCGTTGATCGCCTGGGCGCAGCTGTCGTTGCGGCAGCCCGGCACCTGGGCGATGCCGTTCCAGTCGGAGACGACGAACCCGTCGAACCCCATGGTGTCTTTCAGGGCATCGGTGAGCAGCGCCTTGTTGCCGTGCATCTTGCCGTAGTCGACGCGGCCGCTACGGTCGTTCCAGCTGTTGAACGAGGCCATCACCGTCTGCACGCCTTCGCCCAGCGCGCCGTAATAGCCCTGCCCGTGCACGTTGACCATGGTGGCCTTGTCCACCAGCGCCTCGCCCTGGTCGCGGCCGTTGTCGGTGGCGCCGTCGCCGATGTAGTGCTTGGCGGTGGCCACCACGTTGCCGTCATCGCCGAAACGGCCCTGCGCGCCCTTGACGTAGGCCCGTGCGTATTCGCGCACGCGGGCCGGGTCGGAGGAGAAGCTCTCATAGGTGCGGCCCCAGCGCGGGTCGTGCGCCACCGCCAGGGTGGGCGCGAACACCCAGTCGATGCCGGTGGCACGGGTGGCGCGTGCAGTGGCTTCGCCGATGCGCTCGATCAGTTCGGCATCGCCGGCCGCTCCCAGGCCGATGTTGTGCGGGAACAGCGTGGCGCCGTACACGTTGTTGTGGCCGTGCACCGCGTCGGTGCCCCAGATCACCGGCACCGGCGTGCGCGCATCGGTGGTCAGCGACGCCGCGCGGTACGCGTCGGCGAGCGTCAGCCAATCCGCTACGCTGGCATGCTTGTTCATGCCCGGCCACGAGCCGCCGCCGTTGAGCACCGAGCCGATGTAGTACTGGCGCACCTGCGCCGGGGTGATGGTCTTGATCTCCGGCTGGGTCATCTGCCCCACCTTCTGCGCCAGTGTCATCTCCGCCACGATCTGCTTCACCCGCGCCTCGATCGTCGCGTCGCTGGCGATAGCGCTGGTCACCCGCGGCCAGTCCTGCAGGCGTTCGCCGCTGGCGGGCGCAGCGGCCACCGGTGCGGCCAGGGCGAGCAGCAGGCAGCTGCCAAGAAGGGTCTTGTTGGGGCTGTTCACGGACAACTACCTCCGGTGGAATGACGCGCGATCGGGGTGGGCGCCGCGCAGGCCACCACGACGCGCAAGAGCGCGGCGCCCTGGTGCCGGCGAGCATTTGGATCGGTTCAACGCCCCTTTCTGACAGCGCTGTCATACAAAGACCCCGCAACACTGTCAACCAAGGGAGCGCCCGCGCGGGAGGTGCCTCCCGGTAACACGGGCTTTCCGGTACGGACGGTTGCCTCTACCCCGCGCCGGGTGTTGCAACGCCGCACGGATTTCAACGACGCGCAATAAACCACCGCGGCATGGCAACATCGGCCTGCATCGGCAACCTCCACGCGACATTGCCGCACTACCATCGGCAGCTGCCGACCTGCCCCCACATAGGATCCACCGCACCATGCGTAGTCGAATCGAGGATGTCGCCGCGGTTGCGGGCGTTTCGATCAAGACCGTGTCCCGCGTGCTCAACAACGAGCCCAACGTACGCGCCGAAACGCGCGAGCGGGTCACCGCGGCGGTGGCGCGGCTGGGCTACAAGCCCAACCTGTCGGCGCGCAGCCTGGCCGGGCAACGCTCCTATGCATTGGCGCTGGTCTACAACAATCCCTCGCGCAACTACCTGATGGAAATCCAGAACGGCATGCTCGAAGCCTGCCACGCCACCCACTACAACCTGATCCTGGGTCCGGTCGGCGTTGGCCGCAGCACCCTGCCCGACCTGGCCGCATTGTTCGAGAACTCGCGGCCCGATGGCGCGGTGTTGATTCCACCGCTGACCGACGATGCGGTGGTGCTGGCCTACCTGGAAGAGCACGAGATTCCCTTCGCCAGCATCGCCCCGCGCCACCCCGACGGCCGCATCGGCGTGCGCATGGATGAAACCACGGCCGTGGTGGAACTGATTGGCCACCTGGTGGCGCAGGGCCACCGCCGCATCGGCCACATCAAGGGCCCGCGCGCGCACGGTGCCTGCCAGTGGCGCCTGGCCGGCTACCGCCAGGCGCTGCGTGAGCACGGCATCGCCTACGACCCGGCCCTGGTGGTCAACGGGCAGTTTTCATTCGAGTCCGGGATCGAGGCGGCAAACACGCTGCTCGACCTGCCGCAACCGCCGACAGCGATCTTCGCGGCCAACGATGACATGGCCGCCGCGGTCTACCGGGTGGCCGGCCAGCGCGGGCTGCGCGTGCCGCGCGACCTGTCGGTGTGCGGCTTCGATGACACGCCGATCGCCGGACATATCTACCCGGCGCTGACCACGGTGCGGCAGCCCACCTCGCACATGGGGCGGCTGGCCACCGAACAGCTGATCGACCACATCCGCTCACCCGACGCCGGCCGCATGGTCACCGTGGACCATGCGGTACTGGTGCGCGAATCGACCCACGCGCCGCGGCGACGCTGAGGCGCCTGCCTACGCGGCGTGGCGCGAGCCCCGCCACGCGTAGAACACGATGTACAGGTAGCAGAGCATGGGCAGCAGGAACGACAGCTGCAGGCCGTGGTGGTCGGCCACCCAGCCCATCGCCAGCGGTACCACCGCCCCGCCCACGATGGCCATGACCAGCAGACTGGAGCCCTTGCCGGTCAACGCGCCCAGGCGCGCGATGGCGAGCGCGAAGATGGTCGGGAACATGATCGAGTTGAACAGCCCGATGCTCACCACTGCCCACTTGGCCAATCCGCCACCGGCCAGCATGGTCACCGCCAGGAGCGCCATCACCACCAGCGCGAAGATGCCCAGCAGGCGGCGCGGGTCCAGCCGGGCCAGCAGCACGGTGCCGACCAGGCGGCCCACCAGTGCGCCGCCCCAGTACAACGACACATAGCGCGTGGCCTCCTGCTCGGTGAGCCCTTCGCCGATGCCCGGCATCGACAGGAAGTTGACCAGCACGCTGCCGATGGACACTTCGGCACCCACGTAGAAGAAGATCGCCAGCACGCCGTAGCGCAGGTGCGGGTGCCGCAGCGCGTCGCGGATGCGCCCGCCGGCGGCCCCTTCCTCCACGCCCGGGATCGCCGGCAGGCGGAACATCCAGATGGCCGCGGCCAGCACGAACAGTGCCACGGCCAGGCCGAAGTACGGCAGCTGCACCGACTGCGCCTCGGCGGCGCGGTAGGCCAGCGCCTCGGCCTGCGGCAGCAGCGCCAGTGCTTCGTCGGTGCGCGGTTCGGCCGACAGGATCAGCAGGCCGCCAAACAGCGGGGCCAGCGTGGTGCCCAGTGCGTTCATCGACTGCGCCAGGGTCAGCCGGCTGGACGCGGTCTGCTCCGGTCCCAGTAGCGCCACGTACGGGTTGGCCGCCACCTGCAGCACGGTGATGCCGGTGGCAAGCACGAACAAGGCCGCCAAGAACAACCCGTACACATGCGCGTGCGCGGCCGGCCAGAACAGCAGCGCGCCCACGCCGGCGATGGCCAGCCCGGCCACGATGCCGCGCTTGTAGCCCACCGCCGCCACCAGCCGGCCCGCCGGCAGCGACATCAGGAAGTACGCGCCGAAGAAGGTGAACTGCACCAGCATCGCCTGCACCCAGGTGAGCGCGAAGGCCGCCTTGAGGTGTGGAATGAGGATGTCGTTGAGGCAGGTCAGGAAGCCCCACATGAAGAAGATCGCGGTGACCACCGTCAGGGCCACGCGGTTGCTTTGCACGTGTTGCCCGCGCACTGCAGCAGGGTTGTCCATTGCATGTCCTTGTTGAAGGGTAGGCCAGCCATTCGGCGGCCACACATGGAACCCGCTTCGTCATCGATTGTCCAGCGCTGTCAGCAGACAGGACAGGGGCAGTGCGGCGGCCTGTTGCGGGCATCCGCGCAGTTTCGTTCTGCACTGCACAACGTCGCCTGCATGCTGCAGCGGCAGCACGGGATACCGCAAGAAACACACGGCAGCCCCTGCGCCACGGTGCTTTACCGGTCGTCGATGCGGCCTGGATGACAGCGCTGGACGTGCCGGCCATGCCGACACCAGGCGTACTGGCGGGGTCGTTTGTTGACAACGCTGTCAACGATGGCTCCCAATCCGGCCCGTGTGCAGTTGAACCACGCCGTCACGCCGTAGGACGCCATTATCGATTTCCCTGGGGAGGGAGCTTTCATGAAGACGTACAAGGTCGTACCCCGCAAGGCGATGCTCACTTCCGCGCTGCTGGCCGTGCTGGCCAGCCCCGCCTGGGCGCAGGATCCGGCCCGCCCGGCGACGGGCGAAGCGCCCGACCCGACCACGCTGGACGCGGTGCAGGTCACCGGCATCCGCGGCAGCCTTACCTCGTCGATGAACCTCAAGCGCGACAGCCAGGGCGTGGTCGATGGCATCGTCGCCGAGGACATCGGCAAGTTCCCCGATACCAACCTGGCCGAATCGCTGCAGCGCATCAGCGGCGTGTCGATCGACCGTACGTCCAGCGGCGAAGGCTCCAAGGTGACCGTGCGCGGCATCGGCCCCGACTTCAACCTGGTGCTGCTCAACGGCCGCCAGATGCCGGCGTCGAACCTGGGCAACGGCGGCGGCGGGCTGTCCGGCTCGCGCTCGTTCGATTTCGCCAACATCGCCTCCGAATCGATCTCGGCAGTGGAGGTGTACAAGACCACCCGCGCCGACAACCCCACCGGCGGCATCGGCGCCACCATCAACATCAAGACGCTGCGCCCGCTGCAATCCGAACCGGTGATCAGCCTGGGCCTGAAGGCAGTCAACGACAGCTCCAACGACAACCTGCCGCGCACCCTGCAGGGTGCCAGCATCACCGGCGAGCTGTCGGGCATCTTCAGCCAGCGCTACGCCGACGACCGCTTCGGCGTGACCCTAAGCGCCAGCCACCAGGAGCGCGATTCGGGCTTCAACCAGGCCACCGTGGCCGAGGGCTGGGCCACCTTCCAGGGCAACGAAAGCAGCGACTGGCGCGCCCTGCCCCAACCCGGCCAGGGCTATTCGGACCGCATCCAGAACCGCCCCGACGCCACCGACATCTACGGCCGCCCGCAGAACACCGCCTACAACGTCAACGGCGTGCAGCGCCAACGCACCAACGCCCAGGCCACCCTGCAGTGGAAGCCGGCCGACAATGTCACCACCACGCTGGATTACACCTACGTGGAGAACAAGGTGCAGCAGCAGCGCAGCGAGTTGTCGGTGTGGTTCAACTACGGCCCCGGCGACAGCACCTGGACCAATGGCCCGATCGCGGCGCCGATCATCTACAGCGAAGACATGGTCAACTCGGACGTGTCGATGGGCGGCATGAAGCTGGCCACCAAGAACAGCATGGACGCGCTCGGCTTCAACGTGGCATGGGAAGTCAACGACGCGTTGAACCTGTCCTTCGACGTCCACAATGCCACCGCCGAATCGCAGCCGGACAGCCCGTATGGCTCGGCCGGCGTGCTCGGTGTGGCCGCCTTCGTGCGCGGCAAGACCACCGTGGACTACAGCGGCGACCTGCCGATCATCAACATCGCGCTGCCACCGGGCGGCGTGCAGGCCAACCAGGCGCTGGTCACCGGTTCGGTGTTCCAGAACAGCTACAACAAGTCCAAGGTTCAGCAATACCAGGGAAGCGGTACCTTCAAGTTCGCCGACTATTCCGCACTGGATTTCGGCGTCGGCCATACCAAGGTGGAGAACCGCTCGGCCTCGGCGATCATGCAGCGCGACAGCTGGGGTGGGCTGGGCAACCCGGCCGACTATGACGACAGCATCTGGTACGCCGATGACATGGGCAAGTACTTCGATGCGTTCTCCGGGCACAGCGACCCACGCCTGACCGGCCAGTTCCTGGTCTTCGACTTCGACCGCCTGCGCGAGCGTGCCGGCCAGGTGGCCGCCAATGGCGAGCCGCCCTGCCCCACCTGCTACCTGGCGCCCACCGAGTACACCGAAGACATCCGCACCACCGAGACCTCCAAGAGCGCCTACCTGCAGTACCGCACCACCTTCGACTGGTCGATGCCGCTGCATGTGGCCGCCGGCGTGCGCTATGAGCAGACCGAGGTGGAATCGACCGCGCTGGTGCGCGTGCCGACCAGCATCAACTGGGGCTCGGCCAACGAGTTCAACCTGGGCTATGCGGCCGAGGGCACCTTCATCGGCGGCAAGGGCAAGTACGACTACGTGCTGCCCAACGTGGACCTCAAGCTGGACATCACCGAGGCGCTGGCGCTACGCGGCAGCTACAGCCGCAGCATCGGCCGCCCCGGCTGGACCCAGATCGACAGCGGCCGCCGCTTCGACAACATCGTGCGCACCCAGGGCGGCACCGGATCACGCGGCAATCCGGGGCTGGAGCCGCTGCTGGCCGACAACTTCGACCTGTCGCTGGAATGGTATTACGGCGAATCCAGCTACGCCTCACTGGGCTTCTTCCGCAAGAACATCAAGAACTTCATCAGCAACACCATCGTGCGCGACAACAGCGCCGGGCTGCATACCCCGGTGGGCGGCACTTACTGGAACGAGGCGCTGGCCTCGGGCTGCGGGGTGACCGACATGCCCTGCATCCGCGATTACATTTTCGCCAACCACGACGGCGACCCGGGCGTGACCGCCACCGGCACCAACTCGGCCGGCCAGCGCACCGGCACCATCGTCGGCCAGCCGGGCGACCCGATCGCCGGGTTCGACATCACCTTGCCGGCCAACCAGCGCTCGGACCACCTGGACGGCTGGGAACTGAGCGTGCAGCAGCTGTTCGGGCAGACCGGTTTCGGCCTGGCGGCCAACTACACCAAGGTGAAATCCGGCCTGACCTTCGACAACCTGAGCCTGGGCGACCAGTACCCGATGATCGGCCTGAGCGACTCGGCCAACCTGGTGCTGTTCTACGAGAAGTACAACTGGCAGGTGCGTGCGGCCTACAACTGGCGCGACAAGTTCCTCAACGGCATCGGCGGGCAGGGCCCGAACCCGAACTACACCGACGCCTACGGCCAGCTGGACCTCAACATCAGCTACGCGGTGAGCGACCAGCTCACGCTGAGCCTGGAGGCGATCAACCTTACCGACGAAACCATGCGTACCTATGCGCGCCACACCAACATGCTGCGCTACGCCACCCAGACCGGGCCGCGTTACATGTTCGGGGTACGCTACAAGTTCTGAGCACGGGGACCACGGCGCGATGACAGGCCGGATCGAGGAAGTGCAGGGGCTGGACCCGGCGCAGCTGCACACGCAGCTGCCCGGCTGGACCACGCCGAAGGTGCTGCGCGGGCTGGTGGCGCACTGGCCGATGGTGGCTGCGGCACGCACATCGGCGGCCGCAGCGGTGGCGCATCTGAAGCAGTTCGACCACGGCCAGCTGCCGGTCACCGCCACCACCGCGCCGCCACAGGCGCAGGGGCGGCTGTTCTACAACGCGGACATGAGCGGCTTCAACTTCCGCCGTGAGCAGATCGCCCTGAAGGTGGTGCTCGACACCCTGCTCAAGTACCAGCCCGACCCCGACCCACCCGGCATCTACGTGGCCTCGACCACGCTGGACAGCTTCCTGCCCGGCTTCGGCGCGTGCAATCCACTGACGCTCGGTGTCGAGGACCCGCTGGCCAGCATCTGGATCGGTAACCGCTCGCGCATTGCCGCCCACCAGGATGTACCGGACAACCTGGCCTGCGTGGCCGCCGGCCGACGCCGGGTGACGCTGTTTGCTCCGGAGCAGATCGACAACCTGTACATCGGTCCGCTGGATTTCACCCCCGCCGGGCAGGCCATCAGCCTGGTCGACTTCGCCGCACCGGACCTGCAGCGCTTTCCGCGTTTTGCCCAGGCGTTGGCGCATGCACAGGTGGCCGAACTGGGCCCGGGCGATGCGGTGTTCATCCCCTCGTTGTGGTGGCACCACATGGAAGGACTGGACACCTTCAACGTCCTGGTGAACTACTGGTGGCGCCCGGTGCCGGCATGGATGGACGCGCCCATGAACGCGTTGATGCTGGCCATGCTGGCGCTGCGGGACCTGCCACCGCAGCAGCGCGAACAGTGGCGTACCCTCTTCGACCACTACGTGTTCGACGCCGACCCGGACACCGCCGCGCATGTCCCCGCTCATGCGCGCGGCGTGCTGGGCGCGCTGGATGCGAACACGGCCGCACAGGTGCGCAGCGTGCTGCGCCGACGGCTGGAACGCTGAACGCGTCCGGATGCACGCTTAACCCACGGCGGGCCGTAATCCGCAATAATCCGCGGCGTGACCCGTAGTCCGCCCGGGGGTGGGATGTTGCGCTCCTGATTGCTCCGCCGCTGCCGTTCCATCCGCATCCCGGCTGGCGCTGCACCCTGCCCGTCCGAAGCCCCGCATGCGCCCGTTTTCCACCCGCCTCAACCTTGGCAAGCTGATCCTCGGCCTGGCACTGCTCAGTGCCCTGATCGCGCTGGCCAATACCCTGCACGCCAGTTACCGGGTGCAGCGCGAACAGTTGATCGGCACCACCCTGGAAGCAAACCGGGTGTATGCCAGCAAGCTGGCCGAAACCACCCAGAACTTCATCCAGTCCGCGCAGCAGCAGCTGGCCTACAGCGCCACCGCACTCGGCCAGCGCCCGCACGACCGCCACGAACTGGAAGCCGAAGCAGCACGCCTGCAACTGCAGACCAACAGCTTCAATTCGGTATTGATCGTCGATCCCGCCGGCACCGTACTGGCCACCTCGCCGCAGAGCCTTGCCCTGCAGGGGATCACCCTCAACAGCCGCGGCAACAAGGAGGCACTGGAACGGCGCGCGCCGTTCATCAGTGACCCCTACCAGTCGGCCACCGGGCGCCTGCTGGTGGCCATCTCCCACCCCGTCTTCAGCGCGCAGGGCCAGTACCAGGGCTACGTCAGCGGCACCATCTACCTGCGCGAGCGCAGCATCCTGCAGACGCTGCTGGGCAAGCACTATTACCGCGACGGCTCCTACCTGTACGTGGTCGACCGCAACGGCCGCATCCTGTACCACATCGAACCCAACCGGGTAGGCCAGTTCGCGCTGGAGAACCCGGTGGTGCTGGCGGTCAGCAAGGGCCACACCGGCGCCCAGCAGGTGCGCAACAGCCACGGCGTGCAGATGCTGGCCGGCTATGCGCCGGTACCGATCGTGGGCTGGGGCGTGGTGGCCCAGCGTCCCACCGATGCCACATTGGCGGCCTTGTCCACGCTGATGAAGGCGGTGATCTGGAACGCGATTCCGCTCGGCGTGCTGTCGCTGCTGATCACCTGGTGGTTCGCGCGGCGCATCTCGCTGCCGCTGTGGCAGCTGGCGCGCAACGTGCAGAACCGCGACACCGGCATCGCCATCCGCCATGTCACCGGCATCCGCGCCTGGTACTACGAGGTGGCCCACCTCAAGCAGGCCCTGCTGTACAGCTTCAACCTGCTGCAGGACCGCATCGGCAAACTCAACCGCGCCAGCATGACCGACCCGCTCACCGGGCTGCAGAACCGCCGCGGCCTGCAGCAGGGGCTGGAAGACTGGCAGGCGCGCGGGCAGCCGTTCGGGATCATCGCGCTGGACATCGACCGCTTCAAGACCATCAACGACCGCTTCGGGCATGCGGTGGGTGATGCGGTGATCCTGCGCATCGCCCAGCTGATGCGCGACGACTCACGCGACACCGACCTGCTCTGCCGCAACGGCGGCGAAGAGTTCCTGATCCTGCTGCCGGGCATCGACACCGAGGCGTCCGCACGCATCGCCGAACGCCTGCGCATACAGGTGGCGGCCGAAGTGTTCGAGGAGGTCGGCTCGGTCACCGTGTCGCTGGGCGTGGCCCACTACCCCAGCTATCACGAAGATCCGCAGCAGGCGCTGCGGTTGGCCGACAAAGCGCTGTACATGGCCAAGGAGCAAGGCCGCAACCGCACGGTGGTGCACCCGGCACCGGAGCGGCACGGTCCAAACTGAGGGCGCCGCCCGCCCCGGACTGCATGGCCGGGGGTGTTCAGGTGCCTGGCGGGGTCAGCAGCTGCGGCCCGGGGGGGGTTGCGTCCGCCATGTACACCCCGCCCGCTGGCAGCAGGCCGCCAGCATCATCGGCGAGCGCCCGATCCGCACGCCAGGGCGCCTGCTGGCGGGGTCCGGGAACGTAGACGTCCCACGCGCCATAGCGGACATCCTCGCCGTGGAAGGCGAAGCTCACCGGCACCCGCACCGTCCAGTCGTTGGCGTCCTTGTCCCTGCCGGTGGTTGGCGCGCGGAAGCTCCAGCTACGCGCAGCGGCCATCGAAGCGCGCGCCAGCACATCCCGCATGCGCTGCATCTCCGCCCCCCTGGCCACCACCTTCATGTTCACCTGTTCGGTGGCCACATCCAGTACGTGCCCGTCACGACCAATCTTCAGCAGCAGCAGAACATCACCGCGTCCGCCGATCGACGCGACACTGTCCGGGTAGGACGGCGGCCGCATGGTCAGGGCGGTCACGGTATCAGTGGCAGCGGGATCGTAGTGGTCGAAATTGGCCGCCAACAGGGTGAGCAGGGTAGCGCCATCGGGCTGTGACTTGCCGCCAATGCGTAGGGTGACGGGCGTACGCATGCGGACCGGGCGTCCGTCTTCGGTGCCGGGCGCGAAGCGCCATGCGTTCACCACCTCGTCGACGAAGCCGGCGATGGGAACGGGCACGTCGTCGCGCTGGTCCAAAGCAAAGCCTTCCACCTGGCCTTCCGGACCCACATCGACGGTACCGGACAGCACCATGCTGGCCTCGGCCTGGGCGCGTATCGTGCGCTCGCTCTGCGCGGCAGCCTCGGGAAGTGCGGCCATGCCGATCGCGCCGATCGCCAACACCATCGCAAGAATGTGGAATGAACGCATCGCACCTGCTCCTTGTGGACGGCGCTGAGCGTAGCGCAGGGCTGGCAGGGTTTCCAATCAGGCCAGTCGCTGGCCTGAGGCATAAGGCGGCGTATCAGGAAAATCACCGGCGGCAAAGCGTGCCTGCAAGTCCTGCCACCACGCAGGATCGAACAGGTGCCCGAAGTGCTCGCGCACCGCCGCCAGTTCAGGCCCCGGCAGGCCCATGAACATCCAGAAGCGCTCGGGGAACACATCGCGCGGGCCGATCTGGAACCAGGGCTCGTCGGCCAGCGCTTCCTCCGCGTTGCGGGGCGTGGGCCAGGCCCGGAAGTTGCAGTCACTGACCAGGCACAGTTCGTCGTAGTCGTAGAACACCGCGCGCCCATGGCGGGACACGCCGAAGTTCTTCGGCAGCATGTCGCCGGGGAAGATGTTGTTGCGCGCCATGTCGGTGATCGCCTGCGCGTAGTCCAGCGCCGCGTTGCGCCGGGCCTCGCTGGCCTGCTCGCGCAGGTACAGGTTGAGCGGGCGGAATCGGCGCTGCACGTAGCACAGCGTCACCACCACGTCGTCGCCGTCCTCGCTGACGCTGCTGCGGCATTGGGTCAATAGCTCGTCCAGCAGCGCCGGGGCGAAACGCGCACGCGGAAACCGCAGGTGGCGGTAAGGCTGCGCATCCAGCAGGCGGCCCACGCGGTCCAGGTTGAAGACCAGCGCGTACTTCTCTTCCACCTGCTGCCGGGACATGGCCTTGGGCCAGGCGAAGCGGTCGCGGATCAGCTTGAACACCAGCGGGTAGCTGGGCAGCGTGAACACCGCCATGACCATGCCCGGGGTGCCATCGGCATGCACCAGCTGTTCGGTGGGATGGTCCTGGAAGTGCCGGAAGAAGGTGCGGTAGCGCTCGGTCTTGCCCTGCTTGGCGCGCCCCAGCACGGTGTAGATCTCATCGATGGGCTTGGTCGGCAGCAGGCTGCGCAGGAACACCACCGCATCGCCCACGGTGGCCAGGTCGGCCTGGAAATAGCTGCGCGACACGCCGAACAGGTGCGCCACGTCGCGGCGCCGGGTCAGCACCGCTTCGGCGCGCAGGCCGTGCTGGTCGTTGACCAGCGCGATCACGCACGGCGAAAAGCGATGCTCGCCGAACACGCGGCCCACCAGGTAGGCGCGGCGTTCGCGGTAGAACACGGTATCCAGCAGTTCGATGCTGCGCACCGGGTAATCCCCCCAATGCGCCAGGTCATCCTGCAGCCGCACCGCGATCGCCGCCGCGCAGCGCAGCTGGTGCGCGTAGGGCACGTCGAACCGGTAGTCGCCCAGCACCCGCAGCAGTGCTTCGGCCGGACGCGTGGCCGACAGCGTGTAGCTGTGCCGCGCCACCGGATGGGTGATCGCGTCGGACGGCTCGACATCCATGGCCATGAACTCGATGGCCGCATCCACGCCCTGCGTGGCGAACAGCCGCCGCGCCAGGGTGTTGTAGAAGGTCTTGTACAGCTCGGCATCGATCAGGCCCTCCAGCAGCGCGGCGTAGGCCTGGCGCACGTGCAGCCACAGCGTGCGGGTGCCCACCTGCTCGCCGGCGCCGCGGCGCAGGGCATCCACGGTCTGGGCGATGCACTGGTCATACAGGCCGATACGTTCGACGGCGTCCTGCCGGGCACCGGTCCAGTCACGCGTTTCAAAGCGCAGCCGCGCCCGCTGCGTGACGGCCGCAAAGCGTGCATGGTAGGCCTCGAATCCGTCGCGGATGAGTTCCGCCAGCACTCGAGCATCGCAATCGGCACCACGCATGCAGGCAGACCCATCAAAGACCTGACCCAACCATACGACACCAAACACGAGCCCGGGTAGCGGCGGCGGTTGTTCGGCTGGGGACAAGGGAACGGCGCTGCTGCCCTCCGCGTGGCGAGCATGAAGCGCCGTGGATCTTTTGGCGCGGTTGTCGGTGGATCGGGCGTTGGGCGCCCATGCCCTTTCCGGCGAATGTCCCCCGGCGTCGGCCTGCGGCCGCCCCCTCCTCCTTTATTTCGCCTCCAAGGGCATGGGCGCCCAACGCCCGACCCACCGACCAGCGCCAAAAAAAACCTGGCTTCTACCTGCGCACCGTGAGCCAAGCCCCGTAGCGGCCGGTAGGCTCCTGGGCAAAATAAAGGAGGAGGCCGCGCCGGCGGCCGGGGGACATTTGCGCCAGGGGCCTACCGGCCGCTACGGGGCCCCCACGCTCGCGACAAGCCCAGTCGGAGCTACCGAGCCACACATCGCCTGGACTACCCGGGCAAATCCACATCACCCTGCTCGATCTACCAACGTCGTTGGAGCAGGACGCTTCCCTGCGCCGGGAGAAGATTCACGAAAAAAACGCGGCCGGCCGCCACCACGGCGCGGCCGACGGCGGAGGGAACCTTACAGCGCCAGTTCGGCTTCCACGTCCTGCACCTTGCGGCGCGCCAGGGCGAGGTTGGATTTGTTGCGGTCCAGGACCAGGTACAGGAACAGGCCCTTCTTGCGCGAGACCGGGCGCAGGATGTGGTATGCCTTGCCCAGCGAGATCAGGATGTCTTCGATGGTGTCGTTGAGATTGAGCGACGCGGCCGTCTTCATCTTGGCCCGGATCACCTCGGTGTTGCCTGCCGCGGCCACTTCCATGTCCATCCCCGAACCGGCCTCCCCCAGCAGCATGCCGCTTTCGTAATCGACCAGTGCCACTGCCTGCGCGCCATCGATGGTCATCAGCGCGTTCAAAGTATCGTCGAGTCCTGCCATGTTGCACCCCGTTGGTTGTCGAGCCCCGTGTTCCCCTGCGGATCGGCTCGTGATCCGCTGAGTTCGGCCATGATGTTGCGGCCACATTCCTTCGCACTCCACAGCACCTTGCCGATCACGCAGCGCGCGTCGCAGGCGGTCATCAGCAGCAGCGGTGCCGGCATTGCAGGCAGGGCCAGCATCAGCACCTTGCCCTCGCCCGCCTCCAGCATCAGCACTTCCAGTTCCCCCAACGCCAGCTCGCGGCCCACCGCGGCAGCCAGCGCCAGCATCGCGCTGGTCATCGCGGCCAGGCGCTCGCCATTGCCGTGCGTGCCTGCGGCCGGCACCAGCGCGAAGCCATCCACGCTGGCCAGCACCACGCTGCGTACCCCGTTGATGTCATCGGCAAAGCCCTGCAGGTGGCTGCCCAATCGCTCGCGCAACGCCGGGTCCAGGCGGCGCGCATCGTGTCCATCAGCCATGCGCGGCCACCAGGGCACCGGCTTCCATTTCGCTCATCAATACGTCCATCAGGCACAGTCCCTGTTCGCGATCACGTGCATCCACCGGCACCACCGGCAGCCAACGGCCCTGCTGGCCGGTGTGTACGGCGCAGGCCTCCAGATCGAACTGCGGGGCCAGGTCCAGCCGCGACACGCCGATCACCGCCGGCACCTGCGCGGCATGCTGGTGCAGCACCGCCAGGTAGGCGACGAGTTCGTCAGCGGCGGTGACGCGGGTGGCATCCAGCAGCAGCACCACGCCACTGGCGCCCTGCAGCAGGATCGGCCAGAGGAAATCAAAGCGCTGCTGCCCGGGCGTGCCATACAGGCGCAGGCGGTCGCCATTGGGAAGGTCGATGTCCGCGTAGTCCATCGCCACCGTGGTGGACGCCTTGTCCGCGCCCTGGCGGTCGCTGTTGTGCACGTCGGTGTTGATCACCGCACCGGCGGCGATGGCACGCACCAAGGTCGACTTTCCACATCCCATGCTGCCCAGCACCACGATCTTGTGTTCGCGCACGTCAGCCCCCGCCGCGCTGGCGAACGCTGCGCCACATGCGGGCCAGCAGGCCGCCGCCATCGCCCGCGCCGCCCGCCAGGCGCATGCCTGCGGCCGGTGCTTCCAGTGCGGCATACCCGCACAGGTAGGCCGGGTGCACGAACGCACAGACAGCCTCGCGCGGGATCTCCAGCAGCGTGGCGCACTCATCGACGCTACAGGCGCGCTTGAGCAGCAGCGAACACAACCGGAAGCTGTCGTGCTGGTGGCCCAATACGCGGAAGTCGGGCCAGCGCAGCAGGCGCACGCGGGCGTGCTGGCGCAGGCGGGCGTCCAGATCGTGCCAGTGCGCTGGATGCTGGCCCCATTGCCACAACAGCGGCCGCAGCGGTTGCCGTGGCAGCTCGCCGGCCAGCTGCTGGTAGCGCTTGGCGGCGATGCCGTGCAGGGCCAGGCGCTCGAAACTGTCCGACAGGGCCTGCGCCATCGCCACGTTGTCGCTGGCGTCGGGCACCACCATCTGGTCCTGCTCGAAATCCACCAGCAGCAGCGGCAGGCCGTCCAGCGCCAGCACGGCGTGGCCATGCCGCGACTGCAGGCTTTCGCGCAGCACGCGCGTGATCGCCTTCGCGCTGCGGGCGGCGATGGGTTCCTCGATGGGTTCCGGTGCCGGCGGCATCTGGCGCAGGGCGTTCTCGATGGCGTGGTCGTCCAGCACCGCGTGCTCATCCCCCTGGCCATGACGCAGGTGGCCATGCTGGTCTTCGATCCAGAACTGGATCCTGGGCCGCTCGCGCACCATCCGCAGCGCGGCATTGCGCAGCGCGGGCGTGTCCTTGATCACCAGCAGATCGCAATCATCCAGGTCACGGCAGCTGCGCACGGTGTCGGCCGGCAATGCCGCGGCCGAGCGCAGGCGCTGCAACAAGGCGTGCTCCCCCTGGATATCCGATCCGACCACCAGCACCCTGGCCATCGCCTTCCCCTGCGTTGTGAGAGATCACACTTACTGCAGAAAAGATCGTCGATAGGCTATGCCATCGATACCGGGGCTTAAGTGATGCATCGCACAGATTGAAGTGACGTTTGTGCACAGCCCGGGGGTGGCCAGACGCTGTGGTGACAAGGCAAGTTCCGTACCACTCGCGTTGACGCGGCCTTCATGCCCGGGCGCGTGCCTCGATGGACGTCTCAGTTCGGACGCCTGCGGAAGCCGCGCGACAGGACGCGATAGAGTCGTTGCGTATCGGTGGGTCCAGCGGGCATGCAGGGAGGCAATGAGATGCGGGGCAAGACACATGCAGGCGCCTGGTTCGCCGGTGCGCTGTTGGTGCTGGTGATGGGTGTGGTGGCTTGGAGCGGGCTGCACAGGCAGCCGGGCGCGCAGGTCGCAGCGACCCACATGCCCATGCCCATGCCGCCGCCGCGGCACGCGACACTCTCTGCCCATGCCGTCGCCGCACTGCCGATGTCCACTGCGTCGCTGGCACGCATGGCCGAAGAGGCCAACGCGGAACTGGCGCAGCTCAACATCGCGGCGCAGGCCGGTGACCGCTTGGCGCAGCGCACCCTCGCCGAGCGCTATGAGCACTGCACGATGGTCAACCTGGCGCGCGCGGAATATCTGCGTGGCGTTGAGCATCTGGCCGGCGTGGCGTTCGATCCGACGGCGGGCCCGGCCATCATCGATGCCGGGCACCGCATCTTCGCCCGCTGCGGTGGCAAGGAGGGACTGCGCTTTCCGCTCACCGCCGTGAGGTCCCTGCGCAGACAGGCAGCCGCCCAGGGCGACGTTGCATCGCAGGCGTGGCTGCATATGGCCACGCTGGAGACGTTGGACAAGGCCGATTACCTGGACCTGATCGAACAGTCGATCGCCGCCGACGATCTGGACGCCATGCGCTACCTGGGTCAAATGGCCTACCGCTACGACGATGACGGCAGTCACCCGGTCCTGGGCGAGCTGGCCGGATACGCGTTGCAGATTGCCGCGTGCCGGCGCGGCGCCGATTGCGTGGCGAGTGGCCCGTTGATGGATCAGTTCTGTCAGATGGGGTCGTGCGGCAGCGGCGACTACGAGCAGGTGGTTCGCCACGAACTGCTGGCGCCTGGACAGGTGGCGCGGCTGGATGCAGCCATCGAACGGCTCACGCCGTTGTTCCCGGACCCGGTGGCCGCCCGGCGGTAGCGGCGACCAGTGCAGCCACCCATGGGGTGGCTCTACCCCCCCGGGGCGGTTGGGAGCGGCAGGTACCGGCAACAAAAAACCCGCGCCGAAGCGCGGGTTTTTGTCGATCACCGCAGGTGCGGCATCGAGACCTTACAGCGCAGCCAGCGCGCCGTTGAAGGTGGTGCTCGGGCGCATCGCGGCCGAGGCCTTGGCCACGTCCGGACGGTAGTAGCCGCCGATATCCACGGCCTTGCCCTGCACCGCAGCCAGCTCTTCGACGATCTTCTGCTCGTTGTCGGCAAGTGCCTTGGCGAGCGGGGCGAAGCGGGCCTTCAGCGCGGCATCGTCGTCCTGTGCGGCCAGGGCCTGGGCCCAGTACAGCGCGATGTAGAAGTGGCTGCCGCGGTTGTCGATGCCACCCAGCTTGCGCGACGGCGACTTGTCGTTGTCCAGGAACTGGCCGTTGGCCTGGTCCAGGGTCTTGGCCAGCACCGTGGCGCCGGCATTGTCGTAACGGTTGCCGAGGTGCTCCAGCGAGGCCGCCAGGGCCAGGAACTCGCCCAGCGAATCCCAGCGCAGGTAGTCCTCTTCCACGAACTGCTGCACGTGCTTGGGCGCCGACCCACCGGCACCGGTCTCGAACAGGCCGCCACCGGCCATCAGCGGCACGATCGACAGCATCTTGGCGCTGGTGCCCAGCTCCATGATCGGGAACAGGTCGGTGAGGTAATCGCGCAGCACGTTGCCGGTCACCGAGATGGTGTCCTCACCCTTGCGGATGCGGTCCAGCGAGAAGGCCGTGGCCTCCACCGGGGTCAGGATGCGGATGTCCAGGCCGGACGTGTCGTGGTCCTTCAGGTAGGTTTCCACCTTGGCGATCACCTGCGCGTCGTGCGCACGCGCGGCATCCAGCCAGAACACCGCCGGGGTGTTGCTCAGGCGGGCACGGTTGACGGCCAGCTTCACCCAGTCCTGGATCGGGGCATCCTTGGTCTGGCACATGCGCCAGATGTCACCGGTCTGGACGGCGTGTTCGAACACCACGCTACCCGCCTCGTCGGTAACGCGCACGGTGCCGTCGGCCGGGATCTGGAAGGTCTTGTCGTGCGAGCCGTATTCCTCGGCCTTCTGCGCCATCAGGCCGACGTTGGGCACCGAGCCCATGGTGGCTGGATCGAATGCACCGTGAGTGCGGCAATCATCAATGACGGCCTGGTACACACCGGCGTAGCAGCGGTCGGGGATGACGGCCTTGGTGTCCTGCAGCTTGCCGTCGGCATTCCACATGCCACCCGAGTCGCGGATCATCGCCGGCATCGAGGCGTCGACGATGACGTCGCTGGGCACGTGGAGGTTGGTGATGCCCTTGTCGGAGTTGACCATCGCCAGGCCCGGGCGCTTGCCGTACTCGGCAGCCAGGTCGGCCTTGATGGTTTCCTGCAGGGCTTCGGGCAGCTGCGGCAGGCGCGCGTAGAGGTCGCCGATCCCGTTGTTGGGATCGAAGCCGGCCTGCTTGAGCACGTCGGCGTGCTTGGCCAGCACGTCCTTGTAGAACTCTTCGACGACCACGCCGAACATGATCGGGTCGGAGACCTTCATCATGGTGGCCTTGAGGTGCAGCGAGAACAGCACGCCCTTGGCCTTGGCGTCGGCGATCTGCGCCTGCACGAAGCTGGCCAGCGCGTTGCGGCTCATCACGGCGGCATCGACGATTTCACCGGCCTTGACCGCGGTCTTTTCCTTCAGCACGACGGTGGTGCCATCGGCCTGCTGCAGTTCGATCTTCAGGCTGCCGGCCGTGGCCAGCGTGGCCGACTTTTCGCTGCCGTAGAAATCGCCGCCGTCCATGTGCGCCACATGCGACTTGGACTCGGTCGACCACTTGCCCATGCGGTGCGGGTGCTTGCGCGCGTAGTTCTTCACCGACAGCGGTGCGCGGCGATCGGAGTTGCCTTCGCGCAGCACCGGGTTCACCGCGCTGCCCTTGACCTTGTCGTAGCGCGCCTTGATGTCGCGCGAGACGTCGTCGGTGGGCACGTCCGGATAGTTCGGCAGGGCGAAACCCTGGTCCTGCAGTTCCTTGATGGCCGCCTTCAGCTGCGGCACCGAGGCGCTGATGTTGGGCAGCTTGATGATGTTGGCGTCCGGGGTGGTCGCCAGCTGGCCCAGTTCGGCCAGGTGGTCCACTTCCTTCTGGTCGTCCTTCAGGTAATCCGGGAACAGCGCCAGGATGCGGCCGGACAGCGAGATATCGCGGGTTTCAACGGCAATGCCGGCGGTGGCGGTGTAGGCCTCGACGATCGGCAGCAGCGACTGGGTCGCCAGGAACGGGGCTTCATCGGTGAGCGTGTAGAGAATCTTGGGCGAACTGGACATGGGGGATCAGGGCTCTCTTGCGGATCTCGTGAATGATGGCCGACGGCGATGCCGGGCCGCGTGCAACCGTGTCGCGCGCAGGGCACCGCAGAGCGTGGCCCGCACTTTCCCCGAGGAGCGCGCCACCCAGCGGTGCGTGCGGCGGGAAACCCCCGCATTGTCGCGTTTTCAGCTCTCGGGAGCAAAGCCGGACCATACGCAAACGTATTGGAACACATCGATCTACGCGGCGGGTGGCGGCCCGATGGCGGCGGGCGCGAAAGTGGCGTGAGACCCGGTTCGGTGCAGGCTTGGATGTGCGCGCGTATCGTCGGAGACTCAGTCCGCCGACGCCTGCGCCTTCGCGGAAGCTTTGCCAGTTGCCCACTCGGAAAGCGCCTGTCCCCACATACTGCGCCTGGGGCACACAAGCGTCTGATCGGTGCGATTTCGTTTGAAACTGCATACACGGAAGCCACCAAGCACTGCAGCCAAGGCAGCTTGCTCCACTGCGCCTGTCGTTCTTGCCACCAAGTGCAACGGCATCACCTCTGACTTGGCGGAGGAAACGTGCAGGTCGTAGCGAACTGATTTTCCCTCGCTCACCTTGAACGCATAGAGCTGATAGCCGGGAGCAGTCAGCTTCAGATCTGCGGGGGTGTCTGCTGGCCGTCTGCTGGGTGCATCCCCCTCGTATACAAGTACCACCTCACGCCCCTCCACCTGCACGCGATGGAGTCCAAAGTCCGCGGGCGCCTCGTAATTCACTGACATCCCACTAGGAATTCGCAAGCAGGCGCCATGGAGAAAGTGGTCGCAACTGTAGGCCCAGAGGTTTGCATCTTGCGCGAAGGATGAAAGCGGGGCCAAGACGGCGATAAGACTGACGCAGCGATAGAAGCTCTTCATACCTATCTTTCCCGTTTTTGAACATTTGAACTGGACTCGATCATTCCGTTAATCAGGAAATCATCGACGATTCCAGGAACTCTATTCATCACCCCATTTCCTCGGGCGGGGTCAGGCCGACCAGTAGTTTTGTCATAAAGGTCATCCACGCCCCCAAGATGGCCTACTTCATGAGGAACTACACCCCTTGAAAATCGATCAAGAACGTTGATCTCACTGCGTTTTCCGCCAAGCTCCGCGAAACTCCTGCCTGTTGAGTGAGAGGTCTCACCCTCAACGAGCTTGACCTCATTTCTAGCTGAGCGCGGCGTATTCTTGGTGATGTCCGAAACCCCCACTGTGACGCGGGTTTGCTTGCCATCCACGCTATATGTGCCAGACATCGAAGACACCTGTTCCTTGAAGGTAGCAACGTTCTCTGGCGACGCGGCAGCGCCGGTGAATTTGGTAGGAAGATCAATGTTTATAGATCCATCCTTCATGCGCGTTACGATCGCAACGCGCCCATCTGGATCCGTGAAGGAATACGGGTTCCCATTCGCGTAGCGGTATCTATTGAACTGGGACGGCCGGCCACCATGGGGCGTAACAGGATCCACGCTGAGAAACAGTCCTACGTCAGGTGCGTAATATCGCTATTGCATGTAGCTTAAGCCGGTCGAACCATCTCGTACATGGCCCGCAAATGCAGGCCCATCGGAATCACCGTCGCCAACGGAATGGCCAAAAGGCTCATATGCGAATCGCTCGAGCAGATTGCCCTGCTCATCAGTAGTTGCGACCGGACTACCCAAAGCATCGGTATGTATGTACGTCACTTTTTGAGCATTTGCCGGAAAAATTACCGGGACCATCAGAAGCGGCAGCAACCTAGCGACACTCATTTTCTCTTCCTGAGAGCTCTTACCTGAGAGCAACACTTAACACAGTTCCGACCGCAACCACTAGTTCAAACAAAAAAGACGCAGCCTCGCGGCTGCGTCCATCGTGAGCCTGTTGCCGGGAGAGAGTCGGCTGGCGGCTTACTTGACCTCGAACTCTTGCGGCGTTCCTGCCGCCTTACCATCTACCGTGACTTCCGCGCGGTACTTGCCCGCCGGCCAGCCCTTGGCATTCTTGAAGGTGACGTTGGTGGTCTCGGCACCGGTGGTGGTGAACGACTGGTTCTGCTCGCCCGCGACCTGGCCGTCCTGGAAGGTCAGCTTGGCGGCGATGTTGGCATTGTTGGCCGCGCCATCGGTGCGCACCGAGACGATGATGTCGTCCTTCGGCGCGAACAGCGCAGTCGTGGCCACGCTCTTGTCGGCGGCAGCGGTCTTGCCCACCGTCACGGCGGTGACGTTGACGCCGGCCGCAGCGGCCATCGGTTCGGGCGCTGCCGGCGTCATCGGTGCCGGTTCAGCCGGAGTCGTTGCCGCCGCCGGTTGCGCATTGTTGTCGGCGGTGTCTTCTTTCTTCTTGCAACCGGTCAATGCCACGGTGGCCAGCAGAGCAGCGAGAACGGCAGTACTGATGGATGTCTTCTTCATGTAATTCCTCCCTGGGAATTCAGTGGACTACAAGCAAGGGTGACTCAGGCTTTGGGCGGCAACTTGAGGGTCTGGCCCGGGAAGATCTTGTCCGGGTCCTCCAGCACGTCTCGGTTGGCCTTGAAGATCTTTTTCCAGGCGTTGGCATCGCCCAGTTCCTGCTTGGCGATCTTCGACAGCGAGTCGCCCTTCTGCACGGTGTAGGTGCCCCCAACCTTTTCGGCGGTGCTGTCCACCGAAGCGGTAACGCCGGAGAAATCCGCCTTTTCGACCTTGTGCGCGGTGCTGTCCACGCTGGAGGTGACACCGGAGAAATCGGCCTTCTTATCGGTACTCATCCACACACTCCCGTCTTCATTGACGACATGGGAGCGACGTTGTCACAGCCCGTGTTAATAGGGCATGGCGTGGATGTGAAGACGCGCCGAACGGCGACGGGCGGCCACATTGCCGGGGGTAGAGCCACCCCATGGGTGGCTGCGCGTGATGCCCCGGTTCCCGGGCAGCGACCCACGGGGTCGCTCTACCGGGCGGTGCCGGTTCCCGGGGCAGCGACCCATGGGGTCGCTCTACCGGGCGGTGCCGGGTTCCGGGGCAGCGACCCGTGGGGTCGCTCTACTGGCGCAGGTCGCGGACGGTGCGGGCAGGCAGCTCGATGCCGTGGCTGGCCCGCCAGGGGTTGATGTCCAGGCCGCCGCGGCGGGTGTAGCGCGCTTCCACTTCCAGCCACTGCGGTGCGCAGCGCTGGGTGATTTCGCTGAAGATACGCTCCACGCACTGCTCGTGGAACTCGGCGTGCTCGCGGTAGCTGACCAGGTACTTCAGCAGTCCCTCGCGGTCGATCTGCGGCCCGTGGTAGCGGATGCTCACACTGGCCCAGTCCGGCTGCCCGGTCACCGGGCAATTGGATTTCAGCAGCGCCGAACTCAACGTCTCGGTCACTACCTGGGCGGCGTCGGCCGACAGGAACGCCGGCGCCGGCGGCCCGTAGCACTCGATCGCCACATCCAGCTCGTCCAGCGACTCGCCCTCGGCCTCCTCGACCAGCATCGGCACCCCGAACCGTACCGTCACTACCGCCCCGGCGCACCCGGAAAGATCGGCCGTGATCTGGCGCCGCGCTGCCTCGTCATCGTCGAAGCGCGTGCTGTTGAGCGAATTGAGGTACAGCTTGAACGACTTGGATTCGATCAGATTGGGCGACGTACACGGCACGCTGACCGTGGCCACCGCCACCCGCGGCTTGCCGCGCCGGTCCAGCCAGCTCAGCTCATAGGCCTGCCAACGATCGTGCCCGACGAACGGCAGCGCCGCCTCGTCCAGACCGATCTCTTCACGCGCGCCACGGCGCGGAATGGGAAACAGCAGCGCGGGATCGTACTGCGACGGGTAAGCAACCTCGCGACCGAGGCTGGAGTCCTGGGGGGTATTCATCGCCCCATTTTACGCCGGTAGCCGCGCGGCGTCCGGCAACGAAAACAGAAGGCCACGGCGACCCGGAGCCATTGCGACCCAGCCAGCGCGAAGATCGAAACCATCCCGCCCGCGCCGGATGTCGCCCCGGCCAGCGGCCGGGACCTACCACCGTCCCCCCAATACCCATTTGAATGCAGGTCAACCCGAATGACCGCAGCCATCCCGCCCGTGCCGATTTCTGCCCCGGCCAGCGGCCGGGACCCACCGTCACCGACCATCTTGCCGGGGTGGGTCGGGGTGGGGTGGCGGGACCGTTGGGCGCCATGGATGGCGCCCACGAGCCCCCAGGGATGGGTTCACGGCGTGTCCCGCCACCCCACCCCGGCCCACCCCACACGCGACATGTCAGAGCCGACCAACCCGCCGTTGCTGTTGCTGTTGCTGTTGCTGTTGCTGTTGCTCCTGCTCAAGCCCCCGCCGCAGGCGCCACCACCGCCGTCCCGTTGAGATAATCCAGACTCACCTGCAGCAACGCCCGCAAGCCCACATCCAGCGCCTTCTCATCCAGCAGGAACTTCGGCGAATGGTTCGCCGGCGCCGTCGCCGGATCGATCCCCTCGCTCGTCGACCCCACGAAGAAGAACAGCCCCGGCACCTCCTTGGCGTACAGCGAAAAATCCTCCGCCCCCATCTGCAGCGGCGGCTCGTACACATTGTCCTTGCCCACCACCGCCTGCAGACTCGGCAACATCCGCGCCGTCAGCGCCGGATCGTTCACCGTCGCCGGATTGCCCTCGGACTCGTAGATCTCCGTCACCGCCTTCGCCCCATGCGCCGCCGCCGTATGCTCGGCCACGTTGCGCAGGTCCGCGAAAATCTGCTGCCGCATCCCCTCGTCGAACGTCCGGATCGTCCCCACCATCTCCACCTCGTCGGGAATGATGTTGTAGCGGATACCGCCCTTGATCGCCCCGAACGTCAGCACCGCCGGCTGCTTGGACAGATTCGCCCGCCGGCTCACGATCGTCTGCGCCGTCCCCACCAGGTCGGCCGTCGCCACGATCGGGTCCACCCCGTTCCACGGCGCCGACCCGTGCGTCTGCCGCCCGATCACCTTGATCCCGAACCGGTCCGACGCCGCCATCAACGGCCCGCCGCGCACCGCGATCTGCCCCGCCGGCACGCTCGAAAACACATGCAGCCCGAACACCGCCTCCGGCTTGAAATCGGCAAACAGCCCCTCCTTCAGCATCAACGCCGCACCGCCCTCTTCCGGCGGCGGCGCCCCTTCCTCGGAGGGCTGGAAGATCAGCATCACCTCGCCCGGCAGGTTCGCCTGCATCTTCACCAGCGCATCGGCCACCCCCAGCAGCGTGGCCGTATGTGCATCGTGCCCGCAGGCATGCATCACCCCCACCGGCTCGCCGCGGTAGGTACTGGTCGCCTTGGAGGCGAACGGCAGCCCCGTCTGCTCGGTCACCGGCAGCGCGTCCATGTCCGCCCGCAGCGCGATCCGCGGACCCGGCTTGCCGCCCTTGATGATCGCCACCACGCCATGGTGGGCGATCCCGGTTTTCGGTTTCAGCCCCATCGCGCGCAACTGCTCGGCCACCTTGGCCGACGTCCGCTCCTCACGGTTGGACAGCTCCGGGTGCTGGTGGAAATCGCGCCGCCAGTCGACCACCTTGGCCTTCAGCCGGGTGGCCGCCGCCGTCACTTCCGGGCGCTCGGCGGGGGTGGCCGCGGCCAGCGCGGGGCAGGCAAGCAGCAGGGCGGACAGCAGCAGCGACAGACGGGGCATTGCACATCTCCACGGACGAACAGGACGGTCGAACCTGAATGTAGGGCATCGGCGCACTTGCTGCTGTAACTTTCTGCCCCTGCAGGCGTTCATTCATGGAACCCGGCCGGTCACATCCGGTCTGACCGCCCGTCCCATCCGTCATGCATGAAAGCTCCCGGGCGACGGGTATGCTTTGCACCAGCCATTTGGGCCCTGCCCTCCGCCAGCCTCAGGAGTTAGATGAATGTCGCGTTTCTGGAAGATCGTGCTGCTGGTGGTCGCAGTGCTGGTGGTGGGTTTCATCGGGGTGCGCATGCTCGGCGGCGGCAAGAAGGGCAACGCGGACACCACCGCCGCCAGTGCCGGCAAGGAAGGCCAGGAGCGCAACGCCGGCCCGGTCCCGGTGACCGTGGTCGATGCCGCCCGCCAGGACGTGCCGGTCTACGCCAGCGCGCTGGGCACCGTGGCGGCGATGAACACCGTCACCGTCAGCCCCCAGGTCGGCGGCCAGCTGATCAGCATCAACTTCAAGGAAGGCCAGGAAGTCCAGAAGGGCGACGTGTTGGCCCAGATCGACCCGCGCACCCTGCAGGCCAGCTTCGATGAAGCCGCCGCGGCCAAGCGCCAGAACCAGGCGCAGCTGGCCACCGCACGCTCCAACTACCAGCGCTCCAATTCGCCGGAGTACCGCCAGTACGTGGCCAAGACCGACCTGGACACCCAGCGCAACCAGGTGGCCCAGTTCGAAAGCGCGGTCGCCGCCAACGACGCCAGCATGCGCGCCGCCCAGGTGCAGCTGCAGTACACCAAGGTCACCGCCCCGATCTCCGGCATTGCCGGCATCCGCGCGGTGGACGCCGGCAACATCGTCAGCGCCGGCACCGCGCTGGTCACCCTGACCCAGATCCACCCCATCCACGTGGTCTTCAACCTGCCCGAGCGCCAGCTGCCCGACGTGCGCCAGGCCCAGAAAGCCGGACCGGTCACCATCGCCGCGCTCGACCGCAACGATTCCCACGTGCTCACCGACGGCGGCACCCTGGACGTGGTGGACAACCAGATCAGCAGCGACAGCGGCACCTTCCGCGCCCGTGCGCTGTTCAACAACAGCGACAACAGCCTGTGGCCGGGCCAGTTCGTCAACGTGCGCATGCAGCTGCGCACCATCGCCGGTGGCGTGGTGATCCCCACCCAGGCAGTGATGCGCGGCCCGGACGGCGAGTACGTTTACATCGTCAAGCCCGACAGCACCGTGGCCATGCAGACGGTCAAGAGCGGCGTGGAAGTGGGCGACAGCAATGTGCAGATCACCGAGGGGCTCAAGGGCGGCGAACGCGTGGTCAGCGAAGGCCAGTTCCGGCTCAAGCCGGGCAGCAAGGTCACCGCGCTCAAGCCGGGTGAAACCCCGGCGCCGCCGACCGACGCCGAGCTCAAGGCCGCCGCCCAGCAGGACAAGGGCGGTGGTGGCCGCCGCGGTGGCGGTCCGCGCTGAGCGCGCCCGCCTGACGTTCCCGACGCCGGCCCGCTGGCCGGCGTCTGCCCGCTTCAACGCCGCATGACGTAACAGCAAGGATCCGCCCGTGGGCTTTTCGACGATCTTCATCCGCCGCCCGATCGCCACCTCGCTGTTGATGGCGGGCCTGCTGCTGCTCGGCATCCTCGGCTACCGCCAGCTGCCGGTGTCGGCGCTGCCGGAGATCGACGCGCCCAGCCTGGTGGTGACCACCCAGTACCCGGGTGCGAATGCCACCACCATGGCCTCGCTGGTGACCACCCCGCTGGAGCGCCAGTTCGGACAGATCTCCGGGCTGGAGATCATGACCTCCGATTCGTCGGCCGGCCTGTCCACAATCATCCTGCAGTTCTCGATGGACCGCGATATCGACATCGCCGCCCAGGACGTACAGGCCGCGATCCGCCAGGCCACGCTGCCCTCCTCGCTGCCCTACCAGCCGGTCTACAACCGGGTGAACCCGGCCGACGCGGCCATCGTCACCCTCAAGCTCACCTCCGACACGCGCCCGCTGCGCGAGGTCAACAACTACGCCGACTCCATCCTGGCCCAGCGCCTGTCGCAGGTGCAGGGCGTGGGCCTGGTCTCCATCGCCGGCAACGTGCGCCCGGCCGTGCGCATCCAGGTCAACCCGGCGCAGCTGTCCAACATGGGCCTGACCCTGGAAGAACTGCGCAGCGCGCTGACCCAGGCCAACGTCAACGCGCCCAAGGGCTCGCTCAACGGCAAGACCCAGTCCTATTCGATCGGCACCAACGACCAGCTGACCAGCGCCGCCGAGTACCGCGACACCATCATCAGCTACAAGAACGGCCGCCCGGTGCGGTTGTCGGACGTGGCCAACGTGGTCGATGGCGTGGAGAACGACCAGCTGGCCGCCTGGGCCGATGGCAAGCCGGCGGTGCTGCTGGAAGTGCGCCGCCAGCCGGGCGCCAACATCGTGCAGACCGTCGAGCGCATCCGCGCCTTGATCCCGCAGCTGCAGAACGTGCTGCCGGCCGACGTGCACCTGGAGATCTTCTCCGACCGTACCGAGACCATCCGCGCCTCGGTGCATGAAGTGCAGTTCACCCTGATCCTCACCATCTGCCTGGTGGTGGCGGTGATCTTCGTGTTCCTGCGCCGGCTGTGGGCCACCATCATTCCCTCGGTGGCGGTGCCGCTGTCGCTGGCCGGCACCTTCGGGGTGATGGCCTTTGCCGGCATGTCGCTGGACAACCTGTCGCTGATGGCGCTGGTGGTGGCCACCGGCTTCGTGGTCGACGACGCGATCGTGATGATCGAGAACATCGTGCGCTACATCGAACAGGGCAAGAGCGGCCCGGAAGCGGCCGAGATCGGTGCGCGCCAGATCGGCTTCACCGTGCTGTCGCTGACCATCTCGCTGGTGGCCGTGTTCCTGCCGCTGCTGCTGATGCCCGGCGTGACCGGACGCCTGTTCCACGAGTTCGCCTGGGTGCTGAGCATCGCGGTGACCTTGTCGATGCTGATCTCGCTGACGCTCACCCCGATGATGTGCGCCTACCTGCTCAAGCCCGACGCGCTGCCCGAAGGCGAAGACGCCCACGAGCGCGCGGCGGCGGCCGGCAAGGAAAACCTGTGGACGCGCACCGTGGGGGCCTACGAGCGCAGCCTGGACTGGGTGCTGGACCACCAACGCATGACCCTGGCGGTGGCCGCCGGCGCGTTGGTGCTCACGGTGCTGCTGTACGTGGTGATCCCCAAGGGCCTGCTGCCCGAGCAGGACACCGGCCTGATCACCGGCGTGGTCCAGGCCGACCAGAACATCGCCTTCCCGCAGATGGAACAGCGCACCAAGGCCGTGGCCGAGGCGCTGCGCAAGGACCCGGCGGTGACTGGCGTGTCGGCCTTCATCGGCGCCGGCAGCATGAACCCCACCCTCAACCAGGGCCAGCTGTCGATCGTGCTCAAGGAGCGCGGCGACCGCGACGGGCTGGATGAGATCCTGCCGCGCCTGCAGCAGGCCGTGGCCGGTATTCCCGGCGTGGCGCTGTACCTCAAGCCGGTGCAGGACGTCACCCTGGACACCCGCGTGGCCGCCACCGAGTACCAGTACTCGCTGTCGGACGTGGACAGCGCGCAGGTCGCGCTGCAGGCCACCCGCCTCACCGAAGCGCTGCGCCAGCGCCCGGAACTGGCCGACGTGGACAACAACCTGTCCAACCAGGGCCGTGCGCTGGAACTGACCATCGACCGCGACAAGGCCAGCGTGCTGGGCGTGCCGATGCAGACCATCGACGACACCCTGTACGACGCGTTCGGCCAGCGCCAGATCTCCACCATCTTCACCGAGCTCAACCAGTACCGCGTGGTGCTGGAAGTGGCCCCGGAATTCCGCACCAGCACCGCGCTGATGAACCAGCTGGCGGTGGCCTCCAACGGCGCCGGCGCGCTGACCGGCAGCAACGCCACCAACTTCGGCCAGGTCAGCTCGTCCAACTCGTCCACCGCCACCGGCATCGGTGCGCAGAACACCGGAATTCCGGTGGGCGCGGGCAACATCATCCCGCTGGCGGCGCTGGCCGAGGGCAAGATCACCAGCACCCCGCTGGTGGTGAGCCACCAGCAGCAGCTGCCTGCGGTGACGGTGTCCTTCAACATCGCCCCGGGGTATTCGCTTTCCGACGCGGTCAAGGCCATCGAAGAGACCAAGGCCGGCCTGGACATGCCCTCGCAGGTGCATGCGCAGTTCATCGGCAAGGCCGCCGAATTCACCGGCAGCCAGACCGACGTGGTGTGGCTGCTGCTGGCCTCGCTGGTGCTGATCTACATCGTGCTGGGCGTGCTGTATGAAAGCTACATCCACCCCTTCACCATCATCTCAACCCTGCCCCCGGCCGGCGTCGGTGCGCTGCTGGCATTGATGGTGTGCGGGCTGCCGCTGTCAGTGGACGGCATCGTCGGCATCGTGCTGCTGATCGGCATCGTCAAGAAGAACGGCATCATGATGGTCGACTTCGCCATCGAAGCGCGCCGCGCCGGTGCCAACGCACACGACGCGATCCGCCGTGCCTGCCTGCTGCGCTTCCGCCCGATCATGATGACCACCGCCGCAGCCATGCTCGGCGCGCTGCCGCTGGCACTGGGCACCGGCATCGGCTCGGAACTGCGCCGCCCGCTGGGCATTGCCATCGTCGGCGGCCTGCTGCTGTCGCAGTTGGTCACCCTGTACACCACGCCGGTGATCTACCTGTACATGGAACGCTTCTCCGAGTGGATGCGCGAGCGCCGCGAGCAGCGCGCGCTGCGCCACGCCAGCGCCCAGGACCGCGCATGAACCGCTGCTGCCCGTGCACGCCGAAGGCGTCGGCATGAACATTTCCGGCCCCTTCATCCGCCGCCCGATCGGCACCGCGCTGCTGGCCATCGGCCTGTTCGTGGTTGGCCTGTTCTGCTACCTGAAACTGGGCGTATCGGCGCTGCCGAACATCCAGATTCCGGTGATCTTCGTGCACGCCAGCCAGTCCGGCGCGGACGCCACCACCATGGCCTCCACGGTCACCGCGCCGCTGGAACGCCACCTGGGCCAGCTGCCCGGCGTGGATCAGATGCGCTCGTCCAGCTCCGAAGGCAGCTCGCTGGTCTTCATGATCTTCCAGAGCGGGGTCGACATCGACTCGGCCGCACTGGACGTGCAGACCGCGATCAATTCGGCCCAGGCCGACCTGCCGTCCGGGCTCGGCTCGCCGATGTTCCAGAAGGCCAACCCCAACGACGACCCGGTGATCGCCATCGCGCTCACCTCGCAGACCCAGTCGGCCGACGAGCTGTACAACGTCGCCGACTCGCTGCTGGCCCAGCGCATCCGCCAGATCAGCGGGGTGTCCTCGGTGGATATCGCCGGTGCGTCCACGCCGGCGGTGCGGGTGGACGTGAACCTGCGCCTGCTCAACGCGCTCAACCTCACCCCCGATGACCTGCGCAACGCGGTACGCGCGGCCAACGTGACCTCGCCCACCGGTTTCCTCACCGACGGCAACACCACCACCGCGATCATCGCCAACGACTCGGTGGCGCGCGCCGCCGACTTCGCCAACCTGGTCATCAAGACCCAGGACGATGGCCGGGTGATCCGCCTCAAGGACGTGGCCAACGTCTACGACGGCCAGCAGGACGCCTACCAGGCCGCGTGGTTCGACCACAAACCGGCGGTGGTGATGTATGTGTTCACCCGCGCCGGCGCCAACATCGTGGAGACCGTGGACCGGGTCAAGGCGCAGATCCCGATGCTGCGCGACTACCTGCAGCCTGGCACGGTGATGACCCCGTACTTCGACCGCACCCCGACCATCCGCTCGTCGCTGCACGAAGTGCAGATCACCTTGCTGATCAGCCTGGCGATGGTGATCCTGACCATGGCGCTGTTCCTGCGCCGGCTGGCGCCGACCCTGATCGCGGCGGTCACCGTGCCGTTGTCGCTGGCCGGCGCGGCGCTGGTGATGTACGTGTTCGGCTTCACCCTGAACAACCTGAGCCTGCTGGCGCTGGTGATCGCGATCGGGTTCGTGGTCGACGATGCGATCGTGGTGATCGAAAACGTCATGCGCCATCTCGACGAAGGCATGCCCCGCATGCAGGCCGCACTGACCGGCGCGCGCGAGATCGGCTTCACCATCGTCTCCATCACCGCCTCGCTGGTGGCGGTATTCATCCCGCTGCTGTTTGCCAGCGGCATGGTGGGCGCGTTCTTCCGCGAGTTCACCATCACCCTGGTGGCGGCGATCGTGGTGTCGATGATCGTCTCGCTCACGCTCACCCCGGCGCTGTGCAGTCGCTTCCTGAGCGCGCACGCCGAGCCGGACAAGCCCTCGCGGATCGGCCGCTTCCTGGACGCCGCGCACGACCGCATGCTGCGCGTGTACACGGTCTGCCTGGACTTCTCGCTGCGCCACGCCCTGCTGCTGTCGCTCACCCCGATCCTGCTGATCGTGGCCACGGTGATGCTGGGCGGGGCGGTAAAGAAGGGTTCGTTCCCGGCCCAGGACACCGGCCTGATCTGGGGCCGCGCCAACTCCAGCGCCACGGTGTCCTTCGAGGACATGGTCAACCGCCAGCGCCGCATCACCGACATGCTGATGGCCGACCCGGCGGTGAAGACCGTGGGCGTGCGCCTGGGCAGTGGCCGCCAGGGCTCCAGCGCGCAGTTCAACGTGCAGCTGAAGACCCGCAAGGAAGGCCGCAAGGAAACCACCGCGCTGGCGCTGGCACGGCTGAGCGCCAAGGCCGACCGCTATCCCGACCTGCAGCTGCGCCTGCGCGCGATCCAGGATCTGCCCAGCGACGGCGGTGGCGGCAACAGCCAAGGCGCGCAATACCGCGTGTCGCTGCAGGGCAATGACCTGGCCCAGTTGCAGGAATGGCTGCCCAAGGTGCAGGCCGCGCTGAAGAAGAATCCGAAACTGCGCGACGTGGGCACCGACGTGGACACCGCCGGGCTGCGCCAGAACGTGGTGATCGACCGTGCCAAGGCCGCGCGCCTGGGCGTGTCGGTGGGTGCGATCGACGGCGCGCTGTACGGCGCGTTCGGCCAGCGCCAGATCTCCACCATCTACTCGGATATCAACCAGTACAGCGTGGTGGTCAACGCATTGCCCGAACAGACCGCCACCCCGCGTGCGCTGGATGAGATCTACGTGCGTGCCGGCAACGGCGAGATGATCCCGCTGACCGCCGTGGCGCATCAGGTGCCCGGGCTGGCACCGCCGCAGATCACCCATGAAAACCAGTACACCACGATGGACCTGAG